>JAUSHW010000055.1 GCA_030648395.1 Nitrospirales bacterium | reverse complement strand
CGCCGGGGAAGATGAGGGTCCGCTCTTTTTCCAGCAGGGCGTGAATGCGGGTTTTCGCGGCCATGGCGGCGCCATTGTAGTGTCAAACCTGTTTCCGGTCAACCGACCCTTCCTTTCAAGGTAGAATTGCGGTAGAAACATAGTGGACTATCCTACAAATCGGGGGTGCGTAGATGAAAACTTCGAAGCTGATGTTGCTGGTGTTGATTGCGGTGACGCTGACGGTGGCCGGGTGCGCCGGGCACCATGGGCATGGCATGGGCCATGACATGGGGATGCATTCCGGGGAAGCCGCGGTTGCGCGGGGCGTCGTTGAGACGAACGCGATGGTGGACCAGACGGTGAAGGACCCGGAGAAGGCCAAACAGGCCAAGGCGATCCTGCAGGACATTGTCGCCGAGGTCAAGGGTTCGGCGCAGACGTCGCGCGCGTTTCACGAGCAGATGACTGTGATGAACGCCGACTACGACGCCAAGTCGGAGCAGTTCATGAAGGTTTTGGACGAGATGAACAACGCGCGGATGGCGAGCGCGACGAAGATTCTGGGCCTGCGTTTCAAGATGAGAGCGCTCCTGACCGCGCAGGAATGGAACGAGCTGACGGGCGCGATGGACCAGACCCGTAAGCGCTACCAGCCGAAAGAGGGAAGCAAATAAGGGGGGTGTCGCATGGGGCCGACCAAAGTCATTGTGAAGGGTGACGCGCTCTATGACTCCAAGACGGGGAAAGTGATCAAGGACGGACTGGCCACCAGGAAGGCGCTGGAGGACTACGCGGCGCATCACTATATCACTCTGCCGGTAACCGATAACATCGGAAAGTCCTGGGCGCTTGACGGAGAGCCGGTGTACTGCCTCCGCGGCTCGAAGTTCGAAACGCTCCATGACGAGGCCGCCCACCTGCGGCGGTGCCCGGACTGCGGCGGCATGGCCGTTCCCAGTGATGAGGTCACGATGGAACGGGACTGCGTGTGCTGCACGCAATGCAACCACGAGTTCGACGCCCGTCTGGAGATGATGGAAAGCTAAGGCCGCTCGCGCAGGCGCTCCTCGTACGGCGTGAGCGGCTTCAGCAGCTCGGGAACGGGGGATCGTCCTTGAGCGAGTCCAGTGCCTGCACCATCCGCGCTTCCAGCACCTGGCTGATCGAAAAGCTTTCCAGCATCAGGTAGTGCTCGGCAACCTGCGCCACGGCCGCCTCGGGGATCAGCCCGATCACTTCGCTGCCGCAGACGGCGACGCCGTGTCCGGCCGCTTCCGCCTTGACCGCCTCGAAAGCCGCGTGCACGGGCGTCTCTTCGTAATTGGTCAGGTTCATGGAGACCTGCACGCACCCGCGGGTCTTCAGGTCGATGCCGACCGCCTTGACCGAGGGGAGCCCGCCGTTGGAGGCCCGGACCTTGAGCGCGATGGCCTTGGCCAGGTCGAGGTCGGTGGAGGCGAGGTTCACGTTATACGCGATCAGGAAGCGGCGCGCGCCCACGATGGTCGCCCCGGCCGTCCGGTGTAGCTTCGCGTCTCCAAAGTCAGGCGCCCATTCAGGGCTCGTTCGCATCCGCTCGCCCAACTCCTCGACGCCCCCCCGCCGGATGTCCTCGATGCGGGATCGGGACGGGACTTTGGCGGCCTGCTCATAGAGGAAGACCGGGATGTGCAGCTCCTCCGCCAGGCGGCGTCCCACGGTCCGCGCCAGATGCACGCAGTCCTCCATCGTGACGCCGCGGATCGGGACGAACGGGATCACGTCGGTCGCGCCGACGCGGGGGTGTTCGCCTCGGTGGACCGCCAGGTCGATGCGATGGAGGGCCTGCTCGGCCGCGCGGAATGCGGCTTCGGCGACGGCCTCGGGAGGCCCGATGAAGGTCAACACGGAGCGATTGTGGTCGGCGTCGCTCTGCCGGTCCAGCAGAACCACGCCGGGGACGGAGCTGATGGCGGCGACCAGCGCGTCGATGGTTTCGGGCCTTCGTCCTTCACTGAAATTGGGGACGCACTCGACGAGCCGATTCATGAAATTCACCTCAAGCCTCACCGTAGCGAGTGGGTGGAAGGCCTGTCAAGGGGCGAAGAGTTGACGACCGCGGACGTTTTGTGATAATTTGTTTCTTCCAACTACGCTAATTTGCAGGGTATTCAGAGGCGGGGACAGGGGCGTTCCCGTCGAATGGGCTCAGACTATTCTCTAACGAGGAGCAGGGACGGCGATGAAGCTCACGGGTGCCGAAATTTTTGTGGAGTGCCTGAAGAAGGAAGGGGTGAAGACCATCTTTGCTCTTCCGGGCGGCGTGGTGTTGAAGATCTTCGACGTGCTGCACCAACAGAAGGACATCGAAGTCATTCTCACGCGGCACGAGCAGGGCGCGGGCCATATGGCTGAGGGCTACGCGAAGGCTACGGGCAAGCCGGGCGTGGCGCTCGTCACTTCCGGCCCGGGCATGACCAACATCGTCACCCCGCTGGTGGACGCCTACATGGATTCGGTGCCGATCGTCGTCTTCACGGGGCAGGTTCCGACCCAGCTCATCGGCAACGATGCGTTCCAGGAGGCGGACAACGTCGGCATCAGCCGTCCGTGCACCAAGTACAACTTTCTGGTCAAGGACGTGAACGACCTGGCGGAGACCATCAAGGAAGCCTTCTATATCGCCATGACCGGCCGGCCGGGCCCGGTGCTCGTGGACATCCCGAAGGACGTGGCCATGAACAAGGCTGACTTCCGGTATCCGGACCGCGTGTCCATCCGGGGGTACAACCCGACCTACGACGGCAACAAGTGGCAGATCAAGCAGGCCGTGGACGCCATCCACAAGGCCAAGAAGCCGACCATCTACGTCGGCGGCGGCGCCGTCTTCTCGAACGCGAGCGCGGAGCTCATGGAGTTCGCCGAATTGACGCAGATTCCGGTGGACCAGACGCTTATGGCGCTGGGCGTGTTCCCGGCCACCCATCATCTCTCGCTGGGCATGCTGGGGATGCACGGGTCGTACGCCGCCAACATGGCGATTCACTATTCCGACCTCGTCATCGCGATCGGTGCCCGCTTCGACGACCGGGTGACCGGCAAGGTGTCGGAATTTTGCCCGGAGGCGAAGGTCATTCACATCGACATCGATCCGACGTCGATCCGTAAGAACGTGCACGTGGACGTCCCGATCGTGGGCGACGTTAAGACCGTTCTGCGCGAGCTGAACGCGATGCTCAAGGCGACGCCGAACGGCCATTCCATCGAGCAACGCAAGCCCTGGTGGAACGAGGTCAATGCCTGGCGGACGAAGCATCCGATGACCTACACGCAGCCCGGGGACGCAAAGATCAAGCCGCAGTACGTGATCGACCGCCTCTATCAGCTGACGAAGGACAGGGAGCCGATCGTGGCAACCGACGTGGGGCAGCACCAGATGTTTGCGGCCCAGCATTTCCTGCTCAACAAGCCGCGCAAATGGCTGACCTCCGGCGGGCTGGGCACGATGGGCTTCGGGCTGCCGGCGGCGCTGGGCGCGCAGGCGGCGTTCCGCGACAAGCTGGTGCTCTGCATCGCGGGCGACGGCAGTATCCAGATGAACATGCAGGAGATGGCCACGGCCATGGTGAACAAGCTGCCCGTGAAGACCTTCATCATCAACAACCATTTCCACGGCATGGTGCGCCAGTGGCAGGACCTCTTCTACGAGGGGCGCTATGCCTCGTCCTATCTGGACAACGTCCCGGATTTCGTGAAGATGGCGGAGGCCTTCAACGCGGTGGGGCTCCGGGCCACGAAGGTGGACGAAGTGGACGACGTCATCAAGGAGTCGCTGAAGACCGACAAGCCGGTTCTGGTGGACATCGAGGTGGACGCCTATGAGAACTGCTACCCGATGATTCCGGCCGGCGGCGCCAACCACGAGATGCTCCTCGAAGATCCGCCGGAGATGAAGCGGGGGGAGAAGCCCGCGTCCAAGGTGGCCGGCGAGGATAAAGACGCCGTGTTAACAGCGTAAGGAGCGACTTGTGGAGCATATCATCTCAATCCTGGTGGAGAACAAATTCGGGGTGCTGTCGCGCGTGGCCAACCTTTTCAGCGGCCGCGGCTACAACATCGAGACCCTGTCGGTGGCGCCGACGCTGGACCCGTCCATGTCGATGATGACGATCGTCACGCGGGGCGACGAGAAGATCATCGAGCAGATCATCAAGCAGCTTAACAAGGTCATCGACGTGATCAAGGTCGTGGACCTGAACGAGGCCGAGTTTGTCGAGCGGGAGATGGCGCTGATCAAGATCCACACGCGGCAAGAGGACCGGGCCGAGGCGCTCCGGATCGTCGATATCTTCCGGGGCAAGGTCGTGGACTCGACGCCGACCACCTACACGATCGAGATCACGGGGGACACCAAGAAGGTCGAGGCGGCCATCGGTCTGCTCCAGCCGCTGGGCATCAAGGAAGTGGTCCGGACTGGACGGGTCGCGATCTCGCGCGAGCAGATGCGCCCGGCCGGCGCCCAGCCCAAGCGCATTCTAAAAGAAGAGAAGTAGGAAGGGAACCGATTATGCTGCCGATTTATTACGATAAAGACGCCGATTTGAAAGTACTGAAGGGTAAGACGATCACGATTGTTGGGTTCGGCAGCCAGGGCCATGCCCACGCGCTCAATCTGAAGGAGAGCGGCATGGACGTGCTCGTCGGCCTGCGCGAAGGCGCCTCCTGGCAGAAAGCCGAGCGGATGGGGCTCAAAGTGATGCCGGTGGCGGATGCGGTGAAGCGGGCGGACGTGGTGATGATTCTGGCGCCGGACGAAGCGCAGGCCGGCATCTATCGCGCCGAGATCGGCCCGAACATGAAGAAGAACAGCTATCTGGCCTTCGGACACGGCTTCAACATCCATTTCGGACAGATCGTGCCGCCGCCCACGATCAACGTGTTCATGGTCGCGCCCAAGGGCCCCGGCCATCTCGTCCGGTCTGAATACACGAAGGGCAGCGGCGTGCCGTGCCTGCTGGCCCTCCATCAGGACCCGTCCGGCGACACCAAGCAGATCGGGCTGGCGTACGCGTCCGCGATCGGCGGCGGCCGCGCGGGCATCATCGAGACCAACTTCCGGGAGGAGACGGAGACCGACCTCTTCGGCGAGCAGGTCGTGCTGTGCGGCGGACTGACCGCGCTCATCCAGGCAGGCTACGAGACGTTGGTGGAGGCGGGCTATTCGCCGGAGATGGCCTATTTCGAATGTCTCCATGAAGTGAAGCTGATCGTGGACCTGATCTACCAGGGCGGCATTGCCAATATGCGCTACTCGATCAGCACGACGGCCAAGTACGGCGACGTGACGCGCGGGCCGCGCGTCATCACCGACGAAACCAAGAAAGAGATGAAGCGCATTCTGGATGAGATCCAGAGCGGGCAATTCGCCAGGGAATGGATCCTCGAGTGCCAGGCCAACCGCCCCCAGTACAACGCCCTGCTCAAGCGCGGCGAGCAGCACCCGATCGAGGAGGTCGGCGGAAAACTGCGCGCCATGATGCCCTGGCTGAAGAAGGATCAGTTGGTCGACAAGACCAAGAACTGACGTATGGCGGACCGCGCGAGGGGCTGGCCGATCGCCCGCGAGGGCGTGCCCTTCCTGGTCGCCGCCGCCGTTGTGACGGCTGTGGCATGGGCCCTCGGGTGGGCGGTTTCGGGCGCGCTATTCGGTGCCGTGGCGCTTTTCACGGGCTGGTTCTTCCGCAATCCCCCGCGCCGGGTTCCGGACGGGCCCAACCTGATCGTGTCGCCGGGCGACGGCCGCGTGCTGGCGGTGGCGGAGGAAGAGGAGCCGCGCTTCCTCAAGGCGAGGGCGGTGCGGGTGAGCATCTTCCTGAGCCCGCTGAACGTGCATATCAACCGCGTGCCCTGCGAGGGGCTGATCAAGGCCGTCAGTTACTCCCCGGGCAGGTTTCTGATGGCGAGCCGGCCGGAGGCGACGCTGCAGAACGAGCAGACGGCGGTGCTGATCGAGACGGACGCCGGATGCCGTATACTGTGCGTGCAGGTGGCCGGCTACGTGGCGCGGCGGATCGTCTGCTGGCTGTCGGAAGGGGAACGGGTGGCCCGCGGCGAGCGGTACGGGCTGATACGGTTCGGGTCACGCATGGATCTGTACATGCCGGTTGCAACGCAGGTGCGGGTCAAGGCGGGGGATCGGGTCACAGGGGGCGAGTCGATCATAGGAGTGCTGCCATGAGAATGCGAGCATCGCTGAGGGAGCGCCGCCGGCAGGTCATTTACGTCGTGCCGAACCTGTTCACGACGGGGAACCTGTTCTGCGGCCTGTACGCCATCATCGCCGTGTTCGGGGCCAACTACGTGAAGGCTGCGGTGGCCATCCTGGTCGCGTTGATCTTCGACATGCTGGACGGCTCATCCGCCCGCTGGACCAAGACGACCAGCCAGTTCGGCATTGAGTACGATTCGCTGGCGGATCTCGTATCGTTCGGCGTCGCGCCGGGAGTGCTCATCTACTCGTGGGCGCTGAGCGGATACGGGTTTCTGGGCCAGGCGGTCGTCTTTGCCTTTGTGGGCTGCGGCGCGCTGCGCCTGGCGCGGTACAACGTGCTGACGACGGCGTCGGACAACCGCTACTTCCTGGGATTGCCGATCCCGGCGGCGGCCGCCGTGCTGGCCTCGCTGATGCTCCTGGATCACCACATCCTTAGGCTGGGGCAGGAGGTGATGCCGGTCGCGATTCTGGGCGTGGCCTTTGCCCTGGCCTTTTTGATGGTCAGCACGATCAAATACACGAAGTTCAAGGGAGTGAAGCTGCTGGCCGGGGAAGGCTTCATGTACCTCGTCTGGGCCGTGCTGGTCATCATGCTGGTCGCGGCGGCGCCCCAGATCGCGCTGTTTGCGCTGTTCGCCGGCTATGCGTTGTCGGGTGTGGTCATGCTGCTGGTGGGGCTGTTGCGCCGGGCGGTCCGCTCCGGACCCGCAGCGGAGCGTGCGCCGGGGGAGTCGAAGGACTAACGACAGGTCCATGTCGGTAGTTGCAGCCTTCCTCCCGGCCCGGGATGAAGGCTGTTTTTATTAGAAGGAGAGATGCCGATGAGTCGGATGGTGCGCATTTTCGATACCACGCTTCGTGACGGTGAGCAGTCTCCCGGCGCGGCGATGAACCTGGACGAGAAGCTGATCGTGGCCAAGCAGCTCGCGCGCCTGGGCGTGGACATCATCGAGGCGGGGTTCGCCTACAGCTCGCCGGGCGACTTTGAAGCCGTGCGCCGGATTGCGCATGAAGTGGAAGGGCCGACCATCTGCAGCCTGGCGCGCGCGCGCCCGGAGGACATCGACCGGGCCTGGGAAGCCCTGAAGGGCGCGCCGAAGATCCGCATCCATACGTTCATCTCGACGTCGGACATCCACCTCAAACATCAGTTCCGGCTGACGCGGGAACAGGCGCGGCAACGCGCCGTTGAAATGGTCACACACGCGCGCGGCTACGTGGAGGATGTGGAATTCTCCCCGATGGACGCCACGCGGTCCGATCCCAAGTACCTGTTCGAGGTGCTGGAGGCCGTCATTGCGGCCGGGGCCACGACGGTCAACATCCCCGACACCGTCGGCTACGCCGCGCCGCAGGAGTTCGGGCGGCTGATCCGCGGCATCCGGGAGAACGTGCCCAACATCAAGCAGGCTGTGATCTCCGTCCACTGCCACAATGATCTCGGCGTGGCGGTCGCGAATTCCCTGGCGGCCATCGTGGAAGGCGCCGGCCAGGTGGAGTGCACGATCAACGGCATCGGCGAGCGCGCAGGCAACGCGTCGCTGGAGGAAATTGCCATGGGGCTCCGCACGCGGAAAGATTTCTACGGCGCGGACACCAGGATCGTAACGGAAGAAATCGTCAAGACCAGCCGGCTGGTGAGCAAGATCACCGGCATGGTGGTCCAGCCGAACAAGGCAATCGTCGGGGCTAACGCCTTTGCGCATGCCTCCGGCATCCATCAGGATGGTCTACTGAAGGAGAAGACGACGTACGAGATCATGCGGCCCGAGTCCATCGGGTTGAACAAGAGCACGCTTGTCATGGGCAAGCTCTCCGGCCGGCACGCGTTCAAGCAGAGGCTGGAGGAGATGGGCTACAAGCTGACTGACGACGAGCTCCAGAAGGCCTTCGAGCGGTTCAAGCGGCTGGCCGACCAGAAGAAGGAAGTCTACGAAGAGGACTTGGAGGCCATCGTCGCCGACGAGATCCAGACCATTCCGGAGACCTACCGGTTCAAGTCACTGTACGTCGAGAGCGGGACCGACAAGACACCGACGGCGCGGATCGAACTGGAAATCGACGGGAAGATTGCGCAACAGACCGGCACCGGCGACGGCCCCGTGGACGCGGCCTACCGCACGATCGCCGCGATGACGAAAACGCAAAGCACGCTGCTGACCTATGCCGTCAAGGCCATTACGGGCGGGACGGACGCGCAGGGCGAAGTGATGGTGAAAGTGGAGGAGGGGCCGAAGACGGTGACGGGCCATGGCGCCGACACCGACATCATCGTTGCGTCCGCGAAGGCCTACCTCAACGCGCTGAACAAGCTTGCATATTGGAAGTCCCGCAAGGACGACGGGCCCAAGATCAACTGCATCTAGATCCGCTGCACGCGCAGGGGCACGGCATGCCGTGCCCCTGCCCATTGTTCTGTTACTTGAACAGCTTCAGCATCCCGCCGAGGTAGCCTGCCTTCTCGGAAACCTGTTCCAGTTCGCCCGCGTCGAGCCAGACGCCCTGGCAGTTCATGCAACGGTCGATCTTGACGCCCTTGTAGTCAAGCTCCGCGAGCTGGTGCCCGCATTTGGGGCAGTGCATGTAGTGGAGCTCCTTGAGCTGCCTCGGCTCCTCTTCGGCCATACGGGCCTGTCGCTCGGCGGCTTCCTTCTTCATCCGTTCGATGGCCTGCCGGGCAAAGTATTCTTCTTCCTTCTCGCTTGGTTTGCCCGTGGATCCTGTGGCCATGCTGTTTCCTCCCTATGGTGTCAGGCGTCGTGTTTCGTGTGGCGCGAACGGATCGCAAGAAAGATCGAGCGGCCGGCCTGGACGGCGACGTAGACGAACAGCCCGAAAAACATGGCCTTCCAACCGATCGTCTGCCAGCGTTCGGGCGTCGAGTTATGCAACATGAATCCCAGGGCGATGTGGCCGCCAAGGCCGAAGCTCAGGGCGAAAATGATCCATTCTCTTGCTACGACCGTCTTGCGCACGGGTGTCATGGCTCTCCCTTTACCAGTAAGGCTCAGACCCCGTCAAGTCGATTGAGGGGCTGTCCGACTTGATAGGCACAGTGTGCTCCATTGGGGTAGCCGCTACCTTACATCCGGCTGGGGGCATTTTTCGCAATAGGCGGTAAATCAATGGCTTGGGCTTGAATCGTTCTCAGGAGGGAGTGCTTTGGGTCTGGCACCTGCTTTGCGTATTACTCATGTCATGAACAGTGTGCCCTGTCTCGGTGGAACTTCTCGCGGAACCTGTGGCGTTGCTGTGAAAGGAGGCTTCCCATGCGGTGCGTACGGTGTCGCGGACTGATGGTGAAAGATCAATTTTACGATATGCTCGATGACAGTGGGCATCTCAGCTTCTACGGCTGGCGGTGCGTCTGCTGCGGCAATGTACTGGACCCCTTGATTTGGAAGAACAGGCGCGGGCGGCACTCTGCAGGCGTCCACGTTTGATTCAGGTCGGCCAGCTCTGGCTGAAAACCACCCTTTGAGGGGCTGGCCGGTCCGTCGTTGTGGTAGTTCCATACACCCATCTGTTTGATTTAGCGTAATACCCAGCCACGGAATCTCCTGGCATTTCTCCTGCACACATACTGTGTGAGCCTTCCAACCAGGCTTGAAAGGGCTGCCGTTGATTGTTATTAGCAACGCTATGCGCGAAGAAGGTTGCCATGAAAGCTGACAGGCTGACCGGCAGGAAATTGACGGGCGCGGGGCTGGTCTTTGGTCTTTTGCTGGGGGCTTTTCCTTCCGCCGACGCGGCCGTGTCATTCTTCGGCCACGTGGTCCAGATCGAGCAACTCAGTTTCCATCCGGACTCGGTCAGCCTGCCCGGTGACAACTTTGCCGTCCTAGTGGTGCAGAACCGGGAGGACGGGCCGATCCAGCACGAAGTGAGATCCCTACAGCTGTTCGAGTCCGGTACCCTCATCCAGGTGCAGGGAACCGGCACAATCGAATATAGCGGCAAGCGCGTGTCCCGAATCGTGTTGAATCCAGGCGAAGAAGCCGTGATCTGGTTTTATGCTGTGAAGGGGGAAACCTACCAGTTTCAGTGCAATCTGAATGGCCACGCCATGGTGGGGACGGTGCGCGCCTTCTGAGCAGGTGCGCGGTGGCATTCCCGTCCGGCTTGGAGTAGGATGAACTTCGCCATGGCAGATGATCCCAAAGAGCCCAAACCGTCCGAGACCAGGAAGAAAGAGCTCCCCGTCGTTCCGCACCCTGCGGAATTGGAGGATATCTCCGGCGACATGGAAGACCTCTTCGACGAAGAGACCGTCAAGCACCAGCACGGCCACGCCGAGCCGGAAGGCGATTAGTCTTTCCCCATGCTGCAGGAGATGATCGAGGAGGTCGAGCAGGCCAACGGGGCCTTCTATCGCGCCTTTGAGAGCCTCGACATCAAAAAGATGGATGAGGTGTGGGTCAGGGAGGACTACGTCACCTGCATCCATCCCGGCTGGAGTTTGCGCTCCGGCTGGCCGGCCGTCCGGGACAGCTGGGTGATGATCTTCAACAACACCTTCTCAATGCAATTCCGGCTGAGCGATATCATGGTCCAGGTTGCGGGCGATGTGGCGTGGGTGCTCTGCACGGAGAACATCATGAACAGCCCGGGTGGCGAGGGCCAGGAGTCGCGCGTGATCGCCACCAACCTTTATGAGCGACACCATGGGCGGTGGCTGATGATCCACCATCATGGTTCGCCTGTGGTGTAGGCGGGTGCTGCCGCCTGTGGCATCGGGGTCCTGTCGGCAAGTTACCCTGACGTGCTCAGATCCTTTCGCCGTCGCAGCCCCGCAGACTCGGCTGTAGGCTCTTCCGCTCCGCCAGGGGCCCACTTGCCGCCACCCCTCTGCCTCTAACGTGCTGCCTGATTACCCGACCCGGAGCGCTTCTCTCAGTTCTTTCAGGATGCCGAGTGCTTCCTGGGCGTCCTTTTCGGTGGGCAGGCTGCCGGCCTGGCTGGTGGGCACGGCGTCGGGGTAGGTCAGCGGGATCAGGTATTTATCGAGGGCATAGCAGCGGTCCTCGAAACGCGAGAGGCTCTGGTCGGCTTCCGCGCAGAGCGCCAGCAGTTCCGCCATATGCCTGGCTAGCGGGATGGGGCGGTGGCGTTCGGCGAGGAAGGCCTTGAGCGACTTGGCCGCGGCCTGCTGGGCGTGCAGGCAGACCTGGTTCCAGAGTCCCAGGCCTTGGGCCGCCTCGGCCATGGCCACATCCTCCGCCGCGAAGGCGACCCATCTATTTTCGGCGCTCATACATTACGGCTCCCTTGTAAATGATTTCGTCCAGCACGAAGACCCGCCGCTCGTCCACCAGGCTGTCCAACTCCTCCGGCGTGTAGACCAATACGTCGAGGCCGACCTTCGGGCGGATCAACCTGAGTACTTCCTCGGTTCGCTCCAGCAAAGGCTTGTCGGTCTTTTTGATCACCACCAGGTCGAGGTCGCTCCACTCGTGGATCTCTTCCTGGGCCACCGATCCGAAGAGGATCAATTTCTCGGGCTCATACTCACGGATCAGGATCTCGGTCATCCGGGGGAGCTCCTGCTCAAGGCGGAGGGCGCGTTGTTCAACAGCGGGGTTCATGAGGCCGACGCATTATGCTGAGGGGATAAGAAGATTGCAAGGCGGGTGTCAGATCACTTTCTGATCACGAGCGTCCCGGCAAGTTTGTCGTGTAGGGCCTGTTTCTTTGCGGTGACCCCTGCCATGACGAAGCCAAGTCCAAGGGGTATGGAAGAGACTATTTTCCCCCAATAACGTCCATTGGCCTGGCCGAAAGAGATGGGATTGCCCTGTAGGTCGGTGACAAGAATGCCGATGGCCATCTTGCCTGGAGTGGCCTGCTTGGATGAGCTTTCGAAGAGAGTGAAATAAAGCCAATTGAGAAACAGACCAAGAATAGCGCCCATGGCGGCTCCGGCAACTTCAATGAGCTTGATATCTCCGCCCGAAATACCCACCACGAGGCCGAGCGTGGCTCCCGCTATGCCCCCGCAGATCACGCTGCCGATCACGAGCAAGACGCTATCGATGATGGACGCGACGACCCGTTTCCAAAATCCGGCATAATCGGCATTGGCCGACTGTGCGCCGTCGGAAGAACCGGTCGTTGCTTTCCGCCTGCTCAGGATAGCTTTCACCAAGATCGCGCTGCCAACAATCCACCAGGCGGTGACTCCAACCAGTCCAAGCGGCAGGCCGTCCGGATTTTTTGACAGAAACAATGCGAAGTCCACAGTGCCTGCAAGGAAGACAAGAATGGCCAGGATGTAGAGGATAATGCTCACGGGGGCCCTCCGGCGCTCTTATCGGGAAAGTTACGGATGAAAGCTACAGCGAGAGGCAAAGATTGTCAATCAAATCCTGAAAGGCTAGGAGCTTTTGACGAACGGCAGGGCGTGGACGGTGGCGGCTTTCCGCTCGCCGTTGATTTCGACGCTCAGGGCCGTGCCGGGCGGCGTGAAATCGCGAAGCGGAAACCCGAACGCAATGACCTTGCCGAGCGCCGGCGACCGCACGGCGCTGGAGATCCAGCCCACCTCGCGCTCTCCGCTGAAAAGTTTGGCGCCAGGCGGGGGAGCCACGGCGTTCTCCAGGACAAGGCCGACCATGCGCCTCCGCACCGAGCCGTAGGTGTCCATCCGGGCGACCACCTCCTGTCCCGGGTAGCAGCCCTTGGTCAAACTGAAGGCCTTGCCTTCCAGGTTGGCTTCCGGAGGGACGATATTTTCGTTGAGGTCGGGGCCGGCCTTGGGGATGCCGGCTTCCATGCGCAGGGTCTCCAGTGCGTGGGCGCCGAAGGGTGCCAAGCCCATTGCCGCCCCGGCCGCCCACAGACTGTCCCACGCCGCTTTGAGGCCGTCGGCCGGGATGAGAATTTCTGCGTCGTGCCCGCCGGTTTCTTCCGATCGGATCAGCAGGGCGTTGTGCCCGCCGATCTCCTGAGTCACAAACGAGAGGGGCTGCAGAGCCGCCAGATCCTTGCCGAATACGTTCTTTACAAGATCGAACGCCCTGGGGCCGCTGACCAGCAGGAGCCCCCAGCTTTCGGCGCAGTTCTCCATTTTGGCCTTGGTGCCGTACAGCAGGAACTTGCGCAGTACCGAAAACGTCGTATCGCCGATTTCCCCCGCGTCCTCCAGCATCAGGCTCTCGCCGAGTTGATACACCCGGAAGTAGGACAGCATCCGTCCTTTATGCGTCAGGGCGCTTGAGCAGATGCCCTGGCCCGTCGCGAGGGGCAGGATGTCGTTGCTGATGATGCTCTGGAGCCACTTCACCCGGTCGTCGCCGGTGACGCGGATCTTCCCGCGCTGGGAGAGGTCCATGATCCCGACGCCGCGCCGCACGGCTGCGTGCTCTGCCTCGGCGTGACCGTAATGCGCGGGCACGTCCCAGCCGTTCTGCTCCATGAACGCCGCGCCGCGTTTCACATGGTCATCGTACAGGCGCGAATGCTTCATGCCGCGGGCACGCCTCCCACGCCCACCACCTCCTGGACCAGCTGCAGCGTTCTGGCGGAGAATTCATTTCGGGACACGATCTTGGTGACTCCCAGTTGCTGGGCGCGCTTCCAGTTGTCCACTTCCTCGTGGTTGGCGAACGCGAGGATCGGGATCGTCTTCGACCGGTCATCGCCCTTGAGGGCCTCCAGCGCCTTGAAGGCGTCCAGCGTTTCGTCGTTGATGTTCAGGATCACCGCCGCCGGACGGAGCGCGCCGGCCTTCTCGGAGATCTCGTCCTGGGTCCGTGCCTTCTCCAGCAGATAGCCCTGCGGTTTCAGCGCGTCCCGGAGTTTGGTATAGAAAAAGACGTCGCTCACGGCGACGAGAATAGTCTTGTTATCCATGGCTAATTCATCATGGCCCGGAGCCTGGTAAAGGCTTTCTGGGCCAGATCGTATTGGGGATTGATCTTCAGCGCTTTCTGATAGCAGTCGATGGCCTTGTCCCAGTTCCGCTTTTTCTCGTACACGCGTCCCAGGTTCAGGTGCGGGAATGCAGGGCTTTCGTATCGCTTGGCGCGCGTCGCCCGCTCCAGCCACTCGATCGCGTCGTCGAGCTGTCCTTTCTCGATCAGATAGGCGCCGATGTCGTTATAGGGGTTGCCGAAATCGGGGTCCACCGTGATGGCGCGGTGGCAGTCCTCGATTGCCTCGTCGAGCTGGCCCATGAAGCTGTAGGTCCAGCCCCTGAATGTGTAGGCTTCCGCGGTCGGGTACAGCTCGATGGAGTCGGTGTAGAGCTTGACGGCCTCGTCGAACTCGCCCTTCATCTGGCGCGCATACGCTTTCCGGAACAGATCCCAGGCGGCCTTCTGGTCGTCCTCGGGCCCCATCGGATTGCTGCCCGGGGGCATGTCTTTCATGAGCCAGTTCATAAGCGGGGGGTCCGTTTGGAATGCGCTATTCCTGCTTGAGCTTCTTTTTCACAAGCTCGGCCGCCCGCCGTCCGGAGAGCAGCATGGCGCCGAAGGCCGGGCCCATGCGCGGGGATGCGTCCACGGCGGACACCGAGAGCCCGGCCAGAAAGCAGTTGGGATAGACCTCGCGGGTGTTCTCCACGACGAGCTCCTCCGAGCGCTCCACCCACATGGCGCCGTTGCCTGGCACCGCCTTGTGCAGCCCGCGCCGGCTCAGGAGCGCGACGACGGCGGCGTCGTGGCCGGTGGCGTCCACCACGATTTTGGACTCGAGCGCGATCGGGTCCACGTGCACGGCGTCATGGCCCGCGTGCTCGACCGGCGACCAGTTCACGACGACGCCCTCCAGGATGTTCTCCCGGCGCAGGATGAGGTCAATGACCTTGGTCAGGTTGAGCACTTTGACGCCCGCGTCGTAGGCCGCGGCGATCAGTTTGGCGGTCGCGTGGGGCGGGTCCACTATGAACATGCCCTCGCATTCCTTGATGTGCTTGGCCGGGATATGGAGCTCGTCCAGAATCTTGTCGGCGGGCGCGCAGATCGTCGCCTTGTTCATCAAGTATCCGCCGGACCAGAACCCGCCGCCCAGAAACAGCGCCTGCTCGATGATCAGGGTCTTGTAGCCGGCCGCGGCGAGATCCCGCGCGCACAGCAGTCCAGACGGTCCCGCGCCCACGATGATGACATCGCTCTCGATGAGCCGGTCGAATTCCTGAAAGTATTCACGGGCGATCTGTCGGGTGATGTCGCGCTCCCGCAGGGGCGCCGTCCATTTATTCGCCATGATGTATTTTCCTCATGTAGGGGCGGTTCGCGAACCGCCCCTACCGATAGATTTCCAACCCCGTTTTCTTGAACTCCTCCGCTTTTTCCTTCATGCCGATCTGGAGCGCGGTCTGCGCGTCCAGGGCCTTCTCCTCGGCGTACTGCCGCACGTCCTCGGTGATCTTCATCGAGCAGAAGTGGGGCCCGCACATCGAGCAGATATGCGACGTCTTCGCGGCATCCTGCGGGAGTGTCTCGTCGTGAAACGACTTGGCCGTATCGGGATCGAGCGAGAGGTTGAACTGGTCCGCCCAGCGGAATTCGAAGCGGGCCTTGGAGAGCGCGTTGTCCCGCGCCTGCGCGCCGGGATGCCCCTTGGCCAGGTCGGCCGCGTGGGCGGCGATCTTGTAGGTGATGACGCCGACCTTCACGTCCTCCTTGTCGGGCAGGCCCAGGTGCTCCTTGGGCGTGACGTAGCAGAGCATCGCGCAGCCGAACCAGCCGATCATGGCCGCGCCGATGCCGGAGGTGATGTGGTCGTAGCCGGGCGCGATGTCGGTCGTGAGCGGGCCCAGCGTGTAGAACGGCGCCTCGTGGCATTCCTTGAGCTGCTTTTCCATGTTCACCTGGATCATGTGCATCGGCACGTGGCCGGGGCCCTCGATCATGACCTGGACCTCGTGCTGCCAGGCGGTCTTCGTCAGCTCGCCCAGGGTCTCCAGTTCCGCGAACTGCGCCTCGTCGTTCGCGTCCGCGATCGAGCCGGGCCGCAGGCCGTCGCCGAGGCTGAAGGAGGCGTCGTAGGCCGTCATGATCTCGCAGATCTCCTCGAAGTGCGTATAGGTGAAATTCTCCTGGTGATGGGCCAGGCACCATTTGGCGTGGATGGCCCCGCCGCGCGAGACGATGCCGGTGACGCGGCCGGCCGTGAGGGGGACGTAGCGCAGCCGCACGCCCGCGTGGATGGTGAAGTAGTCCACGCCCTGCTCCGCCTGCTCGATGAGGGTGTCGCGATAGATCTCCCATGTCAGGTCCTCGGCCTTGCCGCCGACTTTTTCCAGCGCCTGATAGATGGGCACGGTGCCGATGGGGGCCGGCGAGTTACGGATGATCCATTCCCGCGTTTCGTGGATGTTTTTGCCGGTGGAGAGGTCCATGACCGTGTCCGAGCCCCAGCGCACGGCCCAGATCATCTTCTCCACTTCCTCCTCGATGGACGACGCCACGGCGGAGTTGCCGATGTTGGCGTTGATCTTCACCAGGAAGTTGCGCCCGATGATCATCGGCTCGATCTCGGGGTGATTGATGTTCGATGGGATGATCGCACGGCCCCGGGCGATCTCGTCGCGGACAAACTCCGGCGTGATCTCGGCCGGAATGGCGGCGCCCCATGAGTTTCCCGGATGTTGGGAGATCAGGCGATTCGGGCCGTGGCCGTTCCCCTTGCCGTTCCCGTTGCCCTGGTCCATCGCGGCCTGTCGCTTGAGATTCTCGCGGATGGCGATGAACTCCATTTCGGGGGTGATGATCCCCTTGCGGGCGTAGTGCATCTGCGTGACGTTGCGGCCGGGTTGGGCGCGCAGCGGCTTGCGGAGGTGCGCGAAGCGCAGCGCGTCCAGCCTGGGATCGGCGAGGCGCGCGCGTCCGTACTCGGAAGAGACGGCGGGCAGTTCCTCAACGTCACCGCGTTCGACGATCCAGGGGCGACGCAGCGGCGCAAGGCCCT
>JAUSHW010000048.1 GCA_030648395.1 Nitrospirales bacterium | reverse complement strand
GCCGGGCCGCACACTCCAGGAGACGATTGATACTCTTGGGATGGATCAACGGGATCTGGCGACGAGGACCGGACTCTCGCCGAAACACATCAACCAGATCATCCAAGGGATCGCACCGATCACTCACGAGACGGCTATCGGCCTGGAAAAAGTCACCGGCGTGCCGGCGCGGATGTGGAACAACCTGGAGGTGAACTATCGTGAACAACTGGCCAAGCTGGCGGAGAGAAAGCGCCTGGAGAATGAATTGGCCTGGCTGAAAAAGGTCCCCACGGCTGAATTGGTCAAGCGTAAAAAAATCGAAAAGCAACGGGACCGGGTCCTGACACTGAGGTCGGTGTTGGGCTTTTTCGGAGTTGCCGATGTGGAGGCCTGGAAGAATGTCTGGCTGAGTCCGGCCGTTGTCTACCGCAAGTCGTCTGTGTTTTTGGGGAAACCCGAAGCCATGGCTGCGTGGCTCCGCTTGGGAGAACTGGAGGCGAGAGCGGTCCCGTATCACCCGTTCGACAGGGCCAAGTTCAGGGCCGCTCTCGATCAGATCCGAGGCTTCACGGTGGAGCAGCCGGAGGTCTTTGTCCCAAAGATGAAGGCGCTCTGCGAGGGGGCCGGGGTTGCCGTCGTACTGATCCCGGAGATCAAAAATGTTCCCGTGAGTGGGGCAACGCGATGGTTGACTTCCGAGAAAGCGATGATCCAACTGAGCCTTCGCTATAAGACCAACGACCAATTCTGGTTTACATTCTTTCATGAGGCAGGCCACATCCTTCTAGGCGGGAAAAAGGAGGCGTTTATTGACCTTAACCATAACCATGGAAAAGGCCCGGCGGAGGAGGAAGCCGATCGTTTCGCCGCGAACCTTTTGATCCCACCCGGCAAATCAACCGAATTGACTCAACTGAAGAGTGCGCAGGCTGTGAAGTCCTTTGCCGAGTCCATGGGCATTGCACCGGGAATCGTGGTTGGCCGACTCCAACACGAAAAAATTGTAGGATACAATCAGCTCAACGGGCTGAAAGTGCGCTATCAGTGGGCGAAGTAACTTTAAGAACCGGACGAACCTGTACAATGTGGCGATGGTGAAATCGCGAAATAAGAACGAGAAGCCGATTCTCGGCATTACGATGGGCGATCCGGCGGGGATCGGGCCGGAGGTGATCGTCAAGGCGCTGGCGCGGCCGCTGGTCCGGCGGCTCTGCCGTCCGGTGGTGATCGGCTCGCCCGAGGTGCTGGCCAAGGTCGCCGGTCAGTTGAAGGCTCGGGTCAAAATCCGTCCCGCGACTGTCCTGGATGCTGCGACGCCGCCCGGCGTGATTTTCGTTCTGGACCCGCTGTCGGAACTGCTCGGCCCCTTCGCACCCGGCCGCGTCTCGAAGGAGACCGGTGCGGCACAGGCGCTCTACATCAAGGAAGCGGTCCGCCTGGCGCTGGAAGGACGCATTGCCGGCATCGTGACCGCGCCCATCAACAAGGAAGCGATCAACCTCGCCGGCTATTCCTATCCGGGCCATACCGAGATGCTGGCCGAGCTGACGGGCGCCAAAGAGGTCGGCATGATGATCGTCGGCGGGCCGTTGCGCTTCCTGTTTGCCACGACGCACGTCGCGATCAAGGATATGCCGAAACTCCTGACGCCTGAGTGCATCGAGCGGGCGATCCGGTTGTGTCACCTGGGCCTGACCACGCTGTTCGGCATCAAGCGGCCGCGGATCGCGGTGGCGGCCCTCAATCCCCATGGCGGCGAGGGCGGATTGTTCGGGACTGAAGAGCGCACCGCCATTGGGCCCGGCGTTGCGAGAGCCCGCGCGCAGGGGTTTCCCGCAGTCGGGCCGCTGCCTGCGGACACGCTCATCGGGCAGGCGGCCCGCGGCAAGTATGACGCGGTGGTGGCCATGTACCACGACCAGGGACTGATCCCCCTGAAGCTCGCCGCCTTCGGCACGTCGGTCAACATCACGGTGGGACTGCCGATCATTCGGACCTCCGTGGACCACGGCACCGCCTATGACATCGTCGGCCAGGGGCTGGCGGACGAAGGCAGCCTCCTCGAAGCGATCCGTCTTGCTGCGACATTCGCTCGGAACAAATCCTGCTAATGGCGCGACAGCCCCTCGGACAGAACTTTCTGATCGACAAGAACATCGTCCGTAAAATCGTCCGGTCGGCGCAGTTGCAGCCAGGCGAAACAGTTCTTGAGATCGGGCCCGGCCGGGGCATCCTCACGGAAGCGCTCCTGGAGGCGTCCGGGCTGGTGATCGCGATCGAGTTGGATACCGCGCTGTGCGGCCCTCTTCGCGAGACGTTCGGCGCGCGCTCCAATTTTCGGCTCATCGAAGGCGATGCCGTCACGTTCGACTATGCGCAGATACCCAGCCCGTTTCTGGTGGTCGCCAATCTGCCGTACTATGTCTCCACGCCCCTTCTGTTCCGGCTGTTGGAACAGGGCTCACGCGTGGACCGCATGGTGCTGATGCTGCAGGGGGAAGTGGCCACGCGTCTCGCCGCGGCGCCCGGAGGCAGGGATTACGGCGTGCTGTCGGTCGCGGCGCAGTTCCGGTGCGACGTGCGCGTGGCCTTCAAGGTGCCGGGCTCGTGCTTTCGCCCGCAGCCGAAAGTGGGATCGGCTGTGGTGGCGCTGACCCCCCTGGGGCGGCCAAGGGTTGCGGTCCGCGATGAGGGTTTGTTTTTCAAGGTAGTGCGCGGGGGGTTTGCCCACCGGCGCAAGGCCCTGCCGAACTCGCTGCGCGATGAAGGCTTCGAGGCGGTGCGAACGGCCGCCGCGCTTGACGCCGCCGGCATTGACCCTCGGCGGCGCGCCGAAACGTTGAGCATCGCGGAATTCGCGGCGCTGACCGATGCGCTCTGTGCGGAATAGGGAGACCGGCCCGGCAATGGAAACGTCCGAAAAGATATGCTTTACTAAGGATAGATGAGCCTTCTTGTAACAGGCGCCTGCGGTTTTATCGGAAATCGGATCGTCCGGGCCCTGCTTCAACAGGGCAAGACGGATTTGATTCTGGTCGACGCCCGGAGCTACCTGCACACCAGGGATTGCGCGAAAGGAATGGACGGGCTTCCTTTCATTGACCGGGCTGAG
>JAUSHW010000044.1 GCA_030648395.1 Nitrospirales bacterium | reverse complement strand
GGTCCGACGACCGACGGCGGGTACTACTTGATCGGCCTGCGGAAAATGATTCCTGGTTTGTTCGACGGCATCGCCTGGAGCACGGCGTCGGTGTTCGCGGAGACGAAGAAGAAGGTCGAGGCGGCGGGCTTGTCGCTGGGCTTGTTGCCGGAGTGTCGCGACCTGGACACCCTGGACGATCTGAAGGCCTTCATCGCCCTCTGCGGCAAGGACCGCAATATCACCAAGCGCACCGAAGGCGCATTGCGACTTATCGGTGCGCGGCTGAAAGAACGTGGAGTTTAAATCTCTTTCGTTGGACATTCCGTAGTGCCAAGTATATTGTTCCAATCACTTCAAACCGTGATGACACAATCACAACAGCGCGATGAGGCTTGGTGGCGTGACCACTTGGTGAAGGGCCATCGGCTGGAACACCTGGCCCGCCGGCTCTTTCCTCTCGTGCCTGCCTCCCCGCGCTGTAAAATCTGTTTCGTGCCGTTTGCGGGATTCGGACTGCCGCTTCGCTTCCTGGGCTGGAGCCCCTCGCGCAAAAACCCGCGCTTGTGTACGTGGTGCTGCGAACGAATGCCGCCTGGTGGCGCCGAGGTGGACATCGCCGTCCTGTTCGCGGATGTCCGCAACTACACCTCACTGGTCGAGCAAATGCCCGGCCAGGCTGTGGCGACGTTGATGAACCGCTTCTACCAGGCAGCCACCCGGGTGCTGATCGACCACGACGCCATCATTGATAAATTCCTGGGCGATTCGGTCATGGCCCTGTTTATTCCGGGCGTCGCCGGACCCGGCTATCGGGACATGGCCGTACGGGCGGGGGCGGCGCTGTTGCGGAGCGTCGGGTATGGAACGCCGGACGGGCCGTGGTTGCCGTTGGGCGTAGGCATCCATGCCGGACCCGCCTTCGTCGGCAACGTGGGCTCCGAAGGTGTGGTGGACTTTACCGCGATCGGCGACACGGTCAACGTGGCCAGCCGCATCCAGTCGCAGGCCGCGGCGGGCACGATCCTGATAAGCGAAACCGTCTATGCCGCCGTCGCCGGCCGTTATGGGGAGCTAGAGGCGCGCTCACTTACGCTCAAAGGCAAGCAGGAACCTGTTGCCGTACGCGAACTCAGGGTGTCAGCCGCTTCGCCTATTGCAACCTAGCGTGATTGTCATAGCGCCTGCGGCCTGGAGGAAATAGCTGACCGCTAGGCTGCCGGCTGGTGTTCCCTGACTTCGCGTTCCGCCTCCAGCCAGTGATCCATGTCATTTCCGTCCACGCAGCCGTTCTCTTCAAAGAGTTCATAGGCGCGTTTGGCGATCCACCTGTGCAGATCGGCAGGGGGTGATCCCGGCTTTGTCGAAACCGGCTGCGTTTTCTTTCTCTTTAACAACGACACCCACTGCCTCCTTTCAGCCGGCTCAGCTCACGCGCTGCTTCACGGCTTCCTTGCCCGCTTCGAAGGCTGCGGCCAGGACCGACTTCTTTTCATTGATAAACTGCCTGCCCTGTCCGATGGCCGTCTCCATGGTCTCCCTGGCCTCTTTGGCCTTCTCCCGCACTTCCTCCTCGGCCCTCTCGGCATAAGTTTTGAGCAGCTTCCTGGTTTCCGCCCCCGACTGGGGAGCCAACAGCAACGCCGCCCCGACGCCGATAACAGCCCCTGCTAAAAAAGCAAACCCTACCGCTCCTGCCGAATATCCATTATCTTCAGCCGCCATTGGATGACCCTCCTTCATATACATAGTGAGATGATGTTGTTCTCCACACAATAGAAACGCAAAAGAAGTGCCGCGCAAGCTAAGATGTAAAAGGGATATGATTCAAACAGTTACGGGAACCCATCCGTATACAAAGCCGTGAGCTGCTGAGAAATGATACAGAGCAGGACGGGGCAGTGTAGAAGGATGCGACAGTTCAGGAACTTGTAGGGAAGCGTTGGCGCAATAGTCCCGGATTCCGCTGGGCGCCGGGCGGTCAGCGGAGGGCGCGCCCCGAGAGTTCCGCCAGCGGCCCATCGAGCGCGTGCTGAATATCCTGGTCCGAGAGACGGTAAATCAGAATCGAATAGCCGACCTGGTCGTCGGGCTCCCGCTGGCGGAGATAGGCCATCAGGCGGGCGGTACGCAATTGCGAGTATCTCTTGAACCGGTTCTTCCAGAAGCCTTCCCCTTTTTCACTGACCAACCGGAGACGAGCCTCGCTGTTGCTGCTCGTCCGATTGTACCGTTCCACATCGGCGAGAACCTCACGATACGCCTGTTCATATGCGGGGACCCATGCGCCCCTGGCGTGCAGATACACCGATTGCAGCATAGAGGCGCTGACACAATACACACCGCCGGCAAGGGGGGCCCGCTCGTTCAGCAGGCGCGGGGAAAACCCCGGCAGGAGAATCGCGTCGATCCCGTAATAGTCCGGGTTGCCGGTTCCGAAATAGGAAAGATAGACAGGGGTCACGGCTTGTCCGCTCAGGCCCTGCTGATCGAGCCACCGTTTAAGGCCGGGCAGATCCTGCCCCCAATCAAGCGAGCTGTCCACCAAATGACGATAGGCCTGGCTCGGCCCTCCGTCGAGCCGATTGAAATACGCCAGATAATGAGGACGGATACTGACGGACTCAAGCAGATGCCAGACAAGGATAGCGCCCAGCGCGACATGCGCGATCTGATACCGCATCGCACACCAATAGGACGCCGCACCAGCCAGGATGAACATGGCCGGGTACGTCGGCAACAGATGGCGGTGTCCGATGTTCAAGTTACTGGTCAGCGCAAACGCCCAATACACCAGGAGCAGGACCCAAAGCGGCGCAGTCTGATAGAGCCCTTCGATGATCGGCACCCACTCGGCGCAGGCCCGCCGCTCGGACTCTGAGCGGAAATGCAGGGCGGCGCCGATCATCGCGCAGGCCAGCAGGATGAGCGCCGGAACCGGCGTCTTCACGAGCAGCGCGTACGGAAAAAAATACCACCATCCCGTCAGACCGTGCTCGCCGTTCAAAAACGCCACCCGCGCCTGGGCGTTCTGGATGACGGCCCCGAACCCGAATAAGTAGGCCTCGGGCAGCACCCGATGCTCGCGCGCAAACTCGACCGCACTCCCGATTGGCCCGGTTCCGCTTACAACCGCATCCCATCCTCTGCTCAGACTGTCGCGGCCGGGCTCGTACACGTTGAACGCGGAGTAGCGAAAACCATAGGCCCCCCAGGTCACCACTGCTGCGATGAGGACCAGCGCCATGCCCACACCCGCAAAAACCGCCAGCTTTGTCGTTGTCCCTTCAACCTGGTGCGAAGAGCCGATCTCCACAAGAAGTGGTCGTTTCGCGCACAAACGGACAACCAGGAGCAGGAGCGCCATGGGCAGAACCAGGACAGCCGACATCTTCGACACAACAAGAAGACCCAGGACCAAGCCGGTTCCCAGCACGCGGTACCAGGACACGCGGTGCAACAACTGCCAGAGACACCACATGGACACCGTCAGCATCAGCGCAATCGCCATATCGGAGGTGATCAGACTGCCATGCGCCAGTATCGTCGGGCAGAACGTATAGAGGAGCAGCGAGATCATCCCTCCTATCGGCCCGAATAACGAGCGGGACCAACCATAGACCACCAGTCCCAGCCCCAGACCCAGGAGGGCGATCATGGCCCGTCCTTGCAGGAGCATGGCGTCCAGATCGTTCCCCTCGCGATGGAAAAACTGTTCCCCGATTGCCCAGACGTTCGACTTCCACCAGGATGGCTGATCGAGAGAGGGGACACGGTGCTCGCCGACGTACAGGGGCAGAGCCGCCCAGCGCTGCGGCAGAACACCGTTCTCGGGATGGAGCCGGTAGTCGTTGGCCAGCCAGTAGGTATAGCCTGCCGTCAGGTGAGCGACTTCGTCGAATGTCGGGGACTTGTCGACTTGGCTGCTGACCCCCATGCCCCAGTACAGCACGACCAGGAACACCGCCATGGGAAAACCGGTGGCGAAGCGGATCGCCCGCCGGCGCCAGGAGGATGTCTCATTCGGCAGAGCCATTCACGGCACCGGGCGTCAGCCGGGCGTTGATCTCTGCTCGGGGGGCGCGACCGCCTGGGGCGGGAGGCCGACTCCGGTACGACGCTTCACGATGTACAGCGGCCGCTGTTTCACCTCATCGTAGATCCGTCCGAGGTATTCGCCCAGCAAGCCGATGGCAAGAAGCTGAATGCCTCCGAGAAACAAAATGAGGGTCACGAGCGTCGTGAACCCGATGGGCGCCTGCTCCACACCAACCAGCCGTTTGATCACGTAGCCTGCCGTGAGGAAAGCGCCGACGGTGCTGATACAGAATCCCATGATGACCATCAGCCTGAGCGGCTTATAAGAGAAACTGAAAATGGCGTCCAAGCCAAGGCACAGCAGCCGATCGAGACTCTGCTTCGACTCGCCCGCCGCCCGATCCCGGCGATCGTAATGGATCGTCCGCTGTTCGAATCCGATCCACCAGCGCAAGCCCGGCACGAACCGGTTTCTTTCCAGGAGATTGTTGAACTCCCCGACGGCTTGGCGATCGAGCAGTCCAAAGATGCCGGAATTGGCCGCCATGTTGAAATCGTTCAGCAGAGCGAACAGCTTATGGAACGCCTCGATGCCGAGACGGCGCAGGCCCCGCTCCTGGCGCGTGCGACGGTTCGCGAACACCACCTGAGCACCGCTTTGCCATGCCGCCAGCAGATCGGGGATCACTTCCGGCGGGTCCTGCAGGTCTCCGTCCATGGTGATCACCACATCAGCGTCCGCATGGGCCAACCCCGCCGAGAGGGCGGGATACGGCCCGAAGTTCCGTGACAGCTGCAGGAGCGTGAACCGTGGATCGTCCTTATTCTGCTCCAGCATCATCTTGACCGACCCGTCGCGACTGCCATCATCGACATAGATCACCTGCCACGCAAATCCTTCCAGTCCGTCGCACACCTCGGTCAGCCGGCGCCGTAACTCGGGGAGGTTTCCCTGCTCGTTGTAGACTGGAATGACGATGGCGAGCGTAGTCGACATGGCCGGCTCAGGAGGCAAAGAATTTCTTGATACGCTCGACGACGTAGGCCTGCTGATCGGCGGTGAGTTCGGCGAAGATGGGCAGGGCCAGCGTCTCCCTGGCCGCGCGCTCCGACTGCGGGAACGAGCCCTCGCGATAGCCAAGATCCTTATAGCAGACCTGGAGATGCAGTGGCACCGGGTAGTAGATTTCAGTCCCCACCCCCTGCTCCTGCAGGAAGGCTCGGAGCTGATCCCGCCGGGGGACGCGGACGACGTACTGGTTGTACACGTGACGGTTCTCGGCCGTGACCGCGGGCAGCGTCACACGGTCGAGCAGGCCGGCGTCCTTGAACAGCGAGTCATAGCGCGCGGCGTTGCGCTGCCGGCCCTTCGTCCACTCCTCCAGGTGCGTGAGCTTGATGCGCAGGACGGCGGCCTGCAGCGCATCCAGCCGGCTGTTCATGCCGATCACCTCGTGGACATACTTCACGCGGCTGCCGTGGACCCGTAACATACGGACGCGGTCGGCCAGCGCCTGATCGTTCGTCGTCACCATGCCGCCGTCCCCGAACCCGCCCAGGTTCTTGGAGGGAAAGAAGCTGAAGCACCCGGCCTGGCCGAGCGTGCCGGCCGGGCGGCCCCGCCGGGCCGCCCCGATCGCCTGGGCCGCGTCCTCGATCACGGGAATCTTCCGCCTGTCCGCAACCGCCAGAATGGGCTCCATCTCCGCACACTGGCCGTACAGATGCACCGGCATCACGGCTTTGGTCTTCGGCGTCACGGCGGACTCGAGGAGCGCCGGGTCCAGATTGTAGGTGTCCGGCTTGATGTCCACGAACACGGGCTTCGCGCCCAGGCGGGAGATGGACCCGGCCGTGGCGAAAAACGTGTACGGAACCGTCACCACCTCGTCGCCGGGGCCCACGCCGACGGCCATGAGGGCCAGCAGGATGGCGTCCGTCCCGGAGGCCACGCCGACGGCGTGGCTCGCGCCGACGTACCCCTGGATGTCTGTTTCCAGGTCGGCCACGCGTGCCCCCAGGATGAAGGCCTGCTCGTCGCAGACCGCTTCCAACGCGGCCAGGATCTCGGCGCGGATCGGCCGGTACTGCGCCTTCAAGTCCAGCAACGGAACCTTCACTATGCCCTCCCGGCTAAATCGGTTGGTTTCCCTGCAAGATGTTCTTTGGACAGATCGAGCAATAGTTTATCATACAGTTGCTGAACCCGCCGCACCATCTCACGGCTTTCAAACTCAGCCGGCAAATCGTCTCCTTCACGGCCCGGCGCTCCCTCGCCGCAGGCCGTCAAGACCTCGCACAGGCGATCAGCCAGGCCTTCAATATCGCCGGGCTCGCACAGCCGTCCATGGCGCCCGTCCGTGATTGCCTCTTCGGCGCCCCCGACCCGCGTGGCGACGACCGGCACCGCCGCCGCCCGTGCTTCCAGCAGCACCCGCGCCAGTCCTTCCCAGTGCGAGGTCAGCAGGAACGCGTCGAGAGCGCGCATCACGGTCGGCACGTCCCGCCGCCACCCGACGATACGGACCCGGTCTTCCAACCCATCCGCGCGGATCCGGGCTTCGACTGCGGGACGCAGCTCGCCGTCGCCGATCAGCACGAAGCGGACCGACGGCCGGCGCGCGTACACGCGAGCCGCAACCGCGACGAAGTCCAGCGGGGCCTTCTGCGGCTTGAGGCACGCCACCATGCCGACCAGCTCGTCGCCGGACGCCGCGCCCAACTCCGCGCGTACCCGCTCCCGCTCCTGCTGTGAAAGCGGCGCCTGGAACGGCCGCGGATCGATGCCGGGCCGGATGATAGTGGCGCGCTCCCGGTGAAAAAACTTCCACCGGACGCCCTCATCGATATTGACGCTCGCCACCGCGACCCAGTGCGTGGTGATCAGGCCCGTGAGCCGTTCCAGCCCGATCAGCAGGCCACGCAGCCAGGCCGGCTGGCTCGGCGTGATGCCGAATCCATGGATGGTATGCACGATAACCGGCACGCCGGCGAGCCAGGCCGCCCAACGGCCCAGAATCCCCGCCTTGGAGCTGTGCGTGTGCACGATGGACGGGCGCCGGCGCCGGAGCAGGCGGACCAGCTCCACCAGCGCGCAGGCGTCCCGGAACGGGCGGATGGCGCGTCCCAATGAGGGCACGATCTCCACGGCCACGCCCGGCAGGGCCTTTGCCTCGTCCGTCAACAGCCCGCCTGGACCGGTGAGCAGCACCGGCTGGAACCGCGCGCGGTCCAGGTTTGCCACCGTGAAGAGCGCCACCTCCTGGGCCCCTCCCAGCTCCAGCATGGTGATGATGGTGCAGACCGTCGTCTTCATTCAGGACGCTCTCAATGTCTCCGCCAGCGTTTTGCCCTGGGCGATGGCATCCTCCATGGACGTGTGCTCCCAGCGCCCGTAGCGCCCGATCGAATGGATCCCGCGGCGTTTCAGTTCCTCCAGGATCGCCGGCAGGGCGCGGGCCCGGTGCCGGTCGAACAGGACATACGCGTACCGGATGTCCTTGACGTCCGCCACCACGATCTCATCGTCCGACCGGAAGATCCCGGCCTTCTCCATCCCCGCGCGGATCCGCCGGATCAGCTCGGGGGACGGCGTGGTCTCCGTCGGCTGATGCGAGATCTCGACGTACAGCGAGCTGCATCCCGGACGCCCCAGCGCGGGGGAAAAGTTCATCGGAAACCCGGCCCGGTAGAAGGGATACTCCGGCTCGGGAAAATAAATCCAGTGGTGGTCGGAGACCCGCTCCCGCGCCACGCCGAGGTTGACGTTATAGACGGACACGCACCGCAGGCCCTCCGCGGCGTCACGGATCGCTTGCGGCAGGTCGGTGCATCGGCGGACCAGCTCGGGCACCGGGATCGTCGAGACGAGCGTCTCGTAGTCCTCCACCCGCCCGTCCTGAAACGTGGCCCGGCGGCGCTGCGTGTCCACCTCGACCAGCTCACGGCCATAGCTGATGTCGCGCACGCCCGGCAGGAACGACTGGGGCAGAGCGGCGATCCCGCCCTGCGCCGGATACAGGAACGAGGGATTGTACCCAAACGCCTTGTCCTTGATGCCCAGCGCGCCGTTGATCACGTCCTTGAGTTCAGGTTTGGGCACCAGCCAGGACACCCAGTCCGACGTCAGCTCGTCCAGCGGCACCTGCCACAGCTTCTCATTGAACGGCACCATGAAGTGCCGGGCCATGCCCTCGCCGAGGTTCTCGAGGATCCAGGCCTTGAACGAACGGTCCGCCGGCGGCGTCACGGCGGAGCTCGTCAGCGTGGCGATGAAGCCCAGCAGGCACTCGCGCACCACCTCGGGCGGCAGGCCGTAGGTGTTCACCTGAAACGGGTATTCCGTGTAGGTCCGGTGGGAGTAGATAAAGGACCGACGGCTGTGCTTCTCCAAACGTCCGGCCAGCAGGCGCTCCACCAGGGCCTTGATCTCGGCCTGGCGGAAGTGCAGCAGGTGGCCGGTCATGTCGAAAGTGAAGCCGTCCATCTGGTAGGACCGGCAGAGGCCCCCCGCCTCCAGCTCCTTCTCCACCACGCGAGACGCGCGGTCGCCGAGGTGGTATGCCGTGCTGAGGCCCGCGAGGCCGGCCCCGATGATGAGAATCACGGCACCCTCGCGTCCGTGCCGACCGGACGCAGCGGGCGCTCCGCCGGCTTGGCCATGTCCACGCGCTTGAGCAACAGCGCCGCGACAAGCGCGAGGATCGCCGCCAGGCCGATGAGCCCGGCCGCCACACCGAGCGAGACGAACATCGCGAGGACCCCGATCCCTCCCAGGAACACGGCCGCGCCGTAGCTGACCAGCATGACCTGCGGAACCGTGAGCCGCCAGTGGCGCAGCCGCAACGCGAAGTGGTCGGGGCTTCCCCAAAACACCGGCACGCCCCGCCTCCAGCGGATATACATCACGAAGAACGTGTCGAAGATCGGCACGCCGAGAATCAGCACCGGCGTCAGCACGGACACGGGATTCACCGCCGTGTACGTGCCGGTCATGGCCAGCGCCCCGAGCATCAGGCCGACGAACAGGGAGCCGGCGTCGCCCAGGTAGATCGAGGCCGGGTGGACGTTGTACCGCAGAAACCCGATGAGCCCTCCCGCCAGCGCGGCAAGCATCGACGCGGACACCGTGTCCTGATTGAGGAGGGCCACGACAAACAGCCAGACGCAGGCGATCACGCCGACCCCGCCGGCCAGCCCGTCCATGACGTCGATGATGTTCAGCGCATTGATGACGCCGATCATCCAGAGGACCGTCAGCGCGAGGTCCAGCCACTCCGGGAACGCCACGATCTCGATGCGGATGCCGCTTCTGATCAGCACGAAGACCGCGATGAGCTGGCCGATGAGCTTGGACCCGGGCGTGAGCACGCCGAAGTCGTCGATCAGCCCCAGCATGACCATCAGCGTGCCGCCGAGGACCAGGCCCAGCACGTCCTGCCGGAACTCAAAGGTCAGCGCCAAGCTGACCAGGAACGCCAGATACACCACGAGCCCGCCGAAGTAGGGGACCGGCGCGGCCTGCCGCTTGAGCTGCCCGTCCGGCCGGTCCACGATATTGAAGCGCAGGGCGGCGCGGCGCGCCAGCGGCACCCCGTAGAGCGCCAGCGACAGCGCCAGGGTGAAGGTGAGCAGGTACAACATCGTTCAGTCTTCGATGGCTGACCAGACCGTCTTGATTGCTTCGTAGACGAAGGTCTTCGCGTGCCGCCGTTTCATCCACCACCCCTCGGACTCGAAGTTGTCTTCATGTACGGGTGACGCCAGAAACGTCGGGCCCGACAGGCCGGCGGCCTTCGTGAAAATCCGCTTGGCGCGGGCGGTGTGGTAGTTGGACGTCACGAGGATCACCTCTTTCAATCCCCTGCCTCGCAGCACCGGCACGACGATGCCGGCCTCTTCCCGCGTGGACTCGGCGTTGTGCTTCACGGCGAGAATGCGCTCCGCCGGCACGCCCAGGAATTCGGCGTGCCGCTGCATGACTTCCGCCTCATGCGTGCGGAACCCCATCGGCGTGCCGCTGACCACCAGCAGCGGGGCCAGCCCTTGCTTATACAGCTGCACGGCATGCGCCACGCGATCGCCCTCCCGCGTCTCTCCCCCGAGCACCAGGATCGCGCCGGCCGGGTGAAGCGGGTCCTCCACAATCAGCGCCCTCCCCACCGCGTCCAGGCTGAACACGGCGGCGGCCGCCGCGACGAGAAGAATCACGGCGACCCACAGCCACCGCCGCCCTCTTCGCGCAGGGCTCATGCGCGCCCCCGGGCCGCCCAGGCCGCCCAGACCCTCTCCAGCGCCAGCGCGCCGAAAAGAACGAGTACCGGCTCCACCGGCGCTCTGAACCGGGTCGAGCCGAATGCAATCAGCGACATGAGACAGAAGTTCAGCGTCCAGACGATGAGCAGCCATGGCTTCTCGACGCTCCTGAATGAGAGCGCCACCCCGAGCAACGCCAGCGGCAGCAGCAGTCCATAGGAAAAGATACTGATCACGGCATCGCGAGGGGTCGTTTTCGAAGACGTGGGCACCACGCTCCAGAATCTCATCAGTTTATACCCTCCCAGCCGCAGGAGGTCCAGCGGCCGCTGCAGCAAGTCCCTCATAAAGGAGAAGTAGGCGGCCCGGTAGTCTGCCGCGTGGAAGAAGTCCCGAGACCCTTCCACCAATGCCGGCTCCAGCCACCCGCCGATCTTGTCCGGCATCTCCATAATCGTGCGGTTATTTCCGATGTGCAGACCCAACCAATGGTGGTCGTCAATAAGGATGAACGACTGGGTCGCAACGTAGTTCCTGATGGTCCAGGGGACAATCGGCACCAGCATCCATAGCGCCAACAGGCCGGCGATCATCGCCGCCCGACGTTTTACGCCCAACTCGCCCCACAGCCAGAAGAAGAGCAGCCCGGGAAGCAGCAGCGCCACCGGGCGCGTGAGGTTCATGAGCCCCAACACCAACCCGGCGAGGGCCACGCCCCACCACGTCCAGTTTCCCCGAAGCCTGATGAGCATGTAGAGGAACACCATCGAGAGAAACACGAACAATGCCTCAGATAACAGAAAACCGCTATAGAGAATAAGAAAGGGATAGACGGCCGCGATCGCTCCGGCGATCACACCCGTTCGTTTCGAAAACAGGCGTTCCCCGATCAGCACGACCAGTACGCAGGTCAGCGCACCGATGAGCGACTGGAGCACCTTGACGACCGCATAGCTATGGCCGGCCAGCGCATACACCGCCGCAAGGAAAAACGGGTAGCCGGGCGGGCGAAAGGTGTTGGGGCTCTGATTGATCTCGTAGCCTGTTCCGCCGGCCAGCGCCAGCGCCAGCTCGTCATAATCCTTTCCGTCTGGAAAGCGTTCAATGCCGGCGTTATCGATTCCCATGACGTACACATTAAAGAACAACCGCATGAGAAAGGCGGCGACAAAGACGGCAATGAGGGGCGTCATGCGCATGGTGGCGGATTCAGGCGTTGCGCCATGAGCTCTGCATAGAGGTCCTCATGCCGTTTCACGGCCGATTCGATGGAAAACCGCTCGCGGGCCCGCTGCCGGCCGCACGCGCCCATCGCCCGGGCTCTGTCGGGCCGCGTGACGAGCTCGTGAAGAGCCGCCGCCAGCGCGGCCGGATCACCGGGGGGGACCAGCAGACCGGTTTCCTCATGCTGCACGATTTCCGGAATGCCCCCGACGTCCGATGCCACCACGGGCAGGCCGGCCGCCATGGCCTCGACGATGGCGATGCCGAACCCCTCGGACAGGGACGGCATGACAAAGACGTCGACGAGAGGCAGCACGTCCGCAATGTCCCGGCGCATCCCTGCAAACACCACCCGGGACGAAATCCCCAGCCGCTCCACGAGCTCCTGCAACTGCCCGCGGGCCGGCCCGTCGCCCACGATCAGCAGCTGGCACGCAAGCGGCGCCGGCGGCCCCGCCAGCCGCGCCACGCTCTGCAAGAGAACGGCAATCCCCTTCTCCGGCTCGATCAGGCGGCCCACCGTTCCGATCACCGGAATGCCGTCTCGAAGACCGACGTCCGCTCTCGTCATGGTCCTGCTGGAATCGAACCGCGCCACATCGATGCCATTGTGGATCGTGACGTACGTTCGCGCGTCTCCGCCGACCTCGGAGAGCGCGAGCCGGCGAACCGCCTCCGAGCAACAGGTCGCCGCCTGGGCCCACCCGGCCGTCACGCGATCGCACACCCGGTTGCGCCATCGCGCCCACAGGAGGATATCACGATATGAGGAAATGCGGATGGGGACCCGCAGGAGTCTCCCGAGCACGCGGGAGATGCAATTCGCCCAGAACAGGAACGCATGGATGACATCAGGCCGCTCCGCACGAATCACGCGGGCCAGCCGGTACAGCACCCGGGCGTCCCACGCGCCTTTCCCGTCCAGGGTGATGACCCGGACTCCCCGCGCGCGCAGTTCGTGGACGAGAACGTCCACGCCTTTCAACGCGCAGACGCTGACCTCGAAGCGGCGGCGATCGAGTCGTGACGCGATCTCCAGCACCTGCCCTTCCGTGCCTCCCACGCCCAGTCCGACCGTGAGCAGCATCACCTTGATCCGACGGGAAGAAGTGTCCGGGACCTCCGGCGTCATGGAAAAAACCGTTGGTGCCATAACTCCAGACTGACCCATCGCCACACGCTGGCGCCGAGCTGATGCCGCCCCTCGCAATACTCGCGATAGGCCGTTCTCAGCCGGGAGGGGTCCCAGTATCCCCGCTGTTCAAAGGCCCGCGTGCTGAATAGCTCCTCCAGCTGGGGCCGCAAAGTCTCCCGCAGCCACCGGTCCTGCGGCGTGACGAATCCCATCTTGTCGGTCCGCTGCCGGATCGCGTCGGGAAGCACGCCCGCCATCGCTTCCCGCAGGATAAATTTGCTCCGTCCGTTTCTGAGCTTGAGCCGGGTCGGCAGGCGGAGGGAAAAATCCACGAGGCGCGCATCCAGAAAGGGCAGCCGGGCCTCGATGGAAAAGGCCATCGCGTTGCGATCTTCATGGTGCAGCAGGGCCGGCAGGCTGTGGCTCTGCAGATAGGCCGCGACGTGATTCTCGACCGCGCTTGGGAAGCGATCCCCATACAACAGATGCCGGCTGGAGTCGGCGTACCGCGAGGCGAACTCCGGACTCATCCACAAGTCCTGGCCCTTCAGCCACGCGCGCGCCTGCGCCACCACCGACAGCGGCAGCAGGGCACGCGCGAAGTTGGCGTACACGGTCGGGTGCACCCGGGCCTGCTGCCTTCCATAAGCCCAGGCCTCCCGGGCAAATCGTCGCACGTCCCCGCGTCGAATCAAATCGCCCCCGTACGACCCCCAATAGCCGGGATAGCCGCAGAGCAACTCATCCCCGCCCTGCCCGTCCAGCAGGACCTTGACGCCGTGTTCGGCGGCGGCCCGCATCACCGCCCACTGGGCCAGGTAGCTGGTTCCCCCGAACGGCTCCTCCTGGAACCAGAGGATGCGCGGCATCTCGTCATACAGACGGCGGCCGTCAGGAAAGATTTCCACGCTCTCCGTGCGGGCCTGCGCGACCACGAGATTCAGGTAGGGCCGCTCGTCGCAGGCCGCTTCGTCGAAGCAGGAGGAGAACGTTTGGAGCCGCGGGCCCGGCGCCAGCAACCGCCGCATCGTGCACACGATCGAGGAGGAGTCGAGGCCGCCGCTCAGGCAGCTGCCCACCGCCACGTCGCTGCGCAGATGGATGCGGATCGTGTCGTCGAACAGCGCGCGGAAGGACCGGATCGCGGACTCGTCGTCGAACGCGTCCTGCGGCGCCGACGGCTCCAGGTCCCACCACTTCTCGACATGCAGGCGTCCGCCTTCCACGGACAGGGAGTGCCCGGGGCGGAGCTGCAGGATGCCGTCGAAAAACGTCTCCTCGGTGTGGTCTTGCAGCCCGAACGCCAGAAAATCGTGGACCATGCGGGGATTCGGCGCGGTCGGCCGGCCGGCGTCCTCCAGCAGCGCCTTGATCTCGGAACCGAAAGCCAGGCGCTCCCGGTCGACCCGATAGTAAAAGGGCTTCATCCCGAGTCGGTCTCTCGCGCAGAACAAGCGGTCGCGCGCGCCGTCCCAGACGGCAAACGCGAACATGCCGTTCAGCCGTGGCAGGCAGGCCGGTCCCCATTCTTGATAGGCGTGCAGAATCACCTCGGTATCGCTCGTGGACCGGAAGCGCCGACCCAGGCCCTGCAACTCCTCCCGCAGTTCGAGGTAGTTGTAGATCTCCCCGTTGTACGTGATCCAGGTCCGCTCATCCTCGCTGGCCATCGGCTGGTGGCCAAGCGGGGAACAGTCCAGCACGGCCAGGCGCCGATGGCCCAATCCAATCGTATAGCCAGGGGTCGTGGAGCGCAGAGAGTCCGAGAGCCGGCCGATGACCGGGAGCGGCTTGCCCTGTCCCCGGGGAGCGAGCAAGACATAGCCTTCCCCGTCTGGGCCACGATGCGCGAGGACCCGGGTCATGCGCTCCAATAACCCGAGGTCAACGGGGCGCGGCGACAGATTGTACATGCCGGCTATGCCGCACATCGCATCACCTCGCGTCCGACACGCCTGGGCCGGCCGGCGCAGAACCAAACTTCACCCACAGCCGCTCCAGGGTCAGTGAGGCGAAGAGAATCACCACCGGCTCCACCGGCAGCCGGAATCTGGTCGAGCCGTGCGTGACCAGGGTCACAAGACAAAAGTTCAGAATCCATGCGAACAAAATCCACGGCTTCTGCGGGCTCCGGAGGGAGAGGTACATCCCGACGAGGAAGAGCGGAAGAAGCAGCCCATACGAGCAGGCGCTGATGATCCGGTCCCGCTCCGACGTCTTCGGCAGGACGCTCCAAAATCGTTTTAGCTTGTGCCCTTCGAGCCGCAACAACTCTAGCGGCTCATGACGGAGCGTATGGCTCATAAACGACAGATACGCGGCACGATAATCCTCCACCCCTTCGGGCTGAATGGACCCACCGATCGCCTCAGGATCGCGCAAGATCACAGGATTGTTACCCGCATACAGGCCAGCCCACAGGTGGGAGGAGATGGGGATGAATGCGTTCGTCACCGCGTAATTCCGCACCGCCCAGGGCGCAATCGGAACCAGCATCATCACCACCATGACCCCGACGATCATGACCGCTCGTCTCCTGTCGCCGAACTCGATCCACGCCCAGACCAGGAGCAGGGCCGGCAGGAGGAGCGTCATCGGCCTGGTCACCGTCATCAGCCCCAAAATGAACCCTGCAACCGCCGCCCACCGCACGCTGTAGTGCTCCCGGAGCCGCACCAGCGCATACAAGAAGATCGACGATAGAAACACAAATAACGTCTCGCTCAGCAGAAATCCCGTATACACGACGAGAAACGGATACACGGCGGCAATCGATGCCGCAATCACACCCACCCGGTATGAGAACAGCCGCGCTCCGATCAGCAGCACGAACACGCAAGTCAGTGCCCCGAGCACCGACTGCACAAATTTCACCGCCGGGTAGCTGGGCCCCACAAGCCCGTAGATGGCGGCAAGGAAAAAGGGATAGCCGGGAGGGCGAAAGGTGTTCGGGGCCTGGTCGACGGCGAATCCCGTGCCTGCCGTGAGCGAACGGGCGAGCGCGTCATATTCCTCCCCGTCGGGAAAGAGGGCGAAGCCGGGATTGTCCATCCCCACCAGGTACACATTAAACAGGATCCGCACGAGCAGGGCCCCTGCGAATACGGCGACGATGACACGGTTCAGGCTCATACCACGCCCCACCGCTCCCCGACGCCCGCCTTGTGCCGGTCCGGTCCCGCCAGGCGGAAATACCAGTCCTCCATCCTGGACATCTCACTATCCTGGTCCGCCACATGCGCGGCCTTCGCCATGTTGGCCTGCCCGATGCGCTGCCTCAGACCAGGGTCCCGCAAGACCCTGACGAGGGTATCCGCAAGGTCCCCGCGCTCAAGGTCCACCAGATATCCATTCTCTCCATGCTCGATCACCTCCGCATACTGCGGCAAGGCATTCACAATCGGCACCGCGCCGCACGCCATCGCCTCGAGCAGCGAATTGGGAAGGCCGTCCGACCGCGGGACCATGACCACGGCGGCCGCCAGGTTGTACCAGAGCGGCATCTCGGGGTAGGGAATCGCGCCGACAAACCGCACCTGGTCGGCCACTCCCAACACAGTCGCCAGCCGGCGCAGGTCCGCGACATAGTCCCGGTCGGCGAACTGTTCCGCCACCACGAGCACCGCCTCGGGCACCTGGTCGCGCACCGCGGGCAGGGCCCGGATGATCCGGTCGTGCTGGTAGAACGGCTGGGCCAGCCGCGGGCTGAAGATGACCCGGCGGCTCTCCGTAATGTCCCACCGCTCACGCAGGGGCCGGACGTCCAGCCCGCATCGGAACAGGCGCAGGTTGACGCCCGGGGCGATCCGCGCGATAGGCGGCGGCGCCGGCAGCAGCGCGCGAACCCGCCGCTCCAGGTACTCGGAAGGAATCGCCAGCAGGTCCGCCCGCCCGAGCACCGCACAGGTCAGCCTTCGGCTGTACCATTCACGAAACGCACCCTGCTCTTCCAGCACATCGCTCCCCCACGGCATGACCACGTACGGGTGAAACCGGTTGAGCAGCATGCCCCAGGCCAATCCTCTCGTGTAGTGCACGTGCACCACGTCCGGCTTCAGCCGGCGCAGCGTCGCGGCCATCCGGACGGCGGAAACCAGCCGGCCGACCTTTCGACCGCCGCACGGCATGGTCAGATCAATCTGGCGGAAGCCGTGGAGCAGCGCTGTCTCCGCCGGTTCGACGGTCAGGACCGTCGCCTCATGCCCGCGCGCAGCGAACCACTCGACCCACCGCCGGGTGGTCACGTTGTCGGCGGGCCCGATAAAACACAGCCGCAGCGCCTTCATCGCATCTCTCCGCAGGGGCGCGGCCCTGTCAGCATACGCACCAGCGCCTTCAATTCGGCAACCGACCGATCCAGATCATGGTACTCCCCGGCGTATGCCGTCGCGCGCCGGCCGATTTCAACGCGCAGGTCCTTCGAGGCGCAGACCTGCTGGGCGGATGCAACCAGCCGGTCGAAGGATCCGCCGGCGCACACACCGATCCCGTGCCGGGTGAGCACGCCGTCCGGATCCACGCTCCAGGAGAGAGTCGGGACCCCCTGCAACGCCGCCTGCACAAATGTGTTCGGGAACCCCTCATAGGTGGAGGTGTTGACGAACAGCTTCGCCTGCTCGAACAACCTCCCGACGTCACGCAGCGGAACATTCTCATGAATCGTCACGTTCGGCAGCCCGGCGGCCCGCTCGCGGACCGAGCGGAGCAGATCGTCATGGGCCTCGTCCCGCATGATGACCAGCACGCAGCGCTCCTGCGGGAGACGTTCGGCCAGGGCCAAAAACATCTCGGGCTGCTTCAAGGGATGCCCCCTCCCGGCCCACAGCACGGTCGTCCTGTCTTGCAAGGCGGGCTGAACCAGGGGATGGCCGGCTCGAATCAGCGCGCCGCGACGGCCGTACCGGTCCCGCAGCATCGCGAGGTGCTCGCCTGTCTGGCAGACGATGGCATCGGCCATGCGCAGGCCCAATGGATAGAGCCAGGCCAGCGGTCCCTGCACCAGCCCCCTGGGCTCAGAGAGATCGGCCGACGACACCACCACATAGACGAATCGCCGGCGCAGCAGCCGGCAGATGAGGGCATAGGCGCCCACTTCCACACCCGCCCCGCCTTGCACGTACACATCCGCGTCAATGGTGCGCAACTGGTCGCGCATCTCGAGGAAGGCGCTCCAGTATCCACGCAGCGTCCCGACCGCGTCTCGCCAGGATCCGGGGGGCCGCGCGGTCACCCGATTTTTTCCCTGCCGCCTGATGAGCGTCAGCCGACCGTCCCGCTCCGATCCAGGCGCGACAGGAACGGTCGTGAGCACGGATACCTGAAACGCCTGGTCTTCGGCCAGCGCGCGGGAGAGTAGATAAAACTGGACCTCCGTGCCACCGAAAGAATAGCCGCTTTCAGGCCTATACACGCCATACCCGAGCGGCGAAATGAAGCACACCTTCACCGGCTTCGCGGGG
>JAUSHW010000036.1 GCA_030648395.1 Nitrospirales bacterium | reverse complement strand
AGCCGGTTTCCGGCCTGGTGGGCTAGATGCCGAAGGTCACTAGCTTGCCGTCCTGGGCTACGCGCACCGCCAGGGACGCCTCTTAGAGGAACTTCGCCTGATCGGGAATGACGTGATCGGCAGGCATCACCAGCATGACGCCGTCGGGGTCCATGCGGCGAACGGCCGCGGCCGCCCACCCGATCGCCGCCGCGGTGTTGCGCGCGACCGGCTCCGTCAAAATATGTTCTTTTCGGACCCCGCTCGGCCCGTCCATCTGCATGCGAATCGAGTCGGCGTGGCTCGCGCCGGTCACCACGAACGTCCGCTCAACAGGCACAATCGGCCTGACCCGCCGGACCGTCTCCTGGATCAGCGTGCGGTTGCTGAGGACCTTGAGGAGTTGCTTGGGGTAGAGTTCGCGGCTCAGCGGCCAGAAGCGAGTGCCGCTGCCCCCGGCCAGGATGACGGCATAGAGATGGGGAATCGGACGGCTCACAGCCCTTTGTCGATGAGGTCGTGCAGATGGATCATGCCGCAGACGACCGACCCGGCGTCCACGACCGGCAGGACCGCGAGCGGCTTCTCCCGCTCTTCCATGATCTTGAGCGCCTGGAAGGCCTTCTCGTCCACGTTCACTCGCACGGGGTTGGGATTCATGATGTCGCGGATCTTCATGTCGAAGATGTTCTTCCCCTCGCCGACCACGCGCCGGATGTCGTAGTCGGTCACAAAGCCGACGAGCTTCCCCGTATCGTCCACCACCGACACGGCGCCGAGGTGCTTCGCGGTAAGCTCGGAAAACATCTCCTGCACGGTGGCCTTCTGATTCACCGCCGGGTTGCGCGCGCCGGTCCGCATGAGATCGCGCACGGTGAGGAGCAGACGCTTGCCGAGCTGGCCGCCGGGGTGATAGAGGGCGAACTCCTCCGGCTGGAAATTGCGAAGCTTCATCAGGGCCATCGCCAGCGCGTCGCCGACGACCAGCGCCGCCGTGGTGCTGCAGGTCGGGGCCATGTTCAGCGGGCAGGCTTCCTCTTCGACCGGCGTCAGCAGGACGAGATCGGAATGGCGCGACAACGTGGACTCGGCTTCGGCGGTGATCGTGATGAGCCGGGCCCCGATCTGCCGGATGGACGGCAGGAGCGCGATGATCTCGTCGCTCTCGCCGGACTTCGTGATGGCGACGATGACATCGTCCTTGTGCGCGATGCCGATGTCGCCGTGTGCGGCCTCCGAGGGATGCAGGAACATGGCGGGCGTGCCGGTGGAGACGAGCGTCGAGGCGATCTTCTGCGCAATGATGCCGGACTTGCCGATGCCGGTCAGGATCACCTTGCCGGGGCAGGCATAGATCAGGAGCACGGCCTTCTCGTACGCCGGCCCAACGGCCGCGCGCAGCCTGGCGAGCGTCCGCCCCTCCAGATCCATCACCCTGTTTATTTCAGTGAGAATATCCACGGCGTAATCTTATTAGTTTTTGTGTCGTTGCTCAAGCAGCAATGTCCGGAGTTCCTCATAGACGCTTCGGCGGGGACCGACAAAGACGACATCAAGGGTGGATTCGTCATCATTGGGACGAAAGATAACACGATACGTTCTGACTCGAAATGACCAGTATCCGGCAAGTTCGTCATGAAGAGCATAGCCCAGAAGCGGATTATCGAGAAGAACGCGGATGCCTTCCCTGACTTCTTTCTTGATCAGCGGGTGGAGCTTACGAATCCTCTCGGCCGCCTCCGGCGTGTACCGGGCACGCCGGGCTTTCACGCCTCCCCGCGACCGAAGACGCGCTCATGTGTGACCCACCGCCCCTCTTCGGCTTGTTTGAGGGACCGCCTGAGGGAACGCATGGCTTTCTGATCGCTCAATATCTCGATCGTCTCCATCAACCCCTCAAACTGGTCCATGCTGAGCAGTACCGCGGAAGGCACGCCGTCGCGGGTGATCGCCACGATCTCATGCCTTGTCTTCAGATCACGAACGAGGTTCAGCAATCGGCTTTTGGCCTCTGTCACGGACACAAATTGATCAACGTGCGGCATCGTCGCCTCCGGATATAGTCTGATTAGTGACCATTATACTGACTAGCCACACTAACTTCAAGTCTTGGAGCGGGTCCTGTCGGCGAACAGCCGGGGTACCTGTTGCTCCTCAAATGCAACGGGTCACCAGCTCAGAGCCTTTCGCCGTCGCAGCCCCGCAGACTCGGCTGTAGGCTCTTCCGCTCCGCCCGGGCGCCCGTTCGCCGCCACCCGCTTGCGCCCTAACTTTCTCACCCACTACTCAACCGTTTCGTCAGTGACCTTCACTTGCTTAATCACCATCCAACAACAAGATGCTTGAAACCTTATTAGTCCCGAGCCCAAGACTTTCCCCATTCGTGCCACTTCAACAGTATGAGATACATCATCTACTTGCACACGCAGAATGGATTCGTTAAAGAACACATCAAAATAATGATAGGCAGCATGATCTATTGGAGTAGCTTTTCGAAGATAATTGTGAGGGGGTCCTTCGATCGGGTTATCGGGAGCCTCTATGAGCACAATATGTCCATCGTGTTTGAGATAAAGTAAATGCGTGTAATTGGCTAGAAAATGCTGGCTTCGAAATGCGATCCCAATATAACTCCAATCATCTGGCTTCTCTGCATTAACTTTGCTGAACCTGGCCCAAAACGATAAGTGGAAGTTGGAAATGTTTTCATCTCCAATAGAAGCCCACGATTGGCCGTAGTCATATAAGTTGCCGAATTCTAGCCCTCCGTCAAACAGCCTTCTGTGCGCTAACGGCGGGGTTTT
>JAUSHW010000032.1 GCA_030648395.1 Nitrospirales bacterium | reverse complement strand
TTTATTCTGCTTGGCGAGATACTGGAACGAGTGACGAAGCAGGAATGGTCTGCCTTCTGCCACGGCGCACTATTCCCGCGGCTCGGCGCGAGCGACATGTTCTATATGAGCGAGAGCGGTCCCCCCAAGGAGATCTCGCTGACAGGCCGCCGGTTCGCGGCGACGGAGCAGGACGGCTGGCGCGGCCGGATCATTCGGGGCGAAGTGCACGACGAGAACGCGGCGGTGATGGGCGGGGTGTCTGCTCATGCGGGCCTGTTCGGTACGGCCGAAGCGGTGGCCAGGGCCGTGAGCCCGTGGCTGGCGGCGGTGCGGGGAGAATCGTCGCCGATTCCCGCGTCGTGGGCCCGGGAGTTCGTGCGGACGCAGGGGATCGACCAGCAGGGCAGCTGGGCATTGGGCTGGGATACGCCTTCCACTGGACCGGTCGGCACACCGTCATCGTCCGGCGCGTATTTCTCGCCGGGGTCTTTCGGGCATCTCGGCTACGCGGGCACGTCGGTGTGGATCGATCCGGAGCGCGACCTGATCGTCGTGCTGCTGACGAACCGCGTGCATCCGACGAGGAAGAACGACAAGATCCGGGCCTTCCGCCCGGCCATCCACGATGTGATCTTTAAAAGTGTGGTGAAGTAGGAACTAGGTCGGGTCCGGGTAGTCCACCCAGGCTTCTTTTTCCGCGTAGTACTTCTTGCCGCGAAAATTCAACCTCGTCCGCAAGCGTGTGAACTCCACCTTCTGGAGCTGGCCGGCCAGGTGCCGGAGGGCTTCGGCGACGGTCGGCAGGGACGGGGTCTCGGCCGTCACGGACTCATACTGGACCCTGGCGGTATAGCCGGTCGCGGTGCGGGTGATCATGGCCATGCGGCTGAAAGAGCGGCCCGGCGGGTCGTTGCCCTCGAGCTGATGCTTCTCGATCAGGGTGTTCTTCAGGAAAATCAGCGGCGACGAGGCAGACATGGGAGCGGATTATACGGACCGGTTAAGGAGAATGCAACGGTTCACAACGCGAGGTCCACGGCGGCCTGGCGCTTGGTGACCTTGTCCTCGGGGTTGTAGATGGCGGTGATCTCCTTCTTCGCGTCCTTGGCGGAGACGACGATCTTGGTGCCGGAGTCCTCGTTGTGGATGTGGAGGAAGATCTCGTAATAGCCTTCCTTGTTGGTCTTGCCCTCGTGGCTCTCGCGGCCCTCCTTCAACGGCTTGGCCAGGACCGGCAGGTCGGGGATCGGCTTTCCAGCCTTGTCGCGCACGTACCCATACACGATGAAGCCGTGGTCCACCTTGCTCTTCACGAAGATCGGCTTCGGCGTCTCGATGGCCGGGTTCTTCAGCGTGGCGAGGTAGGCCGCCAGGGCGGTGACCTCTTCGTCGGACATCAGCTCCTTGTATTTGTCGGGCATCTGCTTCTTCTTGTGCTCCTTCTCGAAGCCTTCCGCGTAGAGGTAGGTCGGATCAAAAATCTTTTTCTTGAAGTCTTCCTGCGTCAACAAATTGCCGATGTTGTCCAGGATCGGCCCGCGCTTCTTCACCGAGCCCTTGCCACCGATCTTGTGGCAGTTGTAGCACTCGTGGAGCTCATAGACTTCCATGCCGCGTGCGATGATGTCGCCGCTTCCGGCGGACACCGTCTGCCCGCCGCCGGTTGGTGCCGATGGCGCGAGCTTTTCCAGGCCGGCCAATAAGATGCCGGTCTTGGCCTGCAGCTCCTCGGATTTTTTGATCATCTCTTCCAGCTTGGCCCGGCGCGCTTCCGGCGTTTCCAGCTTCGACTTGAGGATCTTTTCGATCTTGCCCATCTCGACGGTCGGGTCGTACTGAGGCAGGAGGAATGACGCGCCTCCGATGTAGACGGTCGAGATCACAGCGTAGAAGCCGATCAGCACCGCCAGGGCCTTCCAGCCTGCGAGGGTGGGGAAGGGGGGCGCGTCCAGCAGCAGAAAAACCGTCAGGCCCAACAGGACGTAGGCGATGAACATCTTTTGGAAGATCGGAGGGAAATGAATGGCTGCCGTTCCGAACCAGACGGCCGGGAGCAAAATTGCGGCGATGAGGAGTTTGCGGATCATGGGAACCTCACAAGTCGGGTAACTCCATTATACAGATCAGTGCATGTGCTGGCTAGGACGCTGGCGCGGGCAGGCGTCCGGCCAGTTTCAGCAGCAGGAAGACGGTGATCGGCAGGTACATCAGGATGCCGGTGACGCCGATCAGCGGCTCGCCGATCCAGAAGGTGACCGCCAGGTTGAACCCGAGGATGCCGTAGTAGAGGGCGCATCCGAAGAGCAGCCTGCGGGCGACATTCTCGTTGCTTCCGTGGTCGGGAAGGCGGCGGTCGAGCCGTTGATAGAGGCCGAAGGCCACCAGCCCCACCACGGCCCAGCCCACGTAATTGGCGATGGGGATGCCGAAGTGCACCCCCGGGTCGGGATAGTAGTAGATCTTGCCGAGGAACCAGCGGTCTCCGCGGAGCGCGACGGGATCAATGACCACGTCCAGGAGCACGAAGAACATGACGGTGAGACCGAGGACGGGGAACGACGTGCGGAGGGCGCGATCGGTGCGCATCACCATGGCCAGGCCACGGCTTTGGGCCGGTGAGAGAAAGACCAGGGCTAGGCAGTAGCTGGTGAACAGCAGAAAGGAAAACGACAGCGAGTCCATGAACGGCACGTCGCTGATGTAGAGCTCCTGGCCGACGGTCGAGCCGTTGTAGAAGTACCAGCCGAACGGAATGCCGGTGCGTGTGGAGGAGAACTCGCAGACGAACGCGGTCATCCAGGTGAGGAGGAAGAAGATCGCCGTGCGCTGTTTCCCCATGAACCATGTGGAGGTCGCCAGCGCAATGGCGAGAAAAATAAAGACGTACGGCCGAAGCAGAAGGGTCTTGCCGAGGAGGGTCAGGAATTCCATCGCGTCTTATGGATGTTACGCATATTTGTGGTCGCGGAACCAGCGCACTGCTTTTTCGAGTGCGACCTCTACGGGCGTCTGCGGGAGCGCCAGCTCGCGGATGGCCTTGGAGCAGTCGTAGTGCATGACGTACCTAGCCATCTTCACCCCTTCGAGCGGAATCCGCGGCGGCCGGTGCGTGACGTAATCGGACAGCCATTGATTCGCGTAGGCCAGCGGCAGGATCGCCAGCCGCGGCAGCTTGATCGTGGGGGCGGGCACGCCGGTCAACCGGCTCAGCAGCGCGAAGACCTCACGGAGCATTAGATTTCGGTTGCCCAGGATGTAGCGTTCCCCGGTCCGGCCCTTCTCCATGGCGTGGAGGTGTCCCACGGCAACGTCGTCCACGTCGATCAGGTTCATGCCGGTTTCGATGTAGGCCGGCATCCGGCCCTTCATGAAGTCCACGATGACTTGCCCGGTGGGCGTGGGCTTGATGTCACGGGCGCCGACGGGCGCGCTCGGGTTGACGATCACGACCGGCAGGCCTGCGTTGGCCATCGTGCGTACTTCCTGCTCGGCAAGGTACTTCGAGCGTTTGTAGTGGCCCGACATCTGCGCAAGCGAGACCGGCGTCTCCTCGGTGCCAAGCCCGCCACCGGGCGGGAGTCCGATCGCGCCGATGGTGCTGGTGTAGACGATCCGCTCGACGCCGACGTCGCGCGCCGCCTCCATGAGATTGCGCGTGCCGGTGACGTTGATGTCGTAGAAGATCTGCGGATCGGGTGCCCACAGGGCATAGTGCGCCGCGACGTGATAGAGCTGCCGGCAGCCCGTCAGGGCCTGCCGCAGGGACGCGGCGTCGCGCAGGTCTCCGTAGGCCTGTTCGACTTTCAGTCCCTCGAGATTGCCGAGGTCGCTGTCGCGCCGGACGAGCACCCGGACGTCCACGCCGCGCTCCAGCAGGCACCGCGCCACGGCGGCGCCGATGAACCCCGTGGACCCCGTCACGAGTACTTTCATTTGCAGGCTTAGTTCTTTCTGGCGGTGATATAGCGGGCCAGCTCGCGGAGGGGCTCGGCTTTGGGGCCGAAATCTGTGAGATGCGCGATGGCCGACGCGACGCGCTCGTCGGCCAGCTTGCGGGCGCCGTCCACGCCGAAGAACGTCGGGTAGGTTTTCTTCCCGCGGGAGGCGTCGGTGTTCGCGTCCTTGCCCAGTTCCTCCCGCGTGCCCGTGACGTTCAGCACGTCGTCCGCGATCTGGAACGCGAGGCCGATGTCCTCCGCGTAGGCGGTCAGGCGGTTCACTTGTTCGGCGGTGGCGCTGCCGGCGATGCCGCCGATGCGGACGGAGGCGCGGATGAGCTTGCCGGTCTTCCAGCGATGCACGCCTTCCAGCGTGGCCAGGTCGATGTCCTTGCCTTCGGCTTCGATGTCGGCGACCTGGCCGCCCACCATGCCCACGTTGCCGGAGCCGGCGGCGAGTTCCTGGATCACGTTGACTTGCGAGCGGGGATCAAGGCCGTTCACCAGGTCAGGGCGGCTGACGAGATCAAAGGCCATCGTCAACAGCGCGTCGCCGGCCAGAATGGCCATGGCCTCGCCGAAGACCTTGTGGTTGGTAAGCTTGCCGCGCCGGTAATCGTCGTTGTCCATGGCAGGCAGATCGTCGTGGATCAGCGAATAGGTGTGGATCAATTCCAAAGATGAGGCGAGGGGCAGGATGAAGGGCGAGGCCCCGCCGACGGCTTCGTAGGCCGCGATGGCCAGGATAGGCCGCACGCGCTTGCCTCCGGCGAACAGACTGTAGCGCATGGCCTTATGCAGATTCGCCGGCGGCGCGGACTCGGGCGGCATGACCGAGTCGAGAAACCGATCCACGTCCTGCCGTTTTTGTTCGAGATACTGCTTGATGTCCATTGAGGGGCAGGTTAACAAAGCACCTGAAGGGTGTCAACGCGGAGCAATGGGGTTCTTGCGCGAACGGTCCGGCTTGTCTATACTGTGCGGCGCTATGGGATGGCGACGCATCGAACAGGGCATTGAGACCCAGACGTTGGAGATCCAGCCGACCACCTGCCTGGTCTGTCGGAAAAGCCTCTACCGGAACGTCACCTTCCTGACGGGCGGGTGGGCCCGGTGCTCCCAGTGTAACGAGGTCGTCCACTACGCCTGCCTGAGCGGCGGAAAGTTCCTGAAAGATCGCCCCCGGTTCTGCGCGGATTGCAAGGCCGGCCGCGTGCGGCCTTTCCAGACGCTGCCGGGGCCTCCCCCCGTGCCGCTGGCTCCCGTGCCTGAACCTGTTGTTGCGGCGTCTCCCTCGCCGGCTGTCCCTGCTCCTCCCGCATCACCTCCAGCAGCGGTTCCTCCTCCAGCACCCGCTTCATGAACGAGCCGGTTGCGGCGCAAGGGTCGCCGGTCTCGCGACGGTGGAATGGCGCGTTCCTTGTCCTCGTGGTGCCGATCGTCAACGCGATCGGCGGGTTCTTCACGCTGGATTTTATCCTGAGCGGCCAATATACCTGGGGCAGGACGATGCGAACCTTCGTCCTCGCGTTGAGCCTGCTGATACTGGCGTACGAG
>JAUSHW010000023.1 GCA_030648395.1 Nitrospirales bacterium | reverse complement strand
GTCGTCAGCGTCGAAGCCGACGCGATGATCAAGGAAGGCAAGGACCTCGCGAAGATTCACAAGAACATCGTGGTCAAGGTCCCGCTGATCCCGGAAGGGCTGAAGGCCTGCAAGGCCCTGGCTTCCGAGGGGATCAAGGTCAACGTCACGCTCTGCTTCTCGCCGACCCAGGCCCTGCTGGCGGCGAAGGCCAACGCCTGGTGCGTCAGCCCCTTCGTCGGGCGGCTGGACGACATCAGCGAGCACGGCATGGGGCTCATTCAGGACATCGTGACCATCTACCGCAATTATCAGTACAAAACGAAGGTGCTGGTCGCCAGCGTGCGGCACCCGCAGCACGTGGTCGAGGCCGCCAGGATCGGGGGCGACATCTGCACAATGCCGCTCACCGTGTACAAGCAGCTCGTGCAGCACCCGCTGACCGACAGCGGCCTCAAGAAGTTCCTGGCGGATTGGGACAAACAGAACGTGCCCAAGGGATAGCCGCAGGCCGCGCCCGTTGTGATTGCGTGGACCGGAAGGAAAACGGTCGAGGGCGTCGCCTACGCGGCGGATATTCTGTTTCTCGGGTTTCTCGCCTTCAAGGAGCTGTTCTCTCCGGCCCGGCACGGACGGGGGGAAGCCTCCAGAGTCATCGTCCGGCAAATCCTGTTCACCGGCGTGGACGCCTTGCCGGTCGTCGGGGCGCTCGCCCTGATGCTGGGCCTTATCGTCATCATTCAGGCGGGGCTCGCGCTGCCCCAGGTCGGCGCCGGGGAATTTCTGGCCAACATTGTGGTGGCGGCGCTGGTCCGCGAGTTGGGGCCGCTGCTCACGGCCTTCATCGTGGTCTGGCGGTCCGGGACCGCGATGTGCACGGAGCTGGGCAACATGCGGGTCGGCCAGGAAATCGACGCGATCGAGGCGATGGGCATCAGCGTCGTCCGCTTTCTTGTGATGCCGCGCATGGTCGGGACGATCGTCGCCCTTGCCTGCCTGACGGTCTACTTCGACCTGGTGGCCATCATCGGCGGGTTCCTCGTGGCCAAGGTCACGCTCACGATTCCCTTTCTGGTGTACCTGGAGGACATAGGGCGCGCGCTCTCGGTCACCGACGTGCTGATCACTGTCGTCAAGAGCGCCCTGTTTGGGCTTGTCATCGCCGTGATCTGCTGCCATCACGGGCTCTCGGTCGCCGGCGCCGTGACCGAGGTGCCCCAGCAGAACGCACGGGCCATGCTGAACACGGTCGCGGCCTGCCTGGTGCTGGACATCCTCGTGTCCGTCGCGTTCTACGTGCGCTAGGAGGACGATGGGAACGGCGGTGATCGAACTCGACCGGGTGATGGCGAACGAGGGTGTCCTGGCGCATGTCGAGGAGTTCAGCTTGACGGTCCACGGCGGCGAAGCCATCGCCCTCGTGGGGGCCAACCGGTCGGGCAAGGGGCTCGCGCTCAAGCTCTGTGCGGGGCTGGCGGCGCCGGCGTCGGGGTCGGTCCGGGTGCTGGGCGTCGATCCGTCCGCTGCGTCGGACGAGGAGATTCTCCATCTGCGCCGGCGGGTGGGGTTTGTCTTCGCCAAGCCGGCGCTGATCAGCAGCCTGAGCGTGTACGACAATGTCGCGGTGCCGTTGCGGTATCACACCGAGCTCCCGGAGTCGGCGATCCGGGAACGGGTCATGGCATGTCTTGCGGAGTGCGGCGTGGACGTGTTTCACGATCACCTGCCGGCCGGCCTGACGATGGGGGGCGCCCGCCTTGTCGCACTGGCACGGGCGCTGGTGTCGGATACGGAGCTCCTCTGCGTGGACGAAGCGCTCTTTGGGCTGGATGCCGGGGAGTTGGTCCGCTTCCGGGGGCTCCTCGAGAAGTACCGGCGGGACAAGGGGTTGACGATCGTCGTCAGCGTCAATGCCCCGACCAGTCTCTTCGCGCTGATGGACCGTCTCGTACTGATGCGGGACGGCCGCCTGGTGGCCGTGTGCCCGCCGGCCGAGGCCTCCCGCGTGGACGATCCGATGGTCCAGGACTTTTTCGGGAATAACTGACAAGGGAGAAAGCCATGCATTACGCACACCGTCTCTCGCAGGCCCGTATTCACCAGATCGTGGGATGGTTCGTGTTTGTTCCCATACTGATCCTCGGCGTGGTGCTGGTGTTCGTGGCCAAAAGCGAGAACCTGTTCGAGGATCGCTACCACATCACCACGCTCTTCAGCGAAGGCTACGGCTTGAAGCCCGGCAAGCATGTCGTGCTCCTGGGCATTCAGATCGGCAAGGTGAGCAAGGTGGAATTCACCGAGCAGAACGACGCCCGGGTCACCCTGGAAATCATGAAGAAGTACAAGGACAAGATCCGGCAGAACTCCATCGCCAAGGTCGGCAAGGCCGGCGGATTCGTGGGCGAGCAGCAGATCGAGATCATGGTCGGCCACAAAGACAAGCCGGTCATCGAGGACGGCGGGCACATCGAGGCCGAGGAGCCCTTCAACGTTGCGGACCTGGTGCAGGAGATCAAGCCGCTCGTGGAGACCGCCAAGCGGATGCTCATCAAGGTCGAGGCGATCACCGATGGAGTCCACCAGGCGGTTCAGACAAGCAACAAGACGCTTGACCATGTGCGGGAGGCCTCCACAAAGCTGCCGGCAGCGCTGGAGAACGTGAAGAAAACCACGGCGACGATCAGCGAAGCCGCCCTGACCGCCTCCGAGCAGCTCCCGGCCATCATGGTTGGCGTGCGCGGGAGCGTGGACCGGGTCGGCGAGGCGGTGAAGGACGTGAAGACCACGACCGCCAAGCTGCCGGCGGTCGTCGATTCGGCTCAAGGGGCCGTGGACAATGTGAAGGCGATCACGGGCGATCTCCGCAGCACGGTTCACCAGGACGTGCCGCCGCTGGTGCGGTCGGTGCAGGGGACGGCGGACGACGTGAACGAGGTCATGGCCGGCGCGAAGAAGACCTATCCGATCTCCGCGTTCGCGGCCAGGGGGCGCGCCGCGCGGGCGGAGGAGCGGGCCGCGCCCGCGCCCAGGAGTTTACGCGCCGACGAGGTGGTCAGGGAATGAGACGGATCGCGCCGGTTGTCCTGGCGCTTGCGCTCCTGGCGGGCGGCTGCGCGGGCAGCGCCGCGGGACCCGAGCTGCCCCCGCTGGCCTCGAAGGTCCGGGATCTCCGTGATAAGGGGCACCACGCGCTGGCGCGCGGGGACGCGGCGCAGGCCGGCCTGATCTTCGACGACGCGCGTCGTCTGGCGGAAAGCCTGGACGACCGTCCCGGCCTGGCCTGCTCGCTGAACGATCTTGGCGCGGTCGCGGCGCTCCAGGGCGACTATCCCAGGGCGGCTGAATTCCATCGCCGGGCGTACGGCATCGCGCTGGAGATCGGCGATCAGGCGCTCGCCGTCGAGGGTCTCAGCTATCGCGGGCAGACGGCTCACCTGATGGGCGATCACGCGGCGGCGCTCGGCCAGTATTCCCAGGCGCTCGCCCTGTCCCGCGAGATCAAGGATCGCCGGGGCGAGGCGGTCGTCCTCAACAACCTCGGCCTGCTTCAGCAGGCGCGCGGCGAGCTGGACCAGGCGGAGCAGCACTTCCAGCAGGCTCTGGCGATCAATACGGAGCTCAACGAGCGGCGCGCCATGGCCAGCAACCTCAGCAACCTGGGCGCGCTGTCGGAGAAGCGGGGCCGGCGAGTCGAAGCCCGCGGCCGCTACGAGCAGGCGCTTGCGCTCGACAAGGAGACGGAAGCGCGCCCGGCCATCGAAGCCGACCTCATGACCCTGGGCCGGCTTTCAGAAGAGGACAACCGTCCGGAGGAGGCCATGGGATACTACGAGCGCGCCTACCGGGGCTATCTCGCGCTGCGCCATGTTCCCAGGGCGCTGGAGGCGGGGAAGCGCCTGGTCCGCGCCGCCGGGGCCGCAGGCCGGAACGCTGAGGCGGCCGCCTACCAGGCCGAACTGAATGCGCTGCCCACCAAGCCGTAACCCGGGTTAATCCCGGCCAATCCCGTCCAGTCCCGTCCTTCCGCCCTGTTTATTCCCCGCTCACTGTGAGCGAATCTCCATTCCCATGCGTGCTCACGCTTGCAGAAAGATCGGTCACGGCGTTCTTTCCTGGTCGAATCGCGGACAAGCGCTGGCGTGGCACCGTCCTCGCAAGGAAGCAAGGGCAGGAGAATCGGCACACAGTTGTTGGGGGAACACGACATGGAGGCGATGAGTTTTATGCTGGTGATCTTTCTGTTCATTGGTCTCGTGCGCCGCGTGATCGGCGACCGCGAGCACGCGCGTCGGCTGGGGCCCGGCACGCCGGCCAGATTTCTCGGTTTTACGGGACGGCGGCTGATGATTTCCAAGCGGACCCACGCGTATTCGCCGGAGGAATAGGAAGGAACGAACAATGGAGAAAATAGAGCCGATAAACAAGGCTGCCGGGGCGACGGTCGGCGAGCGGCGAAGGACCCGGCGGTACCATCTCCTGACGCGCGTGGACATCGCCGTGGCCGGCGACTCCAACGTCTTTTGGGGAAGCATGAGCAACCTGAGCTGGACCGGCGTGGCGCTCTGTGCCAGGCAGTTCCTGAAAGCAGGCCAGCGGGTCACGATCCGTTTCCGGTTTCAGGGCGAGGAGGGGCAGGAGGTGGTGGAGTCGCTGGCTGCGAAGGTCATCTGGCGGAACGGCGACAACACGGGATTGGAATTCGATCCCCCGCTGGGCACCGGCTCCCCCGCGCTGAAGCAGGCCGCGCATCTCGTCGCGCACCTCATGCTGAAGGAAGCGTGATGGTGATCAGGGCTGCGTGAGCGCCTTGCCGGCGGCGGCGAAGACCGAGGCGAGCATCGGCGCCGTCAGCCTGCCGGTGAAGGTGTTTTGCTGGGATGGGTGGTACGATCCGATCAGCGTGACGCCCCACGGCAGGCGGTGAACCTTCCCGTGCCCGAAGGCGGGGCGCGGCCGGGGCATGTCATGGCCGAGCTCCCGGCATGCCTTCAGATATTCCGTGAACGCGATCCGGCCCAGTGCGACCACCACGCGCACCTGCTTGAGAAGCCGCAGTTCTTCCGCGAGAAAGGGCCGGCACTGATCGAACTCCTCCGGCAGGGGCTTGTTGCCGGGCGGGGCGCAGCGCACCGCCGCCGTGATGTAGCAATCGCGCAGCCGCATCCCGTCGTCCCGCGAGATCGAGTGGGGCTGGCCGGCGAAGCCGGCGGCATGCAGCGCGCGGTAGAGCCAGTCGCCGCTGCGGTCGCCCGTGAACATCCTGCCCGTGCGATTGCCGCCGTGCGCGGCGGGCGCCAGGCCGACGATCAGCAAGCGGGCCTTCGGATCGCCGAAAGGCGGGACGGGCTTTCCCCAATACACCCACTCACGGAAGCGGGCGGTCTTGACGCGGGCCACCTGCTCGCGGTGGGCCACGAGGCGCGGGCACCGGCGGCATGCCGTGATGGTCTGTTGCAGCACGCTCAGACGCGACATAGCGGCAGTGTACCAGAATAACCTTGCCCGCCCGGCGCAACCCCTGTAGAATTTCACGCAGATGCAGCCTGGAAATCGCGAGAGTGTGGTGCGAATGGGGCAGGGAGCCCGGCTTCTGCTGGCAGCGGGGCTGATCCTGGCCGTGCCGCTGGCGACCGACACTCTGAGCGACCAGCCACCTTCTCCGGCTCTTGCGAAGGAAGCGTCCGAGCACCCAGCAGGGTCGCCCACCCGCAGCTTGCAGCCCAGGACAAAGCCCTTCCTCAGCACCTACCGGCTTCCCGACAACCTGACGTTCGCCGGCGCGCCTGTGCCGGTGAATCTCTGGCAGGTCCGGGAGCGAATCGAGTTCGAGTTCTACCGTTTTCTGGAAAGTGAGGGCGACAGCATCCTGCTCGCCAAGCGCACCGGCCGCTGCTTTCCGCCGGCCGAGCGGCAGTTGGCCGAAGCCGGGCTCCCGGACGACCTGAAGTACATTCTGCTGGTGGAGAGCAAGTGCGTCTCCGCCGCCTATTCGAAGGCCAAGGCGTCGGGACCCTGGCAGTTCATTCCTTCGACCGGCCGCATGTTCGCGCTCGAAAATAATACATGGAAGGACGATCGCCGCGATCTGGAGCTCTCGACCGAGGCCGCCGTCAAATATCTCAAGAAGCTGCATGACCTCTTCAACGGCGACTGGTATCTCGCCATGGCGGCCTACAACGCCGGCGAGGCCAACATCCAAAAGTCCATGCGCGAGCAGAAAGTGACCGACTACTGGAAGCTGCATTACGTCACGGAAACCATGCGGTACGTGCCGCGCATCATCGTGAGCAAGGAAATCTTCTCCCAGCCGGAGCGGTATCTGGGTATCGCCAAGGCCGACCTCTATTCCCCGTTGAACACCGAAGTGGTGACGGTCATCATCAAGGAGAGCCAGCGGCACCTCACGTCCGTCGCGGAGCAGTACGGGACCTACTTCCTCGAGCTGAAGCTCCTCAATCCTGAAATTCGCAAGGACCACCTGCCGCGCGGGACTCACCGGATCAAAATCCCGCGCCGGAACGAGGAGTGCCCCACGGTCTGCTTGAAGGCGGACGTGCCCCACTGAAACTTCCCTCCTCACCCGTCCGGGCCGATGTGCGCCGCATTCTCCAAGCGGCGCTGGACGCGGCAGATCCCTACGAGGCCGTGCGCCGCACCCTCTCGCTCAAAGGGCATTCTCTCCAGACCGCGAACTGCGCCTATGATCTGCGCCGGATCCGCCGCGTGGCGGTCGTCGGCGCCGGCAAAGCCGCGATCCCGATGGCGCGGGCCGTGTCCGACGTGCTCCGGGGTCGGGTTGAGTCCGCGTTCGTCGTGACGGCCGTCGCCGGGAAAGTCGGTCCGAAGTCCGGCATTGAGGCGGCGGTTGCCGGGCATCCGATCCCCGACCGGCGGGGCCTGCGGGCGGCGCAACGGATTCTGGAGACGGCGTTGTCGCTCGGCTCGGAGGACCTCCTGATCGTGCTGCTCTCCGGCGGCGCGTCCAGCCTGCTGCCCCTGCCGGATGAGGGGCTGACGCTGGCGGACAAGCAGCGCGTGACGCGCATGCTCCTTCGTTCGGGCGCGACGATCGCCGAACTGAATGCCGTCCGCAAGCACCTCTCCGCGATCAAGGGCGGGGGGCTCGCGGCCGCAACGCGTGCGCAGGTCCTGACGCTCATTCTCTCCGACGTCGGCGGGGACGATCCCGGCGTGATCGGGTCCGGCCCGACGGCGCCGGACCGCACCACGTTTCTCGACGCGGCCCGGATCCTCCGTCGGTACGGGCTGTGGGAGCGTCTGCCGGCGCCGGTGCGGATTCACCTGGTCGAGGGGTTGGCCGGCTGGAGACCTGAGACGCCGAAGCCGCAGAGCCGGATCTTCCGGCGCGTGGCGCATGTGGTCGTCGGCCACAACCGTCTTGCGCTGGAGGCGGCCGCGGCGGGTGCCGGCCGGTCAGGCTACGAAAGTGTCCTCATCGAGGACTTCGTAACGGGCGAAGCGGCCATGGTCGGGCGCTGGATGGGAGAACTGGGGAAGAACCTGGCGGGCCGGGCGGCGCTTCCCGGCCCCGTGTGCGTGCTTGCGGGTGGGGAGCTCACGGTCACGGTGTGCGGATCAGGCAAGGGAGGCCGTGCGCAGGAGTTCGCGCTCGCGGCCGCGCTGGCGATGCACGGCTCGTCCGGTGTCTGGGCGGTGGGGTTCGGCACCGACGGCCGTGATGGGCCGACGGACGCGGCCGGCGCGATGGCGGATGGCGGCACGGTGGCGCGCGGCAAAAAGAAGCGGCTCGCCGCCGCGGCGGCTCTCACGAGAAACGACAGCTACCGGTTCTTCAAGAAAGTCGGCGGCCACATCATCACCGGCTCCACCGGCACCAACGTCAACGATCTGTATATGATCCTCGTCAAACCACACAAGCGGTTCCTGTAGGGGCGAGGCGCTGCCTCGCCCTTTGTGAGGGCGACCCACCGGGTCGCCCCTACGACAGGGCGGCAGGGCCCGTCGGCTTTCAATTGTCCCTGGAGTTGTTCATAATACGGCGTTACTTGGCAGGGAGGTCAAGCCGTGGCAGAGACTGAGAATCCGGAAAAGACGGAGAGCGTGGTCGAGCCGGCGAACACGAGCCCAGGAGATCCTGGCGAAAGCTCGGGCGACAGATGGTGGTGGATCATCACGGGTGGCATCCTGCTGTGGATCGGGCTCTGCAGCGTGGCCGTGCTCGTGTATTTAGGGCGCCACTAGACACAGAATCCGCTCCCCCCGCCGACACCCCAGCAACGATCAGTACCTCGTCCTCGTCCGCCCGGAAAAATCGAAGCCCCGATAAAAATGGTTGCGGTTAGAGCTTGCCTTCGCCTTTGAGGTACTTGCGGAAGCGGTCCATGAGATCGGCGCCGAGCGTGCCGCCTTCCGGCTTCTTGGTGTCGGGGGCTTTGAAGTGCGCGCGGATTTCCTGCAGGCGTTTCTCGGCCTGGGGGTTGCCCTGGAGCCGCTTGGTCTTCTCGATCGCCGTGTCGAAGGCGTCGAAGGTCAGTTCGTTGTAGCCGAACGAGCGGATGCGCTTGACCGCCTTCATCATCGCCTCGTTGCGGAAGACCGTCAGGTGCTCGGAGTCAATCTCCTTGAGCCCCAGCTTGCGCGCGCGACGCTCGGCGGCCTTGCGGATGCCGCTGCGGACGAAGTCGGGCGAGGTGAGCAGGCGCTTCCACGCCTCGTCGCTCCACGTCACGGGTGCGAGCGGAGCGTCCCAGATGGCGGTGAGGGCCGCCTCGTCGATTGCGGCGAGCCCCAGCTCGCGGGCCCGCTCTTCCGTGTCTCGTTTCACCATGTCCGCCACGAAGCCCATGGCGATGGGAGGCGATTGCGCGATCTTCTGCTGGAGCCGTGCCTGCGCGCCCTCGGACCAGGGCAACGCCGCCTCCGCCTGCAAGGTTTCATCGCCGAGCGCTTCCACCTTCTGGAAGAGCTCGACATTGACCTCCATGTGGCCGCGCTCGCGGGCCACGTCCTCGGCGATCTGCCGGATCATGTGCCGCATGAACTCGGGCACAGTCTCGAGCCGCGCCTTGGCCTCGGCCGTCCAGGGGACGCGGCCGGCGGCCATGGCGCCCGCGGCCTCCTGCATGCCGGCCTCGCCGCCCATGCTGCCCATCATCTGGCCTTTGAATTGGGTGAGGATGTCCTCGGTGATCTCGCGATATCCCAGTTCGCGCGCCTTCTTCTCGGCCAGCCGCTTCACCATGCCGCGGAGGAAGACGGGCGCCCGCTCCATGCGCTGGAGCGCGCCCTCGGTCCAGAGGATCTCCGGGGCGTCCTCGATCTTGGTTTCAGGTTCTGCCACGGCCCGCCTATCTGTTGACGATTTCCTTGAGTTCCTTGCCGGCCTTGAAGAAGGGGACGCGCTTGGCAGGGACGGAAACCGTCGAGCCCGTCTTCGGATTGCGGCCTTCCTTCATGCGGCGGTTGCGCAGGCGAAAGCTCCCGAAGCCGCGGATTTCGATCTTGTCGCCCTTGGCCAGCGCCGTCCGGATGCCGTTGAAGATGGTGTTGACGACGACCTCGGCCTGCCGCTTGGTCAGGGTGGGCACCTGTTCGGACAATTTCTCGATGAGCTGCGCTTTCGTCATAACCAGTTCCCCCTTAGAATGTCATCATGTACTTCAGGTTGATGCCGGTCGGAATGAGCGCGGAAACTTTTCCGTCGAACACATTGCCAAGCAAATCGCGCAGCGAGAAACGTTTGTGGGTCTCGACGACGTGCGGCTCGCCCGCGATGCCCACCATTTCCCTGCCAGCCTGATCGCGTCCTGCAGGTCGCCCAGCTCATCCACGAGCCGGGCTGTTTTCGCCTGCCGTCCGGTGAAGACGCGGCCGTCCGCCAGGTCGCGAACCTGTTCTATCTTCATGGCGCGCCCCGCGGCGACGGCCTGGATGAACTGATCGTGCACGTCGTCCAGCACTGTCTGCAGAATGGCGCGGTCCGCCGCGGACATGGCCCGGAACGGCGACGCCAGGTCCTTGTGCGCTCCGCTCTTGATGACGATGCTTTGCACGCCCACCTTCTCCAGCAGGCCCTGCACGTTGGCCAGCTCCATGATCACGCCGATGCTGCCCGTCAGCGTGCCGGGGTTGGCGACGATCCTGTCCGTCGCCGCGGCGATGTAGTACCCACCCGAGGCGGCCAGGTTGCCCATCGACGTCACCACCTTGACCCGGCCGTCGGCGCGCGTCTTGAGCACCTCCGAATGGATCTCCTGGGAGGCGACCACCCCGCCGCCGGGACTGTCGATGCGGAGTACGATGGCCTTGACGCTGGGATTGTCCCGGAACTTCCGCAGTTCCTCGATCGCCTCGCGGGAGTCCACGATGACCCCCTCGATCCGCACGACCGCGACTTTTTCGCCGCCGGGCCACACGCCGTCCAGCACGGACAGCATGACGCCGGCGGCGGCCGCGATCCCCGCAATCGCCAGAACGGTCCGGAATAGTCGCTTCTTCTCCAAGCCGCCCGTTACTCCTCGTCCTCGCCCTCATGCTTCTTGTTCTTGCGGGCCGCCCGGCCCAGGGATTGGTCCACCTTTTCCTGGCTGGCGTGAAAGTCCTGCATCTGCTGGCGCTCGCCGTCGCGGTGGTGCTCCCGCAGACTCAGCGCAATCTTCCGCTCGTCGCGGTCGACCTTGATGATCTTCGCGTCGACGTCCTCGCCGGCCTTGAACCGGTCTTCCATCCGGACGGAGGGATCCAGGCCCGTCTCGCTGATGTGGATGAGGCCTTCCACCCCGGCGGCGAGCTCCACGAAGATCCCGAAGTCGGTGAGTTTCGTGATCTTGCCGCGCGTGGTGTTGCCGACCTGGTGCTTGTCGGGGATCTCCTGCTCCCACGGATCGGACGTGAGCTGCTTGTAGCCGAGCGAGAGCCGCTCCTTCTCCTTGTCGATCTTGAGGACCACCACCTCCACCGCCTGGCCCTTCTTGAAGATTTCGGAGGGATGCTTCACGTGCTTGGTCCAGGACATGTCCGAAATGTGGATCAGGCCGTCCACGCCCTCGTCCAGGCCGATGAAGGCCCCGAAGTCCGTGAGGCTCTTGACCTTGCCCTCGATCTTGGTCCCGACGGGGTATTTCGTCTCCACGAGGTCCCACGGGTTCGGCGCCACCTGCTTCATGCCGAGGGAGATCTTGCGGGCGCCCTCGTCCACGTTGAGCACCTGGGCGTCCACCTGCGCGCCCGCCGACACGATCTTGGAGGGGTGCCGGACTTCGTGCGACCAGGTCATCTCGGACACGTGCACCAGCCCTTCGACGCCCGGCTCCAGCTCGATAAAGGCGCCGTAGTCGGTCAGGCTCACGACGCGTCCGTTGATCCGGGTGCCGGCGGGGTACTTCGCGGCGACGCCCGACCAGGGGTCCGCGCCTTTCTGCTTCAGCCCCAGCGACACGCGGCCGGTTTCGCGGTCATATTTGAGGATCATCACCTCGACCCGGTCGCCGACCATGAAGATCTCCGACGGGTGGCCGATGCGCCCCCAGGACATGTCGGTGATATGCAGGAGCCCGTCGATCCCGCCGAGGTCGACAAAGGCGCCGTAATCGGTGATGTTCTTGACGGTGCCGTGCACGAGCTGGCCTTCCGTGAGGTTCGACAGGGTCCGCTGCCGGCGCTGGTCGCGCGACTCCTCGAGCAGGAGGCGCCGGGAGACGACCACGTTGCCGCGGCGCTGGTTGATCTTGATGATCTTCATGGGGAAGGACTTGCCGATCAGCTGTTCAGGGTCGCGGATCGGGTGCAGGTCGATCTGGGAGCCGGGCAGGAAGGCCTTGACGCCGATGTCCACCATCATGCCACCTTTGATGCGGCTGAGGATCTTGCCCTCGACGATGGCTTCCTCCTTGAAAATCTTTTCGAGGTCGACCCAGACCTTCATCTTGTCCGCTTTTTCCTTGGACAGGACGAGATTCCCTTCGCTGTCTTCGCGCTCCTGGATGTAGACGAGCAGGCGAGTGCCGGGGGCGGCCTCGGCCAGTTCCTCCGCGGAAAACTCCTCGGCGGAGATGATGCCTTCAGATTTATAGCCGATGTCCACCACGACCTTGTCTTTTTTGACCGAGACGACCGTGCCTTCGATGACCGATCCCTCCTCGAAATTCTGGAAGGTCTCCTCGTACATCGAGGCCATGGCGGCCTTGTCCGACGATCCCGATTTCATTTGCTCCAACGTTTCCATTCGCTTACTTACTCCTCCCACATCCTGACCTGACGCACAGGGTTAAAGGTTGACTGCCTGCGGGCCGTTACGCGGTTGAAGGGGATGCGATCCCCTCCAGCGCCGCGATGCGGTCCATGATCTCCTGACTGATCCGTTGATACACGTCCTTCTTCTTGCTCTCGCCGTCCAATTCCTTCAGGAGCGCCGAAAAGTCCATCGGCTCTCCGTATGTCACCCGTATCGGCCGCAGCCGGATCCGCCTGGCGCCCGGCGGCAGCACATCGAACGTGCCCGCCAGATGCGCGGGGATCACGGGACATCCCGTCGCCGCAACGATCATCCCGATGCCCGGCTTGCCGGGTTGGAGCCGCCCATCCTCTGTGCGGCTGCCTTCCGGATAAATGATCACTGCCCCTCCGGCCTTGATGCGGTTGATCGCGTCCTCGAACCCGCCGCGATCCACACGCTCCCGGCGGATCGGAATCCACCCCAAATACTGCATCAGCCAGCCGACCGGTCCGGGGAACAGGTCCATCCGGCCCATGTACGACGCCCGCCGCGGCACCCCGCATCCCAGGATCGGGATGTCCAGGTAGCTGGCGTGGTTCGCTGCGATCAGCACCCCCCCGGTCTTCGGAATGTGATGCTGCCCGGACACCTTCAAACGAAACAGCACCGTCGCAGCCAATCGAACGACAGCCCAGACCGCCCAGTACAGGATCATTTAGCGCTGGGCAGCCGCTGTGCGTTCGATCACGCGCATCATCCTCTCAACGACTTCCTCGACCGTGAGCCGGCTCGAATCAATGAGCACGGCATCCGGGGCCGCCGTCAACGGGGCGGCCTCCCTGGTCCGGTCGCGTCCATCCCGGGCCTCCATCTCACGGCGCGTTTCCGCCGGATCCGCCGCCCGGCCAGAGGCCGCGAGCTCTTCGTGGCGCCGGCGCGCCCGCTCCTGCGGCTCGGCCTCCAGAAAGAACTTCACCGGCGCACCGGGGAACACGCGTGTGCCCATGTCCCGGCCTTCGGCGACGACACCGCGCACCCCGGGCAGCCGCCCGAAGTTTTGCTGGACCGGCAGTAGCCAGGCCCGCACGTCCGGAAGGGCCGCCACCTGGGAGGCCGCGCGGCTCACCGCGGGCGTTCTCAACTCCGCCGCGAGGGCGCGTCCATCCACTGCGACACCCATCTCCGCGCCAGCCCCCGACGAGACGTTCAGCGCCGTTTCTCCGCAGAGGCGCTGCATGGCGCCCGGCTCTGCCGGGTCGGCTCCCGTGGCCAGGGCCTTCCACGCGACGGCCCGGTAGAGGGCGCCGGAATCGAGGTACGTGTAGCCGAGTCGGGAGGCGATCAGCCTGGCGACGGTACTCTTGCCCACCCCGGACGGGCCGTCAATCGTGACGACCAGCGGCGGGGTCTTGCCGGCCCCCTGAGGGGGCTTCGCGTCCGACGAAGCCGGTATTGTATTCACCCTTGCCCCGAGGGTGTCAATAACCCTCTCAATTTCTTGTCAAAGTCAGGAAACGACGTCGCCACGCAGGCCGTATCTTCCACCGTCGTTTTACCGCTCGCCACCAGTCCCGCGATCGTCATGGACATGGCCACCCGATGGTCCCCATGGCTTTGGCAGACGGCGCCTTTCAGCGGCCGGCCGCCGCCGATGCGCATGCCGTCGGGCCGTTCCTCGACCTCGGCGCCCATGCGGCGCAGTTCCGCGGCCATGGTTGCGATCCGGTCGCTTTCCTTGACGCGGAGTTCGCTCGCGCCGGAGATCACCGTTTCGCCCTGTGCGCAGGCGGCCGCGACGCAGAGGATCGGAAACTCGTCGATCGTCTGCGGGATGCGGTCGGGCCCGATTGTGATGCCCCGCAGCGGCGCCGAGCGGACGCGCAGGTCCGCCACCGGTTCGCCGGCCTGCACGCGGGGATTGACCAGATCAATCCGGGCGCCCATGTCCCGGAGAATCTCCAGGATGCCCGTCCGCGTCGGGTTGACCCCCACGCCTGCGATCGTGACATCCGAATCGGGCGCCAGCGAGGCGCCGACGAGGAAAAAGGCGGCCGCCGAGAGATCGCCCGCGACGGGGATGTCCCTGGCCGCAAACGTGCGCTGGCCCGTGAGGCTGACGGTGAGACCGTGCCGGGCCAGCGGGATGCCGAGGTAGTCGAAGAGGCGTTCCGTATGATCGCGCGAGAGGGCCGGCTCGGTCACGCTCGTCGTGCCCTTTGCGAAGAGTCCCGCCAGCAGCACGGACGATTTGACCTGCGCGCTGGCGACCGGGGACCGGTAGGCGATGCCTCGCAGGCGTGCGCCGGTAATCGCCAGCGGTGCGAGCTCGCCCCCGCGGCGACCGGCGATCTGCGCGCCCATCTCCCGGAGCGGTCCCACCACCCGGCCCATGGGGCGCCGCCTGGTGGACTCGTCGCCGGTCAGCACGGAGAAAAAGTCCTGCCCGGCCAGGACGCCGGCCAGCAGGCGGATGCCTGTGCCGGAGTTCCCGCAGTCCACGAGCGAGTCGGGCTCCCGCAGGCTGCTCAGGCCCTTGCCCGAGACGCGCATGCGGTCGGGCCCGATGTCGATCAAGACGCCCATCGCCCGGAACGCCTGCGCGGTGTGCAGGCAGTCCTGGCCGTGGCAGTAGTTGGAGATCACGGATTCGCCGTCCGCGAGCGCGCCAAGGATGATCGCGCGGTGCGTGATGGACTTGTCGCCGGGAACGGTCAAGGTGCCGCGCAGGGCCATTACGTGAGTTTCTCCCGCATGTTCTTCGCCAGCGTGAACTCGCGGGTGAGGCCCTCGCCATCGCCGGCCTTGATCAGTGCTTTGAGGCGCTCGAGGCGCGTCTGGTAGATGTCGAGCTGGCTCACGAGGTTGTCGCGGTTCCAGAGGCAGATGTCGCGCCACATCTCGGGCGACGAGGCGGCGATGCGGGTGGTGTCCTTGTACCCGCCGCCTGAATAGAGTTGCAGGTCGAGGCCCGGTGTCTGCGTCTCCTGGATGGACGCCACGGCGTTCACCAGCGCGAAGGCGGCCATGTGCGGCAGGTGGCTGATCGCGCCCAGCACGCGGTCGTGCAGGTCCGGGTCCATGTCCTTCACCCGCGCGCCGGTCGCTTCCCAGAGCCGGCGGATGAGCGCGAGGGCGGCGGCATCGGTCTTCGCGGTCGGCGTCAGGAGGCAGAGGGCGCCGCGGTACAGATCCAGGCTTGCCGCGTCCACGCCGGCTTTTTCCCTGCCGGCGATCGGATGCGCGCCGACCACCCGCGTGCCGGCCGGCGCCAGCGCTTCCATGCGTGCGACCAGCGGGCCCTTGACGCTGCCCACGTCGGTGATCACGGCGCCGGCCGCCAGCCGGGGCGCGCAGGTTTTCAGCGCCGCTTCGAACGTGTCCACCGGCGTGGCGAGCACGAGCAGGTCGGAGCCGGCGGCCGCTTCCGCGAGGTCCGTGCTGTAGCGGTCGATGGCCTTGAGCGCGACGGCCTTCTTGAGATTCTCGACCCGGCGGCCGGTGCCGACGACGGTGCCGACGAGGCCCTGCTGCTTGCAGATCATCCCGAGGGAGCCCCCGATGAGGCCCACCCCGACGATGGTCATCTGCTTGAACAGCATCGACATTACAGTTCGCGCCCGACCGCCTCCGCGACTTTTTTGAGATCCTTCATCAGCTCCTTGAACTTGGCGGGCTTGAGGGACTCCTCGCCGTCGCAGAGCGCGCACTCGGGGTTGGAGTGGACTTCGATCAGCAGCCCGTCTGCGCCGGCCGCGATGGCGGCCTTGGCCAGCGGCGCCACCATCGCCCATTTGCCCGTGGCGTGGCTGGGGTCCACGATGACCGGCAGATGCGACAGCTCTTTCAGCGCGGGCACCGCGGAGAGGTCCAGCGTGTTCCGGTACTGCGTCTCGAAGGTACGGATGCCGCGCTCGCAGAGCATCACGTTCTTGTTGCCCCGCGACATGATGTACTCCGCCGCCATCAGCCACTCCTTGATCGTCGCCGAGAGGCCGCGCTTGAGGAGCACCGGCTTGTCGTACGCGCCGACCTCCTTCAGCAGTTCGAAGTTTTGCATGTTGCGGGCGCCGATCTGGATGATGTCGGTCTTCGCGAGGAAGAACTCGATGTCGCGCGGGTCGAGGATCTCGCTGACAACGGGCAGGCCGGTCTGCTTCTTGGCCTCCGCCAGGAAGTCCAGGCCTTCATTGCCGAGACCCTGGAAGGCGTACGGCGAAGTGCGGGGCTTGTAGGCTCCGCCGCGGAGAATGCTGGCGCCGGCGGCCTTGACTTCCTGGGCGATGCCCAGGGTCAGCTCCCTCTTCTCCACGGCGCAGGGGCCGGCCATGATCGCCAGCTTCCTGCCGCCGACTTTGACGCCGCTCACATCGACGATCGTGTCGTCCTTCTTGAATTCGCGTCCCGCAAGCTTCCACGGCGCCAGGATCGGCACCACGTCCTCGACGCCGGGGATCGCCCGGAACGGCTGGTTGGCGATCAGGCGGTCGTCGCCAATGACGCCGATGATGCTCCGCTCCTGCCCTTTGGACAGGTGCGGGGTCAGGCCCAGCTCCTTGATGCGGTCCATCACGTGGTCGATTTCCTTTTCAGTGGCATTCGGCTTCAGCACGATAATCATGACGTCTCCTTCTGGCTTATGCAGTCAGCACCGCCTGCAGTGCTGCGATGAAACGGTCGTTTTCATGGGGCAGACCGATCGTCACCCGGAGGCAGGTGCCTCCCAGGTGCCGGACGATCACGCCCCGCCTGAGCAGGGCTTCGAACAGGGCCTTGCCGTCCTGCTTCACGTCGAAGTATAGAAAGTTGGCCTGGCTGGGCGCAACGCGCAGGCCCAGGGCCTTGAGGCGCTCGGCGAGCGAGGCCAGGCCTTCGGTATTGACGCGGCGGCTCTCGCGGACGTGCTCTTCGTCCGAGAGGGCGGCCAGCGCGGCCTTTTGGGCCAGGCTGTTCGTGTTGAAGGGCGGGCGGATGCGATTCAGGTGCTCGACGATCTCCGGCGTCGTCAGGCCGTAGCCGATCCGCAGGCCGGCCAGCCCGTAAATCTTCGAGAAGGTCCGCAGCAGCACGACGTTGCGGCCGGATTTCAGCAGGGACAGGGTGTCGGGATAGTCGGCGGCCGTGACGTACTCGTAGTAGGCCTCGTCAAAGACGACGATCACGTCGGGCGGAATCGCCTGCATGAAGGCCGCGACTTCGGCGGCCGTGACGTACGTGCCGGTCGGGTTGTTCGGATTGCACACGAACACCAGGCGGGTCTTTGGGGTGACGGCCCTGGCCATCGCGGGCAGGTCGTGACGGTAGTCCTTCAGCGGCACCTGCACCAGTTTGCCGTGGGCGGCCGTGACGTCGATTTTATACACGACGAAGCTGGGGTCGGCCATGACCGCCTCGTCGCCCGCCTCCAGGAAGGTTTTGGTCAGGAGGGTGATGATTTCGTCCGAGCCGTTGCCGAGGATGATCTGGTCGGGCGAGACCTTCACGCGATCCGCCAGGGCCCGGCGGAGATAGTGCCCGCCGCCGTCGGGGTAGCGGTGCAGGGTCTTCGCGGCCTCGGCCAGGACGGCCAGCGCCTTGGGCGACGGCCCGCGCGGGTTCTCGTTCGACGCCAGCTTGATCGAGCCGGTGATGCCGAGCTCGCGCTCCAGTTCCTCGATGGGCTTGCCGGGCGAGTAGGGCGTGATGCCGGCGATGTCGGGGCTGATTCGGATGGCCATGGTGTCTTTCAGCCGTGCGCGGGATAGGAGCCCAGGATCTTGAAGAACAGGCATCGGGATTTGAGCTCGGTCAGGGCCTTTTTGACGCGCTCTTCCTCCACATGCCCTTCGACGTCGATGAAGAAAATGTATTCCCAGGCCTTGCGTCGGGACGGCCGCGACTCGATCTTGCTGAGGTTCACGCCGGTGGAGGCGAAGGGACGCAATAAATCATAGAGGGCGCCGACCTTGTCCTTGACCGTCAGCATGATGGAGGTCTTGTCCTTGCCGGTCCGGTCCGCGGGCTTGAGGGAGAGCACCAGGAAGCGGGTGAAGTTGTTGATGTTGTCCTCGATCCGCGCCTTGATGACGTTCAATCCGTACAACTGCCCCGCGAGCTCGGACGCGATGGCCGCGGCCGTGGGGTCGTCGGCGCACATTTCGGCGGCGCGCGCCGTGCTGTGCACGTCCGACGTCGGCACGCCCGGCAGGTTCGTCTCGAGCCAGTTCCGGCACTGGGCGATGGCGTGGGGGTGCGAGTAGATTTTCTTGATCGCGCCCAAGGTTTCCGCCTTCGAGAGCAGGTGGTGGGAGACCTCCTGCTGCACCTCGCCGTAGATCTGGAGATTGGAGTCGATGAACATGTCCAGCGTATGGTTGACCACGCCTTCGGTGCTGTTTTCGATCGGCACCACGCCGAAGTCGGCCCGGCCGCGCTCGACCTCGTTGAAGACCTCCTTGATGGAGGTCATCGGCACATACTGGGCCGACGAGCCGAATTTGCGGATGCAGGCCAGGTGCGTGAACGTGGCGGACGGGCCCAGGTAGGCCACTTTCAGCGGCCCCTCCAGCGCCAGCGACCCCGACATGATCTCGCGGTACACGACCCGCAGGGCTTCGCTGGGGAAGGGGCCGGGGTTGTTCTTGCAGAGCCGGTCGAGAATCTCGGCCTCGCGGGCCGGGGTGTGCAGGTTGGCCGTCGAGTCCTGGGCCTTCTTCAGCTTGCCGATCTCGATGACATGGTGCGCGCGCTCGTTCAGCAGGCGAATGATCTCGTCATCGATCGTGTCGATGTCCTTGCGATAGCTCTGCAGAGACCGAGGGTCTTTCATGAAATCAGCCGTCCAAAATGGAAGAGTTACTATACCGGACGGAGGCTAATTATGCAAGGATTTCAACAGGTACTACGCGAGCAGGTCTTTTTGCTTGCCGAAATGTTGAAACGAGAGGCGGGTGGCAACCCGGCCGCGGGAGCTGCGCTCCAGGTAGCCGGCCTGGATCAGATAAGGTTCGTACACGTCTTCCACGGTTCCCTTGTCTTCCCCCATGGCGGCGGCGAGGGACTCGAGTCCGACCGGCCCGCCGCTGAACTTCTCGATGATCGCCAGGAGGAGCTTGCGGTCCATGTCGTCGAAGCCGGCGCTGTCCACGCCGATCCAGGCCAGGGCCGCGTCGGCGATCTCGCGGGTGACGCGCCCGTCGGACTTGATCTGGGCGAAGTCCCGCACCCGCCGCAGGAGGCGGTTGGCGATGCGGGGGGTGCCGCGGGAGCGGCGGGCCACCTCGGCCGCGCCAGACGCGTCGATCGGCATCTTCAGGATGCGGGCCGAGCGGGCGACGATGATTTCCAGTTCTTCCGGGGTGTAGAAGTCCAGCCGGTGGACCAGGCCGAACCGGTCCCTGAGAGGGGAGGTCAGCGAGCCGGCCCGCGTTGTCGCGCCGACGAGCGTGAACCGGGGCAAATCGAGCTTGATCGTCCGGGAGGACGGCCCCTGGCCGATGATGAGGTCGAGCTGGTAGTCCTCCATCGCCGGATAGAGGGCTTCTTCAACCGGGGCCGGCAGGCGGTGGATCTCGTCGATGAACAGCACGTCGCCCCGCTGGAGGTTCGTCAGAATCGCCGCCAGGTCGCCGGCGTGGTTTAGCACGATGCCGGAGGTGGATTGAATGGCCACGCCCATCTCCCTGGCAATGATGTTGGCGATGGTGGTCTTGCCGACGCCCGGCGGGCCGTAGAAGATGCAGTGATCGAGGGCCTCGCCGCGCTGTTTGGCCGCGTCCATGCAGATCTGCAGCGACTCCTTCATCCGCGCCTGGCCGACGTACTCGCCGATCGTCTGCGGCCGCAGCGAGGCCTCGAAGCTTTTCTCGTCGTCCGTGGGCTGGGTCGTGATGATCCGATCAGGGGGGGCAGGCATCGGGTACTACTTCGCCAGCTCTTGCAGGGCCGCGCGGATGAGGTCCTGAAGCGGCGTGTCGCCGTTGCGGCCGGCCAGCACCTGCTTGATGACGTCCTTCACATCGGCGGCTTTGTAGCCGAGGTTCACGAGGGCTGAGAGGGCGTCGTCCATAAGCTTGCCGGAGGGCTCGTCGGCCTTCGCCGCGCGGGGACCGGCCGCGCCCAGTTTTTCGACCTTGTCCGTGAGCTCCAGCACCAGGCGCGCGGCTGATTTTTTGCCGATGCCGGGAACGGACGCCAGCGTCTTCTGATCGTCGTTTCGAATGGCCGCCGCGAGGTCGTCGACGCTCAGCGAGGAGATCACGCTCAGGGCCAGCTTGGGCCCGATGCCGGAGACGCCGAGCAGCATCAGGAACGCGTCCTTCTCGCGCGACGTGGAAAAGCCGAACAACTGGATGGCGTCCTCGCGGACGTGGGTATGGATGGTGAGGGCAACGGGCTGCTCGGGGTCGGGGAGCCGGTAGTAGGTGCTGAGCGGGATCAGGACGTCGTAGCCGACGCCCTGCACATCGATGACGACTCCTCCCGGGTGCTTGGATGCAAGGCGTCCGGTGAGCGAGGCGATCATCCTGCCGCTGCGACCTTCTCCATGATCTCTTCCGGAATGTCGAAGTTGGCGTGGACCTTCTGCACGTCGTCCTGGTCCTCCAGCGTGTCCATCAGCTTCAGCACCTGCTCCGCGTTCTTCGCGTCCAGCTTGATGGAGTTCTCCGGAATGAAGGTGACCTCGGCCAGGGCGGTCGCGATCTTGGCGTCGGCCAGGGCCTTCTTCACCGCCTCGAACTCGTGCGTGCCGGTGACGATCTCGTAGGTCTTCTCGTCCGTTTTCATGTCCTCGGCGCCGGCGTCCAGCACCAGAGCCATGAGCTTGTCTTCGTCCACCTTGCCCTTTTCCACCACGAGCAGGCCTTTTTTATGGAACTGCCAGGACACGGCGCCGGCCTCGGCCATGTTGCAGCCTTGCTTGGTGAAGATGTTGCGGATCTCGGCCACCGTGCGGTTCCGGTTGTCGCTGGTGATGTCGATCAGCAGGGCGCAGCCGCCCGGTCCGTAGCCTTCCAGCTGGTACTCTTCGTAGTGGACGCCCGGCAGCTCGCCGGTGCCGCGCTGGAGCGCCTTCTTGAGGTTGTCGGACGGCATGTTGGCGTCCTTGGCTTTGAGGATCGCGAGTCTGAGGCGGGGGTTGCCGTCTGGGTCGCCGCCTCCAAGGCGCGCGGCGATGGTGATTTCCCGAATGATCTTGGTGAAGACTTTGCCGCGCTTGGCGTCTACGGACGCCTTGTGCCGCTTCGTGGTCGCCCAGTGACTATGGCCGCCCATGACTTCGCTCCTTCATGCTGGGAATAATGGTTCATCATGATATGCGGAGGGATTGTGCCATAGGGTGGAAAAGGTGTCAATTCGGCGGAGTAGGGGCGGTTCGCGAACCGCCCCTACTTGGCGGCTAACGCGTTATGAATCTCCTTTGCGGTGCGCGGGCCGACGCCGCCGACGCGCTGGAGGTCGGCCTCGCTCGCGGCCGCCAGGGCCTCAAGCGAACCGAAATAGCGGAGCAGATCTCGCCGCTTGGCCGGGCCGACGCCGGCGATCTCGTCCAGATTGGAGGCGAGGAGCGCCCGGCTTCTCAGCTTCCGGTGATAGGTGATCGCGAACCGGTGCGACTCGTCGCGGATGCGTTGCAGGAGGTGTGTGGCGGGCGAGGACGGTCTCAGAATCACCGGGTTTTTCCGTCCCGGCAGGAAGATCCGTTCTTCCTTCGCGCCCTTTGCCTTGGCGAGTGCGACGATGTCGATGCGTGCGAGGCCCAGCTCCCGCAGCGCGTCCATCGCGGCGCCCAACTGGCCGATGCCGCCGTCGATCAGGATCAAATCGGGAAGCGGCCGCTGGTCCTCCTTGACGCCGGAGTAATGGCGGAGGACGACCTCGCGCATGCTGGCGAAGTCGTCGGCGCCCTCGACGGTCTTGATGCGGAACTTGCGGTACTCGCCTTTCTTCGCCCCCCCGGCTTCCCAGACCACCATGGAGGCGACGCCCTGGTTCCCCTGGATGTTGGAGATGTCGAACCCTTCGATGCGCGTTGGCGCCTTCTTCAGGTGCAGCAGCTTCTGGAGTTCTTCCACGGCGACACGCTCCGTGGCTTCGTCCCGCAGGTGGTCTTTCAACGCGGCGACGGCGTTCTCCTCCGCCATCTGCACGAGGTGGTGCTTCATTCCGCGTTCCGGCGCCAGGACCTGTACCTTTTCCCCTTTCCGCTCCGACAGCCACCGGCTGAGCAGGTCGGCTTCCGGCAGTGTGATCGGCAGGAGCACCTGCTTCGGCGGGATGACCTCCTTGTTGTAGAACTGCTCGATGACCGACCGGACCAGCTCATCATCAGGCTGGTCCGCGACCTGGCCCCAGTGAAAGTCCTTGCGGCCGACCAGCAGCCCGCCGCGCACGAACAGCATCTGGATGTCCGCGGCGGCGCCGTCCCGGGCCAGGCCAACGATGTCCTGGTCCACGATCTCGGTCTGGGCCACGCGCTGGCGTTCGAGGGTCCGTTCGATCTTGAAGATGCGGTCCCGGATGCGGGCGGCCTCCTCGAAGTCTTCCCGTTCCGAAGCCGCTTCCATCCGCTCGCGGTAGCTCTCCAGGAGCTCCGTGTCACGGCCTTCGAGGAACATCCGCGTCTGTCTGACGATGTCGTGGTAGTCCTTCGACGTCTGGTAGCCGACGCAGGGTCCCATGCAGCGCTTGATCTCATATTCAATGCAGGGCCGCTCGGCCTTGCCGTCGATCTCGATCTCGCAGGTGGCCAGCGGAAACACCTTCCGGATGACGCGCAGGGTTTCTCGCAGCGCGCCGGCCGGGACATAGGGGCCGTAGTAGAGCGCCCCGTCGTTCTGGACTTTGCGGACGATCGTGAATCGGGGAAAGGCCTCCTTGATCGGCAGGCGCAGGTAGGGGTAGTTCTTGTCGTCGCGCAGGATGACATTGAAGCGCGGCCGGTGTCGCTTGATGAGGTTGTTCTCGAGGATCAGCGCTTCCAGCTCGGACCGCGTGACCATGGTCTCGATGTCCGTTACATGCGAGACCAGCAGGCGGTTCTTCGGGGTGAGGTCCGCGCCCTTCTGGAAGTAGGAGCGGACCCGGTCGGCCAGGACGTTGGCCTTGCCGATATAGAGGGTCTCTCCGCCCTTGCCCTTCATCAGGTACACGCCGGGCGCACTGGGTAGCCGATCTAGTTTGGCGACCATACCCCCTCCCGCTCTCGTGCTATCGGACGGCATGAAAGCTAGTGTAGACTAGAGGTCTCGGCTCGACAAGGGAGGCCAATCGAGTGGGTGGACGATCCTGGCAGATTGGGCGCATTTTCGGCATCCCGCTGCGAATCCACATTTCCTGGTTCCTGGTCTTTGCGCTCGTATCGTGGTCGCTGGCCCGCCACTACTTTCCCGCCGTCTTAACCCACCGGTTCGCCTGGCAATACTGGAGCCTGGGAGTCACTGCGGCGCTGCTGCTGTTCGCCTCGGTGCTGGTGCATGAGTTGGGGCACTGTCTGGTCGCCATGCGCTACCGGATTCCGATCGCGCAGATCACGCTGTTCATTTTCGGCGGCATGGCGCAGATCAAGCGTGAGGCGCCGACACCCAAGGCGGAGTTTCTGATTGCCATCGCGGGTCCGATCGTGTCGATCGTGCTCGGCCTCTGTTTTTGGGTTCTCGCCGAGCTGCCGGGCGCGCCCCCTGCGCTGGTCGCCGTGTCGGAGCACCTCCGCAACATCAACCTGATGCTGGCGATTTTCAACCTCGTGCCGGGGTATCCGCTGGACGGGGGGCGGGTGCTCCGCGCCGGGCTCTGGGCCTGGTCCAAGAACTTTCATCAAGCCACGCGCTATTCGGCGCGAGTGGGGCAGGGATTCGCCGCGCTGCTGATGCTGTTCGGCGTCTATGACGTGGTGGCCGGGCTGGAGATCGGCGGCGTGTGGTTTCTCCTGATCGGCGCCTTCCTGTATACGGCCGCGCATAGCACCCATCGTCAGGTGTCGTTCCAGGAGTCCCTGCTGGGGCTGCGGGTCGGCGATGTCATGACGCCCGATGTGGTCATGCTGGGCGCGGGGCTGACGCTGGACGAAGCCGTGGACAAGTATTTCCTGCGGTTCGGCTTCGGGGGATTTCCGGTGGTGGATGGCGGGCGGCTGGTGGGCATGCTCTCGCTCAAGGAACTGAAGGCGATCCCGCGCGAGCGGTGGCGCGTCCTGACGGTCGGCGAGGTCATGGTGCCGTACGGATTCTATTCGGAGATCCACCCGGACGAGCCGATCACCGCGGCCATGGAGCGCATGTTCCACGACGACCGCAGCCGGTTGGTGGTGATGGACAGCGAGAAGGTGCTCGGCCTCGTCACGCGCTCCGGCATCGCGCGGTTTCTCGACCTCAGGCAGCGGTAGTCGGTGCGTCCTGTCACCTGCGGCTACGGGGTCCTGTCGCCGAGCCACCGGGGCACCTGTTGCTCTTCAAATGCAACGGGTCACCAGCTCAGGCCGTTTCGGCGTTGCAGCCCCGCAGACTCGCCTGTACGTCCTTCCGTTCCGCCAGGGTCCCGCTCGACGCCACCCCTTCGCCTCCGGCGACATCGGCGTCGCCCGGCAGCCTCAGACCAGACTTTTCTTAATAGACGTGCTTGCGGTGTTTGATGGTCAGGATGAAGACCGTTCGGCTGGAATCCTGCATTTCGTACACGATCCTGTAGCTGCCCACTCGAAGCGAAAACTCGCCCTTGTGATCGACGACAAGCGGTTTGCCGGCTCGTGGATGCTCTGCCAGCGATTCTATCTTGCGAAGTAAGCGATCGAAGAGCGTGCGGTCGGATTTGGCGAGCTTCTCCAGGTCCCCCTCAGCTTCGCGGGAGAGCCGGACTGCATGGCTCACCGCGAGCTGATCTTCTTCTTGAAAACTTCCAGAGAGGTCGTCTGCCCTTGCCGAACTTGACGTTTGGCGCGGGCGATTGCCTGACGCTCGTCCTTGCGGGACAGGATATCAAGGGTTTCCAACAGCCCTGCGTAATCGGACGCGCTCATGAGGACGGCCGCTTCGACCCCGTTGCGCGTGATCATGAAGCGGTCGTACATGGTATCGGCGTCTTTCACTAGGCGGGACAGGTTTTTCTTTGCCTCTGCCAACGGTACCGTATGGCTCATCACGGACCTCCGAATTGGATAGACCAGAATTCTAGTCTATCCGGAGAATCGAGTCAATGGCTTGGAAGCTTTCTTATGCCCCTTCGTCGAGGGAAAGCACGCGGCGGTTGCCGTCGGCGTCTATCTGGACGGTCAGGTGGATCGAGAGGCCGAGCTTCAGCGCCCGGAAGAGTTTCATCATGCCTTCGTTGCGCGGCAGCACCTTGAACATCATCTCGTTCCTAACCGGCCGCCAGCGGGTACCATCGTGCACGTGGGTCCATTCGATCCAGATCGCGTCCTCGTAGCCGTCGAGGGACTTCAAGCGGCCCACGATGCGGGTCGGCTTCTCGAACTTCATCTGCTGGATGATGCTGTCGAGCTCCGCGGGCTGCTGCCCCGGCGGGAA
>JAUSHW010000015.1 GCA_030648395.1 Nitrospirales bacterium | reverse complement strand
GAGGAGCCCGTGGGACTCGGTGAAGAAGAACTGGATCCCCACGTCGCGCAGGACCTCGTCGAGGCCGGGGAAATAGCCGCACTCCGGGAGCCAGATGCCGTGGGGCGGCCGGCCGAACGTCTCTTCGTAGTGGGCCACGGCCGTGCGCAACTGCGCCCGTACCGCGCCCGGCACCACGTTGAGCAGCGGCAGGAAGCCGTGCGTGGCGCCGCAGGTGATGATCTCCAGCTTGCCCAATTCCTGTAAACGCCCGAAGGCGCCGATGAGATCGCGCCCGTACTCGTTTGTGAAGGCGTTCCGCGTCTGGAGGAACCGCTCCAGGTACATCGTGGCGAGCCGGTGGTATTCCGGCTGGTAGGCGGTGCGATGCACTTCTTTCGAGGCCAGCTCGATCAGGCGGTTGATGTGACGTTCGTAGCGGGAGATCAGCAGCGGGTCCCGGAGCATTGAGATCAGCGGCGGCGAGAGGGTCGTCGTCAGCCGGAAGTCCACGCCGTCGCGGACCAGCCCGTTCATCACCCGCAGGAGCGGAATGTAGGTGTCGGAGATCGCCTCGTACAGCCAGTTTTCCTCCAGGAACCGGTCGTGCTCCGGGTGCCGCACGTAGGGGAGGTGACAGTGCAGGACCAGGCAGAGATAGCCGGTCGGCTGCGCACTCATCGCGGGCTCCTTTCCTGCGACGACGGCAGCCCGCCGGCGGCGAACCGCGCGTCGGCCAGGGCCTTCGCGCTGGCCAGGCGATCCTGCAGGGCGCGCAGTTCTTCCGGCGAGAGCGGCCGCGGCAGCGCCGGGGCCGGCACAAACTCCAGCGGCCGCGCGCGATCGGGCTTCCGCCGGCGCACGAACGTCACGCGCATCCAGCGCTCGTCGGTGTTGCCGGAGACGCCGTCGCGGGGTGTCTGGATGACGTTCGACCGCACGATCGCGTGGAAGCGTCCGGTGCGGGCCACGAAGCCCAGGTCCGCGCAATAGGACTTGTCGGCCGTCCAGACGGGGACGTACCAGCCGCGGGCCTCCAACCCGATGTCGATGTCAAAGGTGTGGTGCGCGTTGGTGCCGTCGAAGTGGATGAGCGAGATGTCGTAGAACCGGACGACGGCCCCCGCGCCGTCCATCTCCGCGCCCAGCACGTCCTGGGCCTCCCGGAGGCTCTCCGGCGTGACCTCCCAGTAGGCAAACAGGTGCAGCGGGTCCATCACCATCAGGACCAGCTCGGTCCGGCCGTAGTGATCGGGAATGTTGGAAGACATGGTGTGTGGTTACCGCCCTTCCAGCTTCACGCCTTTGCCGATGACCACGATGCCGGACTCGGTGACCGTGAAACGCTTGCGGTCGGACTCCAGGTCGTAGCCGATCTCGGTCTTTGGCGGGATCGTGACGCCTTTGTCGATGATGGCACGTTTGATCCGACAGTGGTCGCCGATGACGACATTTTCCATGATGATCGACTGGGAGACTTCGGCGTGGTCGTTGACGCGAACGTCGGGTGAGAGCACGGAGTTCTGCACGCGGCCGCCGCTGATGATGCAGCCGCCGCTGACGATCGAGTCGAGCGCGACCCCCACGCGGCCGCCGCCGTGCTCTTCCGCGAACACGAACTTTGCGGGCGGGAACTGGCCCTGGTAGGTGCGGATCGGCCAGTTCTGGTCGTAGAGATTGAACAGCGGGTCCACGGACACGAGGTCCATGTTGGCTTCCCAGTAGGCGTCCAGCGTGCCGACGTCGCGCCAGTACTTGACCGCCTTGCGGTTCTCGTCGCGGAAGTTGTAGGCGAACACGCGACGGTTTTCGATCATATCGGGAATGATGTCCTTGCCGAAGTCGTGCGAGGTGTCCTTGTCGGCGTCCGCGAAGAGATGCTCTTGCAGGACCGACGTCCGGAACAGGTAAATCCCCATCGAACAGAGCGCGCGGGTCGGGTCGCTCGGCATGGGGGTGGGCTGGGCGGGCTTCTCGTCCCAGTGGGTGATCCGGCCGTTGCCGTCCACGGTCATGACGCCGAAGTTCGACGCCTCCGACAGCGGCACTTCAATCGCGCCCACCACCACGTCCGCCTGCTTCTGCTGGAGGAAGCTGTGCATCTCCTTGTAGTTCATCTTGTAGATGTGGTCGCCGGCCAGGATCAGGACGAACTCCGGCTGCTTGTCTTCGACGATGAACCAGTTCTGGTGCACGGCGTCGGCCGTGCCCCTGTACCAGTCCTGGCTGATGCGCTGCTGGGGCGGCAGCGAGAAGATGTATTCGCCGACCTCGGGGTTGAAGACGTTCCAGCCGCGCCGGATGTGCCGGTCGAGCGAGTGCGACTTGTACTGGATGAGGACGATCATGTTGCGCAGGCCGGAGTTGATGCAGTTGCTGAGCGTGAAGTCGATGATCCGGTACTTGCCGCCGAACGGCACGGCGGGCTTGGCGCGATCCGCCGTCAGGGGGACCAGGCGCTCGCCGCGGCCGCCCGCCAGGATCATGGTCAGGAAGTTTTTCATCGCGACGCATTGTAGCAGGCTAAGCGCATGATGGCAAAAGCGTAAGACGGGGTCAGGCACCTTTTCTCGGAAGAAAATGAGCCAGACCCCAAAAATGGCAAAAGCGGAGCGTTCTTGATAACATTCCGCGCCAGCGGAGCACGTGATTGTGGATGGCAACGGGAACAGCGTCGAGCTTCGGGAGGTGACCAAGCGCCACGGGGCGACCGTGGCGGTGGACCGGCTTTCGCTCACGATCCGCAAAGGCGAGTTCTTTTCCATCCTCGGCCCCAGCGGCTCCGGCAAGACCACGACGCTCCGCCTGCTGGCCGGGTTTGAGCAGCCCGACTCCGGCGGGATCATCATCGAAGGACGGCACATGGAGGGCGTTCCGCCCAACCGCCGCCCGGTCAACCTTGTCTTTCAGAACTACGCGCTGTTCCCCCACATGACCGTGGCCGGGAACGTCGCCTTCGGTCTTGAGATGCAGGGGTTGCCCCAGGCCGAGATCGGCCCGCGCGTCACCGAAGCGCTGGCCATGGTGCGCCTGGCCGCGAAGCAGGATCGCCTGCCAGCGCAGTTGTCGGGCGGCGAGCAGCAGCGGGTGGCGCTCGCCCGCGCGCTGGTGAACCATCCGGCCGTGCTGCTGCTGGACGAGCCGCTGGGCGCATTGGACAAGCAGCTTCGGCTCGAAATGGAAGTGGAGCTGAAGGCGCTGCAGGAGCGGGTCGGCATCACCTTCGTCTGCGTGACGCACGATCAGGAGGAGGCGCTCACGATGTCCGACCGTCTCGCCGTGCTGCACCAGGGGAGGCTCCTGCAGGTCGGCACGCCGGAGGACATCTACACGGCGCCTGCCTCGGCCTTCGTGGCGAATTTCATCGGCGTCTCCAACGGTCTCTCCGGGAGGGTTGAGGGCATTGTCGGGCAGCACGCCACGGTGTTGGTCGAGGGGATCGGCGTGATCCATGCCCCGGCTGTGCCGGGTGTGGACGCGGGCGCGCCGGTGCTCGTGACGGTCCGGCCCGAGCGCCTGCACCTGTCGCGTGATCAGGCGCCCGAAGGCTATCAGAATCATTTCGCGGTGCGGGTCGCGAAGGTCATCTATGCCGGCAATGAAACGCAATACCTCCTGACTCTTCCCAACAACCAGACCTGGAAGGCGCGGATTCCCAACGCCGACGGCGCAGCCACGCGGTTCCATGCCGGCGAGTCCGCCTATCTCAAGTGGCGGACGGCCGAGGCCGTGTTGCTGCCCGAATGACGCCCTCTCCCAAACCCACTCCCTCCTTCCCTTGGTTGGTCATCCCTCCAGCGGCGGTGCTGATCGTTCTGTTCGGCGTGCCGCTGTTGCTGGTGCTGGCCGTCAGCTTCGCTTCGCGCGGGACGTACGGCGGCATTGAGTGGGCGCTCACCGTCACCAACTACACCAGCATTGCGGACCCGCTGTACCTGCGCATCTTCTGGCGGTCCCTGTGGCTGGCCGTCGTCACCACGGTGATTTGCCTCGCCATGGGCTTTCCGCTGGCCTATGTCATCGCGCGCGCGCCCAGGCGCTGGCAGGGCGTTCTGCTGTTTCTTGTCATCATTCCGTTCTGGACCAACTTCCTGGTCCGTACCTACGCCTGGATGTTCATCCTGCGCACCGAGGGTCTGCTGAACCAGGCGCTTCTGGCGCTCGGCCTCATTCATGAGCCGCTCAGCCTCCTGTTCACCGACTGGGCCGTGCTGATCGGGCTGGTGTACGGGTACCTGCCGTTCATGGTCCTGCCGCTGTACGCGGCGCTGGAGCGGCTGGACCGCTCGCTGGTCGAAGCTGCATGGGATCTCTATGCGAAGCCGGCGCAGGTGTTCACCCGGGTGGTTCTGCCGCTCTCCAGGCCGGGCGTGATCGCGGGCTGCGTGCTGGTGTTCATCCCCTCGCTCGGCGCCTACGTGACGCCGGACCTGCTGGGCGGGGCGCGGACGATGATGGTCGGCAACCTGATCCAACACCAGTACCTGGTGGTGCGCGATTGGCCGTTCGGCTCGTCGCTGTCGTTTGTGCTGATGGCGGGCGTGCTCGCGGCGGTCCTGTACTACCTGCGCGCGGGTGGGGCGAGGAGTCTCACATGAAGACCGGTCGCTGGCTGATCGCGGCGAGCGTGGCGGACCTGCTGTTTCTCTATCTGCCGATCGCGATCCTCATCGTGTTCTCGTTCAACGCCTCCAGGCTCTCCGCCCGCTGGCAGGGTTTTTCGCTCCAGTGGTACGCGAAGCTGTTTACGGATCAGGCGCTGCTGGCGGCCACCGTGAACAGCCTGATCATCGCCGTGGCCTCGACCATCTTTGCCGGCCTGCTGGGCGTGCTGACCGCCGTGGCGCTGGAGCGGCACTCGTTCCGGGGGCAGGCGGCCTTCGAGGCGTTCCTGCTGCTGCCGATCGTCATCCCGGAGATCATGATGGGGGTGGCGATGCTCCTGTTTTTCGTGATGATCAAGCTGCCGCTCTCGCTGACCACGATGACCATCGCGCACACGGTGTTCAACTTCCCGGTGGTGGCGCTGATCGTGCGCGCGCGTCTGCGCAAGCTGGACCCGCGATTGGAGGAGGCGGCGCGCGATCTGGGCGCGACGCCGTGGATCGCCTTTAAGCGCGTGACGCTGCCGCTGCTGATGCCGGGCATCATCGGGGCGCTGCTGATGGCCTTCACGCTGTCGCTGGACGACTTCATCATCAGCTTCTTCACGGCGGGGGTCGGCTCGACGACGCTGCCGATCAAGGTGTACGGGATGCTCAAATCGGCGGTGACGCCGGAGGTA
>JAUSHW010000011.1 GCA_030648395.1 Nitrospirales bacterium | reverse complement strand
GAGCAATTCAACCTCTGGATGGCGCTCGCCGACGCCTACGCGGACGAACCCAAGCGCTTCAAGTTCAAGCTGGCGGCCCTGCAGAAGGCCCTCGACGTGACGCATCGGTCCCGGTATGCCGACCAGGACCTGCTGCGACACATCCGCCAGGAGATTCAAAAGACCGAAGCCGAGCTGGCGATTTACAACGAAGCCTACCGGACGCAACGGCCGGCCGCGCCCGGGAAGTTCCAGATCATCGTGGAGACGGACCTGCCGGACTATTTCCTGACCACCGCGCAGAAGCGCGCCACCGCCTATTATCAGAAAAAGTTCAAGCTCACCACGGAGGCGCACACGGCCCAGCAGTTCAAGAACCCCGGCACTGAGCGCAAGTTCCAGCCCGACAACCTCATCGTCCAGAAGGAGTTTCCCGGCGCGTGCGCCCCCTTCATGAACGCGCGGACCAACGCATTTCATCTCATGCTGCCGTTCGATCTGAAAATCAGCCGCAAGCCCGACGAGCCCCTCGCCGCCGGCGTCCGGATCTGGTACGCGAAGATGGGCGACTCCTATCCGCTCCGGTACGAAATGGGGAAGCTCTGCAGCTACTTCGGCGACGAGGTGCTGGACATCGCGCTGGACGACCCCGACCTCTTGTTCGTGTCGGTGTCGGAGGTGAAGGAGACCGAGCTGGGAAGCGTGGAGCGCGCGCTGCCGCCGGACGTCCCGCCAGAAATCGGATTGCCGCGCGCCATCCTGGAGAGCTCGAATACGCTGGGACCGTTCCTGCAGATCGTCTGTAATGTGAAAGTGTGGTTCGACGCCTCAAGCGTCGCGCTGCTGCTGCAGGGGGCGCCGGACCTGAACGAGTACGGGCTCTTCGGCGCCTCCGGCCTGGCAGTGCGGACCTACGGAACGGAAAAAGTCGAGGCCTATGCGGAGGCCACCAAAAAGCCCTGGCAGGAGGGGCTCAGCTTCAACTACATCAACATGCACCTCGGCCTACTGCCGAACACCGACACAGCGTTCGTGCCCGCCAACACCCCGATCTTCACCGTCTACCCGGTCCTGAACCGGCAGACGTACACGTTCAAGGACGTCCGAGCTTTGTAGGGGCGTGATTCATCACGCCCAATTCCCTGCCGGGCGCAATGAATTGCGCCCCTACAATTCCATCCGGCATTTCTCACAGACGACTTTGGTGTTCTTCTCGGTCGGCATGCCGTAGGGCTCGATGCAGTGGACGGCGACGTCCTCCGCGGCGCCGCACTTGAAGCACTGCCCTTCTTCGCGCTCCCAGACCAGATTCTTCAGATTCTCCGGAATGAGGGGCTCCCCCGCGTTCGTCATGCTGTCCAACCACTTGGCCATGATGCAAAACTCCTTACTCCCGCGCCTTCGCGGCCTTGAGGTTGTCCCTGAATTTTTTAAAGATGGCCTTGAGCGGCGGGATCAGCTTGGCCTTGAGGCTGTCCGGTACCCGATTGATCCGCTCCACAGGCCACTCCTCGACCCTGGTGATATCCAGACCTTCCCCGGCGAAATCGTCCCGGATCGCGTCTTCATACCCGTAGATCACCCCGCTCTTGAACGCCTCGAGATTCAATGCGCGCATCTCATCCTCGTCGTGAATGCCCTGCGCAAAGCGGGTCTTGATGCGCTCCACCAGCGGACCCGCGACGGCCTTGGCCTGCTCGGATAAGGCGGGTTCCAGGGTGCAGTAAATGATCACGGTATCCTGCAGTTGAAAGCGGATCGCCGTCCCATCAAGCCGGGGCGGCTCGGCCATGGCCCGGCTGTCCAGCGCCTCTTTCGCCTGCTTGATGTGGCGGACGGTTTCGTACAGATACGCCTCTTCCCATTCGGCGGAGTTGTACGTGAAGAAGCTCCGGACGTAATCGATCTTCTTGTTGGCGTCCCACATCTGAAAATCGAGAGTCGGCCGGCGGCGATTGCTATAGGGGATGATGTCGCCTCCGTTTGCCTCTCCCAGCGCAACGCCATACGGCTCGAACGCCTCGGCCAAGACCTTCGAGTAGTACTGGAACATCAGCTTGAGGTTGGCGGAATCCTCCAGCCCCCGATTTTGCGGGACACACACCAGGCTGTATAACCGCCTGAACCTGGAGCGTGTGTACCCCTGTTCGTCCGCGAAGTACCACGATCCCCCCCACAGCCCGCCCGTCAGCGGCACGTCGGCGCGATAGCGGCGGAAAAGTCTCGCCGAGGTTTCCCTGGCCACCGCATCGAAGAGTTCGTTGAGATAGACCGCGTTGGCGCGGCCATCCGGCGAAAACACCGGGCCGGACGCGGTGGGAGTCTTGTCACGGATGACCTTTGCGCCCATGTCCGTTCAGCTCCCCGGCACCAGGGTCAGGAACCACGGGGCCGCCTCTGTGGTCATCTGGTCGAATATCAAGGCGGTTCTCCCGACCGGCACGCCCGGAAAGACCGCCCCCCGTCTGATCTCGACGAAACGAAATCCGTATGTCTCGCCTCGCTTGCCCTCGACGCCCAACACGCGGGGGATGTCCCGGCGAACCTCCGGAAGGACCGCACGCTCGCCGACGGCCAGCCGCGACAGGCGCTCGTAGGGATGCCCGAAGTAGTGCCCCACATTGCTCTCGGTGAAAAATACGCCCGGGGGACGGGCCGACTCATTCGGAAGGATCTGGGACAGGATCTCCCAAAAAACTTCCATGTCCACCGCGCCCAGAACGCACACGTTGCCCTTGCGGGAAAGCAGATCCAGCAAGGCCAGCGGGCCGTAGACATCGAACTTCCACGGGGGAAAGGTGAACCATTCTCCCTTGTTCAACACTTTGAGCACGTCCAGTCCTTGTTCCCGCGCCAGCCTGAATTCTCCCTTGGTTTCGCGCAAGCGACTCTGTATCGCAGGCACCCCGAGACGCGTCGGCTCATACGCGAAGGTCGGCGAGGCCGGGCTGTGACAGACCGCCACGGTGTACCGTGACGGCCCTGGGGACCGGCGGCCGAGGTCGAACATATCCTTGTTACCGTCAAAATGGAACTGCAGGCGCGGCGAAGGGTGGTGCCGGAGGCGGTCCAGGCGGTCGCGTTCCGCCCGGACCAGCCCGCCGAATTTCTCCCGGGGGTCGAGCCGATCGAGCGCGTGCAGGATCAAGTCCCGTCCGGCCTGCTCCAGCGGCGCCAGGTACTGCTCGACGACGTTCTCTTCAAAGGTCAGATCCCCCGCTCCGAAGTCCACGAGGGAAGCGCCATCCGCCTCCAATAGAATGTCGAATGGGTTGTCCCGGTTCCGGACGACCGCTTCGACTGTTTCCTGCGTCATTGCCGTGACCATCACGGCCTGAGCGGCCGGCCCGACACCCAGCAGAAGGCACACATTCCTGATGGCCTTGGTGGGATTGAGCCCAGTCAGGCCTCGAAGCGCGTCCTGGGGAAGCGCCTTTAGGCCGGCGCTGGTGCCTTGCGACAGCAGCAGACGGAGTTCGTCGCGGAGCGCAGGCTCAAGCCCGGAGCCGGCGACGGCCGCCTCCAGGCGCCGGAGCGTATCGGCGACGACGTCCGGCGCAACCAACCGGCGCGAGGCCGCCCAGGCTTCGCGGTCGTTCTCAACGGCCTCGCGCAAGCGCCTGCGGAAGTCTGTCACTACCTTGTCATTGAGAGACATACGCGCGAGTGAGTACAACGTCAGCAGGATGGACGTTTATTTGCAGCACCGGCCCGGCCGGGTCCCGCTGAGCCAGGGATCCATCCGGTCCTTCGAGGCACAGTCCTTTTTCCCGCGCACCACCGACAGCCAATCCTCGTTCTCGGACGTGGCGCCGCCGCTGCCCTCCTCTCCGGCCGCGGCATATTCAGAATTCCGCGTCCACTCCCACTTGCCGAAGAGATTCTGCAGG
>JAUSHW010000009.1 GCA_030648395.1 Nitrospirales bacterium | reverse complement strand
CACCTCGAAATTCACGTCCTTCAGCACCGGGATGTCCGGCCGGTAATGGAACGACACGTGCCGCGCCGCCACGTCTCCGCGCAGCTTGCCGGCGGGATGGACAACGCCGGGCCGGTCCGCGACGTCGGGGGTCGTGTCCAGAATCTCGAACACGCGCTCGCTCGCCGCCAGCGCATGCTGGAGCATGTGGTTCACCGAGTGGATCTGGTTGATCGGCACGTAGAACAGAGCCAGGTAGCCTACAAATGCGACCAGCTCGCCGACGGACAGGGTCCCCGCCAGCACCTCGCCGGTGCCATACCACAGGATGATCACGCTGCCGAGACTCCCCACCACGATCATGCTGGGCGAGTACATGGACCAGAGCGTCATGACCCGCAGGTTGCTGTCGCTGTAGGTTTTGCTCCGCTGGTTAAACCGCTCGCGCTCGTAGGCCTCCCGGTTGAACCCCATCGTCTCGCGAATGCCCGAGATGGCGTCCTGCAGGTAGGCGTTCAGATCGGCCGAGCTTTCGCGGACCCCGCGGTAGAACTTGTGCACCCGGCCGGTGAAGTACGAGGCGGAGAACACGAGGACGGGGATGGGCAGCAGGGACAGCAGCGCCAGCTTCCAGCTGAGCGAGAACAGGATGGCCGAGATCCCGATCAGCGTCAGCGACGACATCAAGAGGGATTCAATGCCGTCAATGAAGATGCGCTCGACGTGCTCGACGTCGTTGTTGACCCGGTTCATGATCTCACCGGTCGAGCGGTTCTCGTAGTAGCTGATCGAGAGGCGCTGGAGGGCCGTGAAGACCTGGTCGCGCAGATCGTAGATGACCCGCTGCTCCAGAGTGTTGTTGAAACGGATGCGGATCGACGACGCGACGTTCTTGCCGATGTGCGCGCCCAGCAGGCCGGCGATGACCCACGGAAGGATCCCCGGCCGGTGGTCGCCGATGACGTCGTCGATGATGATTTTCATGAGCCAGGGAGGGAGCAGCTCGATGGCGGCCGCCGCCGTGGCCGCCACGAAGGTGAGCGCCGCCAGCCCCCAGTACGGCCGGATGTAGGTAAGAACCCGAAGCAGGGACTTCAAGGCAGGCGAGCTTTCAGACTAGATGACCTCGGCGTGTTCCGCCCGCCAGTACTTGTCGAACTCCTCCAGTTGAGTGAGCGTCGAGAAGTCGGTCATGCGATCCAGGAACAGTTTGCCGATGAGATGATCCAGTTCATGCTGGATGCAGACGGCGTACAGCCCCACCGCGTCCAGTTCGACGGACGTCCCGTCCCGGTCGAGATAGGTGACACGCACCCCGACCGGGCGCGTCACCTTCCCGCGCAGATTATCGACGCTGAGGCACCCCTCCCAGCTTTCGGCGGTCGCCGGCGAGTACCCCACGATCACCGGATTGATCAGGATGGTCTGGGGAAACCCGTGCTCGCCTTTGCATTCCATGACCGCGACCTGCTCGGAACGGGACACTTGCGGGGCCGCCAGGCCGATCCCGTCGGTCTCCACCATCGTGTCCAGCATATCGTCGAGGAACTGCTGGAACACGCGCTTGCCTATCGTATCCGGATCAACCGGGGCGGCGATTTGCCGCAGCACCGGCGACCCCAGCCTTGCAATCTTCAGTACGGCCATCGCTCAACTCTCCTGTAAAACCACACGCTTCGCCGGAAATAATGCTACCACAGTCAGTAGCCCAATTTCTCCTCGGGCGCGGGGATCGGCTTGTCGGGCACGGGCGGCATCGGGAAGCCACCCGGAGGGGGAACGGCCGGCATCGTCGGAGAGGACGACCGCTCCGGCGCAAACTGGAACGTGCTGCGATTGGCCCCCCACCACTGCGCCCAGTCCCTGGACCACGCCACCCGCTGCTCCTTTGTGGACTGGATGAAGTCCTGGCGGTCCACCACTCGGCCGGTGAAACCGTACAGCGTCCGATGCGCGCCATCGGCCACGCTCCGGGCATCATCAGCGAGCATCGCGATCAAGAGCTCGATCACGGCTTTGTCCCTGACGAGACGGCTCTCGTTCGCCACCGCATTGCGGATCCCGTCGCTCGGATCAGACGCCATGGCCTGGAGCGCGGGCAGGGCGTTTTCCGCATCGAGCCGGACAATGACCCGGAGCGCCTTCTCGCGGACCGCCGGCACCTCCTGCGCATTCGCCGCCAAAGTACTGAGAGACGGCACGGCCGATTTGTCCTTGACCAGGGACAGAGTCTCGATGGCGTTCATGCGCACGCGCCGGCTGGGATGCTGGAGGGCCTTGGCCAGAACGGGGACGGCCGGAGGGCCGAGATGGACGAACTCGCCGATGGCCCACAGTTCCTGCCTGCCATCCAGCATCGGGATCAGCGCCTCCGCCCGCTTCGTCTCCTCGTCGGTCAGCGCGAGAGCGGCGGGCACCGCCCCCATCAGCAGGCACAGGCCGAGCACCGCAGCGACGAATCGTGACATGGCGATCTCCGTTATTTTTTGATGATCGTGGACTCGGTGCCGCCCAGCGGCGCACTGCCGGTGCCGCCGTCCATGGACGAGTAACGGACATTATCGAACGAGGTCGCGGCGGGCCCGCTCGCCCAGAGCCCGACCTTGCCCTTCTTGTAGCGACCGAACTCCCAGGCTTCCTCGCGGGCGGAAATGAACTGCCGGTTGTCGTAGAGCGCCTCCATTTCCGCACCGCGGATCGTCAGCCGCAGGGAGTGCCACTGCCCCGGCTCCATGGATTCCACGCTCAGGTCCTGCAGATGCTTTACTTCTCCATTCACGACCCGATCGATCCGGACCAGCTTCTCCTGCGGGCTGATCCAGACCACATAGTAATTGCGGTCGTCCTCGGCCCGAAAAATGGCGCCGCCGCCCTGGCTTTCTCCACCCGACGCCGTCCTGACGCGCACCGTCAGATCCAAATTCATGGCCTCGATGCCGTCAAGAAAAATCACCTGCGGCGCGGCAGGCGCCTTATCCGAGGGAATTCGACTCAGCACATTCGGCAGAGACATCGCCTTTGCATCCGTTGCCACTTCCCATCGTCCGGATGCCCCATTCGCATTACCGACAACAAACCCGGCGGGCGGATTGCCCGGCGCATCCTTGTCGAAGGACCAATCCTGAATTTTGAAATCGGCCCACGCCGGACCACCCAGCGCCAGCGCCATCAGCGCCGCTGCAACCATTCGTGTGAACACCAGCACCTCCCCGATCATTCCGTATGAATTCGCTCAGTATAACGTAGCGCGTTTGAAGAAATCGAGAGCGGCTACTTCACTTTTAATTCAGTCCAGGCGCGGTCGTAGGCCTTGATCGCCTCGCCCACGTCCTTGATCCATTCGAGCCTGGAGACGACCGCGTCGGGGGGATAAATGGCCGGGTTTTGGGCGATCTCCTTGGGGACAAACAGGCGCGCCTCTTCGCTGGCGCTGGCATACTTCACCTTGGCCGTGATGAGCGCGGCGACCTGCGGCTCCAGCAGAAAGTTGATGAAGGCCATGGCCTCCTCCCTGTGCGCAGACGTCTTGAGGACACACAGGTTGTCCTGCCAGATCGTGCCGCCCTCTTTGGGAATCACGTACCTGATGGAGGGACGCTCGGCCGCGGCCCGCATGATGGTTCCGCTCCAGCCATGCGCGAGCGCCACTTCGCCCGAGACCAGCAGCTGATCGTAGTTCTCGCTGGTATAGGTCTTCACGAGGGCCTTCTGCGCCATCAGCCGCGCCTTGGCCGCATTGAGCTTGGCGGGCTCCACCGCGTTCAGGGACTCGCCCGCCGCACGCAAGGCCATGCCGAAGACCTCCCGCTCGTCGTTGAGGAGGCTGATCCTGCCCTTGTAGCGCTCGTCCCACAGCACCTGCCAGCTGTCAGGCGGCGGCGACACTAGGTCGGCGTTATAGCCGATGCCGGTCGTGCCCCACAGGTAGGGGATCGAATAGGTGTTCTTCGGGTCGTAGTAGAGGCCCTTGAGGTGCGTGAAGACGTGGGCGAGGTTCGGGATCTTCGCCGGGTCCAATTCGGCCAGCAGGCCCTGCTTGACCAGGATCGAGACCATGTAGTCCGACGGCACGACCACGTCGTAGCCCGCCGCGCCGCCCTGCAGTTTCGCCAGCAGTTCTTCGTTCGAGCCGAACGTGTCCGTGACGACCTTGACGCCGAACCGCTCCTCGAACTGCCTGACGACGGTCTCCTCGGTATAGTCCGACCAGGTAAACAGATGCAGCGTGACCGGCTTCGCCTTCCCCTGCTCATTCCCCCCCGGCGAACAAGCGGCAAGCAATAAGAAAAAGGCAACGCCGGCAATGCCTCGTAAAATGCTCGCGCTCACCGATTCCAAAATTCTTTGAGGGAGTAGCCCGCCTGCTTGAGTACTTTTCACTGAGGAGAGAGTGGAACACCGCGTTCGATCAGACATTCCAGATGACTTTTTATGGCACGCTCAAGTTTCCGCCTGGTCTTCTCCTTCGTCGTATCCATAGCGATAACCGGCAACCCGACCGACCAGGCAGACCAAGTACCTTTTCCACGATGCCATTGAATCGGGTAGCGGTTACACAGCATGGCCAATGGGTTTTACGTTTTTGATGGTGACTGTTGGATTGGGACTGGCCGTGGGGATGGGCAGGCCCCGCTCTTTGAGCAGAGTAACATGTTCGTCCATGCCAAATTTCGCGTGATGCAGACAGTCCTCA
>JAUSHW010000007.1 GCA_030648395.1 Nitrospirales bacterium | reverse complement strand
ACGGGAAGTTCGCCTACGTGGCGAATCTCGGCAGCAAGGATCTGGCGATCATTGATATCGCCGCCAGGAAGGCCGTCGCCTCCGTGCCCCTCGAGGACGCGGCCGTGCAGGCCTGGGCGGACCCAAGCGGCACGTTCGTCTATGTGACAGGGTTGAACAGCGGCCAGGTGTTCAAGGTGGATGCGGCCTCACGGAAAGTGGTGGCCCGCTTCCCGGTGGGCAAACTGCCGGCCCAGCTCGGCGTCAGTCCGGACGGGAAATACGTGATCTCCTGCGATCAGGAATCGGCGCAACTGTCCATCATTGATGCCGGCACCGGCACGCTCGTCAAGCAGCTGCCGCTGGGTAAATGGACGCACGGCATTACGTTCAGCCAGGATGGCAACTTTGCGTTTGTCTCCAACACACGGAGCAACGACGTCTCGGTCGTGGACCTCGCGACCCTCACGGAGGTCAAACGGATCAAGGTCGGCAAGGGCCCCAACGGCATCGCCGCCAGCTACCCGAACTCACCGATCAAGAAGCCGTAGGGGCGGTTCGCAAACCGCCCCTACTTCGCATCCCCGCTCCGCACGCACCACACCCGCCGGTTCAAATGCTTCCCGTCGGTGGCGACTTCGCCGGAGAAAAAGCTCACGTGCCACGCCAGGACAGGGTCTTTGGCGGATGGCGTGGACGTCCAGTAGATCGCCGACTTCACGTTGGAGAAGGGATGGCCGCCGGGGAGGGCCGGGTCATGCCGGCTCGTATCCACGAGGCCGGCCAGCTCCTCCTTCGTGGGAATGCGCCACCCCGTCCGGCCGCCGACGGCCCTGGTGTCGCAATGGGTCAACGCGTTGACCCAGAACATGTGGTCAGGCCCAGGCGTCTGCTCCCAGATCAGGCCCGTGTGATTGTCCTGGACGGCCGCGCCTCCCATGATCAACGCAAACCGGTCCGCCGCCGAGGCGGTTGTAACGACGAGCAACACCAGCCCTGCCGCCAGCCTCACGATCATGCTTTGCGGCCCGGTGTATACGGGAAGGAGCGCGTCTTGGTGCGCTTGGGGTGGGCGGGTGTAATCGCCCCCAGCACGACCGCCTTCTTCGCTCCGGTCACGTTCGGTAAATTGCACGGGACGCCCTTGACGTGCTGATAGGCAAAGACCGCGAAGGCCACGGCCTCCAGCGCGCGCCCGTCCCAGCCGGTTGTCTCCACAGGTTGCACCTTCGCGGACTTCCAGGCGGCCTGCAACATGCGCATCAGTGAGGCGTTCTGCGCCCCGCCCCCGCACACCAGCACCTCGCCCACGCTTCCAGGCAGGAATTTTTTCGCGTCCGCGATCGTCCGGGCCGTGTACGCCGTCACGGTCGCAACCAGGTCGGCATCCGACAGGCCAAGCAGTTTGCCCTGTCGCAGAACATAGCCGACGAACCGCTCGCCGAAGTCTTCACGCCCCGTGGATTTGGGGGGCCGGCGCTTGAGAAACGGATGGTCCAGAAGCGTGCCCAGCAGGCTTGCATTCGGCGTCCCGGCGCGGGCCAGGCGGCCGCCGCGATCGAATGTCCGGCGATCGGTCGTGACATGGCGCATGACGCCGTCGATCAGCATGTTGCCGGGACCGGTGTCGAAGGCCCGCACGGCGCCAAGGCCCCCGCGCGCCGGCAGGTACGTCAGATTGCTGATGCCGCCGATGTTGACCACCACGCGCGCACGGGGCGCCTGGTGGAAGAGCAGATGATGCAGATAGGGCGTGAGCGGCGCGCCCTCGCCGCCGACCGCCATGTCCCTCGTTCGGAAGCCGGCCACCGTCGTGATGCCAGTCCGTTCGGCAATGACGGCGGGCTCGCCAAGCTGCAGCGTCGAGCGGACCGCTCCGAGGCCTGGTTCACGTCGGAGCCCCGGCAGATGGTGGAGCGTCTGGCCGTGGGACCCGATCAGGGCCACCTTACGAGGCGACACTCTCGCGCTCTTCAGCAACCTGAGAGCCGCCCTGGCGAACCATTCGCCGAGCGCGGCATTCAGGTGACAGACATCGTCCACCGTGCCGCTCGTCATCGCTTCCAGGAGGCGGACTCGAAACGCGGCAGGATACGGGAAGGTGCGATGGGCCAGCAGGCGGAGCTTCAGGCCGTGGCCCTCCCCGCGAATATCCACCAACGCGGCATCCACACCGTCGGCGGAGGTCCCAGACATCAGACCGATGACCTTCATAAGGAAAAAGGCTAGCTGACGGGCCCGGCAGGGTCAACCTTTTGTTTTTCCGGAATGGTTGGTCTATAATCGGCCCTCATTTCGAACACCTCGGGAACAGGACAGAAAAGGAGTCGCCATGGAACTCGGATTCATCGGGCTGGGCAAAATGGGCATGAACATGGTCACCCGCCTCCAACAAGGCAAACACCGCGTGGTGGCCTACGACCGGACGGCGGACATCATCAAACAGGCGGAGAGCGTAGGCTGCGTCGGGGCGACCTCGCTTGAAGACATGGTCTCCAAACTCAAGGCGCCCCGCATCGTCTGGATCATGGTGCCCTCCGGCGCCCCCACCGAAGAAACCGTCAGCAAGGTCGCCTCCCTACTGTCGGCCGGCGACATCATCATCGACGGCGGCAACACCAATTTCCATGACGACGTGCGGCGCGCCGCCGAGCTCAAGAAGAAAAACATTCACTACGTGGACGCCGGCACCAGCGGCGGCATCTGGGGGCTGAAGCTCGGCTACTGCATGATGGTCGGCGGCGACAAGGCCGTGATCGACCAGTTGGCGCCGATCTTCAAAACCCTTGCGCCGGAGAACGGATGGGCCCACATGGGCAGTGCCGGCGCCGGCCATTACGTTAAGATGGTCCATAACGGTATCGAGTACAGCATGATGCAGGGCTACGCCGAGGGGTTCGAGCTCATGTCCAAGAGCGAGTACAAGCTGGATCTGCCCAGGATCGCCGACCTCTGGATGCAGGGCAGCGTGGTCCGCTCCTGGCTGCTGGAGCTGACGGCCGGGGCGCTCAAGCAGGACCCGAAGCTCGAAGGCTTGAAGGGCTATGTCCAGGATTCCGGCGAGGGCCGCTGGACGATCCTCGACGCCATCGACAAGGATGTCCCGGTGCCGACGCTGACGGCCGCGCTCTTCACCCGGTTCCGCTCGCGCCAGGAGGAATCCTTCGCCGAGAAGATGCTGGCCGCCATGCGGAACGCCTTCGGCGGCCATGCCGTCAAGAAAAACTAGCAGGAGGCCACCGCCATGTCCGAGCCGATACAGCCGCTCATTGCCCAACCCTGTACGCTGGTGATCTTCGGCGGATCGGGCGATCTCGCCAAGCGTAAGCTCGTGCCGGCCGTCTACAACCTGCTCCTCGACGGCGTGCTGCCGCCGAATTACGCAATCCTCGCCACCGGCCGCAAGCCGCTCAGCGACGCCGAATTCCGCGAGTTCGCGCGGGATGGCGTCATCAAGTACTCCCGGCAGGAAATCAAGGACAGCGTGTGGGCAAACTTCGAGCAGCGGCTGTTCTACGTTGCCGGCACCATCGACGACCCCAAGGCCTACGCCGACATCCGCACGCGTCTCGAGAAAATCGAGACCTCCTTGAAGCTGCCGGCGAACCGCATCTTCTACCTGGCGATCCCGCCCACGTCGATCGCCGGCGCCGTGGAAGGGCTCCGCCAGGCCGGGCTGGTCCAGCCGCCGGCCGGCAACGGGCCGTTCTCGCGGCTCATCGTCGAGAAGCCCATCGGGAGCGACCTCGAATCCGCCCGGCAGATCAACACCGCCGTGGCCCGCGTCTTCGACGAGTCCCAGATTTTCCGCATCGATCACTACCTCGGCAAGGAGACGGTGCAGAACCTCCTGGTCCTGCGCTTCGCCAACAGCATCTTCGAGCCGATCTGGAACCACAAGTACATCGACCACATCCAGATCACCGTCAGCGAGGCGGAGGGCGTCGGCACCCGCGCAACCTACTACGAAGAGGCCGGGGCCCTGCGGGACATGGTCCAGAACCACATCCTCCAACTCATGTGCCTGGTGGCCATGGAGCCGCCCTACTCGCTCGACCCCGACGTCGTCCGGAACGTCCGCATGGACGTCCTGCGCTGCCTGCGGCCGATCGCGGGCAAGGACGTCGAGAAGTACACCGTGCGGGCGCAGTACAGCGTCGGCCAAGCGCACGGCGTGGACGTGCCCGGCTATCGGCGGGAGGCCGGCATCAAGCCCGACTCCACCACCGAGACCTATGTGGCGCTGAAGCTCTTCTTGGAGAACTGGCGGTGGTCCGGCGTGCCGTTCTATCTCCGGACCGGCAAGGCCCTGACGAAGCGCGCCAGCGAGGTCGCGGTCTTTTTCAAGCCGATCCCCCAGATCCTCTTCAACGCGAATCCCGACGTGCCGCTGGAGTCGAACATTCTCATCATGAAGATCCAGCCCGAGGAGGGCCTCACGCTGCGCGTCGTCTCCAAAGTACCGGGCAGCAAGGCCAAGACCCATCCGGTAGACATGAACTTCCGCTATGGGGATGCCTTCGGGGCGCCCTCGCCGGAGGCGTACGAGCGGCTGCTGCTGGACGTGATGGCCGGCGACGCATCGCTGTTCATGCGGCGCGACGCGGTGGAGGCCTCCTGGTCCTGGATCACGGCCATCCTCGACGGATGGAAGACCCACGGCACCAAATGGCTGCCGGAATACACGGCCGGAAGCTGGGGACCGGTGGAGGCCAACCGGCTCATTGAAAGCGACGGACGCTGCTGGAGAACACTCTGATGGAACCTATGGCCCGCGCACAGGCAAGACCAAAGTCCCGCTCCTCACGAACCCTGGCCATCGACATCGGCGGAACCGGCCTCAAGGTCATGGCGCTGGATGCGAAAGGAACACCGCTCACCGAGCGGGGGAAGGTCGCCACGCCACGCCCCGCCACCCCTGCCGCGGTGCTGACCGCGATCGTCGCCTTAGCGAAGGCGCAGGGCGAGTTCGACCGGGTGTCGGTCGGATTCCCCGGCGTGGTACGTCGTGGCGTGACCGTCACCGCCCCGAATCTTGACGGGAAATGGGGCGGCTTCAAGCTGGCCGAGACGTTGTCGAAGAAGCTCGGCAAGCCTGTGCGCGTCGCGAATGACGCCGACGTGCAGGGCTTCGGCGCGATTACAGGGCACGGCGTCGAGCTCGTTGTCACACTGGGGACGGGCTTCGGCTCGGCCCTGTTCGTGGACGGCAAATTGGTTCCGAATCTGGAACTCGCGCACCACGAGTTTGGTCGAAAGAGAACCTACGAAGAGAACCTCGGCATCGCCGCGCTGAAAAAAGCCGGCAAAAAGAAATGGAACAAGCGGTTGGCGGCGGCCATCAAATCACTCGACCACCTGTTCAACTACGACCACCTGTACATCGGGGGCGGCAACGCGAAGAAGATCACGTTGAAGCTGCCGCCCAACGCCAAAATCGTGGAAAACGTCGCCGGCCTGCTCGGCGGCATCGCGCTCTGGCGAGATTAACCCCTAGCCCAGCGCCTTCTCCATTGCCGCCTGCAGCTTCTTGAGGCCCGCGTTCACGTCGGCTCCCAGGTGCACGCGGATGGCGCGGCGGTTGCGCTTGCCGAGGCAGACAAAGTCGCCGAGCGCCTGCGCAGCCTTGAGCACGCCGAACGTGTAGGGCTCGCCGGGGATCGGCAGGTCCTGCGCGTCGTCGGACGTGATCTGGATGAACACCCCCGAGTTCGGCCCGCCCTTGTGCAGCTGTCCGGTCGAGTGCAGGAAACGTGGGCCGTAGCCGAGCGTCGTTGCCACCGTCTTCCTGTCGCGCACCCGCAGGCGCATCCCCTGGAGCGCCTGGTGCGAGGCGTCCGTGCGCTCCACATACGCGTTCAGCGCCACATAGTCGCCCGCCTTGACCCGTGCGAGGTGCGCCTTCAGCACCGCCTCCAGCGTGGACGCACCTTTCAACGCCTCGCGGGTGGCGGCATCCCCGTAAATTTTGATCCCATCGGCGGTCAGGACCGGTTCCTCCTCCGGCAGGCGGCCGTTTTTCTTGTATTCGTCCAGGAAGTTCTTCGTGTAGTCCTTGCTCTCCTGGACGTTCGGCTGGTCAAAGGCGTTGATTCCCAGGAGCGAGCCGGCCACGGCGGTCGCAATTTCCCACAGAAAGAATTCCTCGCCGAGGTTGATGAGATCGGTCAGCTCGATCCGGACCACGGGATGGCCGGCCTTCTCCAGAGCCGCAACTTTCGCATCCTGCGCGGCGTCCGCACCGCCGGCATACCGGATGTAGGCAAAGAACCGGTCGGCCCCGTACACCTCCGGCGCGCCCAGCGGCTCGTCATCAATCGGCACGAGGCCCTTCCCTTCCTTGCCCGTGCTCTCGGCAATGAGCTGCTCCATCCACGCTCCCAAGGCGCCGATCACCGGCGACGTGATGAACGTGATCTTGTCGCGCCCCTGTTTGGCCAGCTCGCCCATCGCCACGCCGAGCAGCACGCCGGGATTATCCTCCGGGGGCACGCAGGAGTCGCAGCTATGGCGCATGCGCTCGGCCCGGTAGAGCAGATGCTCGACGTTCACGCCCATGATCGCCGCAGGCACGATGCCGAAGTTCGACAGCGCCGAATAGCGCCCCCCGATCTCCGGCACGCCCGGCAGGATGTCCCGGAACTTGCTCTCTTTGGCTAGGCTTTCGAGCATCGAGCCGGGATCGGTGATCGCGATGAAGTTCTCGCCCGCCTTGTCGCCCTTGAGCTGGCGCATCCGGTCGAAGAAGTACCGGTAGAACACCAGCGGCTCGGTCGTCGAGCCGGACTTGCTGGCCACGATGCACAGCGTCTTCGCAAGGTCCACCCGCTTCTCAAAGCTGCGCACCTGCGCAGGCACAGTGCTGTCCAGCACGTGCAGCTCGGGAAAGCCGGGGACGACCCCGAACGTCATCCGGAAGACCTCGGGACAGAGGCTGCTGCCCCCCATGCCCAGCAGAAGCGCGTGCTTGAAGCCCGCCGTACGGATGGACTCGGCCGCGCCCTTGATGCGCGGGAGATGATGCACCTGCTGCTCCGTGACATGCAGCCAGCCGAGCGCGTTGCGGATGATCTTCTGGTGGGTGGGATTCTGGTGCCACAGGGTCGGATCCTTCGCCCACAGCTTGCGGACGAAACCTGCCTGCCGAAGTTCCTTAATTTTGGACTTCACGCCGGCATCGAGCGGCCCCAGCGCATAGGTCTGCTGATCGAGCTTCGGTCCGAGCAATTCTTCCCGCTTCCGGCTGATGACGCCCATGAGCTGGTCGAACGAATCGAGGAACAGCTTGGCGCCGTCCGCCAGCAGCTTCCGGGTGACTTCCTGCATGTCGATCTTGCAGTCGGCAAGGAGGTCCATCGTCTCGCGGGCCTGCTCAATGCCTTCCACCAGGCTGTTGCGCAACCTGCCGTGCTCGCGGAAGGCGTTGAAGGTGGCGGCCGGCATCGTATTGACCGTGTCCGGGCCGATCAACTCGTCCACGTAGTAGGTATCGGGCAACTTGGGGTTCTTGGTGCCGGTGCTGGCCCAGAGGAGGCGTTGCACCTTCGCGCCCTGTTCCCGGAGCGCCTGGAACCGCGGACTGAAGAACACCTCCTGGAACTTCAAATACGCCATCTTGGCGTTGGCGATGGCCACCTTGCCCATGAGACTTTGCAGCGCGGCCTTGTCCATGGGGGCGGCCGACTCCTTCAGCTTCGCGTCCAGGAGGCTGTCCACCAGAGTGTCGATCCGGCTGATAAAGAAGCTGGCGACGGAGGCGATCTTCTTCACGTCGCCGCCCCGGGCGGCCAGTTTCTCCAACCCCGACACATAGGCCCAGGCCACCTGCTCGTACACCTCGACGCTGAACAGCAGGGTCACATTGACGTTGATGCCCTGGCTGAGCAGATACTCGATGGCAGGAATGCCTTCCGGCGTGGCCGGCACCTTGATCAGGACGTTGTCCCGCCCCACGGCCCTGTGCAGGCGGACCGCCTCGTCGATGGTCCCCTGAGTGTTGTAGGCGAGGTCCGGCGACACTTCGAGGCTCACATAGCCGTCCCGTGTCTGACTCTGCTCGTAGACCGGATACATCAAATCGGTCGCGTCCTGGATGTCGCGGACGGCGAGCGTTTCGTAGATGTCCTTGATGCTGGTGACGGACGACGCGATCTGTTTGAGCGCCTGGTTGTAATCCGTGCTGCCGCCGATGGCCTTTTCGAAAATGGAGGGATTGGACGTAACCCCCATCAGGCCGTCGTGATCGACCAGGGCCTTCAGCTCACCGGAGGTGATCAAGCCACGACGGATGTAGTCGTACCAGGGGCTCTGGCCGAATTCGCGGAGTTGGACAAGCGGATTCATAGTACCTCTCCCTTTATGTGCGGGCCGTCTTCACCTGTTCTTTGGCCGCCGCAATAACATTCTCGACCGTAAACCCGAACTTCTTGAGCAGGTCTTTCAGCGGCGCGGACGCGCCGAATGTCGTCATGCCGATGGTGCAGCCGGTCAAACCGACGTAGCGGGTCCAGCCAAAAGTCGAGGCCTGCTCGACGGAGACCCGCGCCGTGACCTGCGGCGGCAACACGCTATCGCGATACTCCCGGGGCTGGTGCTCGAAAATCTCCCACGACGGCATGCTTACCACGCGGGCTTTGATGCCCTCCGCCTTAAGCTTCTCGTACGCCTCGATACAGAGCGCGACCTCGCTGCCGGTGGCCAGCAGCATCACATCGGGCTTGCCGCCGGGCGCATCCGCCAGCACATAGGCCCCCTTCTGCAGCCCGGACGCCGGGGCGTACGTGGTCCGATCCAGCGTCGGCAGCGCCTGCCGGCTGAGGGCCAGAATCGCCGGCCCGTGGTTCATCTGCATGATGAGCCGCCAGGCCTCCACCACCTCGCCGGCATCGCCCGGGCGCAGAACGACCAGCCCGGGAATGGCCCGTAGCGAGGCCAGCTGCTCGATGGGCTGATGGGTCGGGCCGTCCTCTCCCACGCCGATGGAGTCATGCGTAAAAATATAGGCGAGGGGAATTTCCATCAAGGCCGCCAGGCGCAGCGCCGGACGCGAATAATCGCTGAAGATCAGAAAGCCGGATCCGTACGAGCGAATCTTTGAGAGCGCCAGGCCGCTGAGGATCGCGCCCATCGCGTGCTCGCGGATTCCGAAATGGAAGTTCCGTCCCGCGTAGTTCTCGGCGGTGAAATCGCCCGCCCCGTCGAACGTCAGGCGGGTCTTTGTCGAGGGCGCCAGGTCTGCCGAGCCCCCGATCAGCCAGGGCACGCTCCTGGCAATGGCGTTGAGCACCTTGGCGGAGGCGTCCCGCCCAGCCAGTCCTTTGGCGTCGGCCGGAAACACGGGAATCTCCTTGTCCCACCCGTCTGGCAACTGGCGACGCTGCATCCGGGAGAGCTGATCTGCGAGGTCTGGATGCGCGGCCTTGTAGTCCTCGAACCGCTTCCTCCACGTTTCGCTCAGCGCGCGGCCCCGCTTGCCGATGCCCTCCTGGAAATGCTTCGGAACCTCCTCAGGCACCAGAAACTTGGCGTCCTCCGGCCAGCCGTAGTTGCGCTTGGTGAGCTTGATCTCCTCTTCGCCCAGCGGCTCGCCGTGCGCGGCGTGCGTGTCCTGCTTGTTGGGTGCGCCCCACGCGATGTGGCTGTCCACAATAATCAGGGTGGGCCGGTCCGCGGTGGCTTTGAACGTCTTGAACGCGCGCTGGAGCGCGGCCAGGTCGTTGGCGTCATCCACGTGCACGACGTTCCACCCGTAGGCAACGAAACGGGCCGCCACATCTTCGCTGAAGGCCAGGGACGTTTTGCCCTCGATCGTGATCTTGTTGTTGTCGTAGACCCAGCAGAGGTTGGACAGTTTGAGATGGCCCGCCAGCGACGCGGCCTCGCCGGACACGCCCTCCATCATGCAGCCGTCACCGCATATCGCATAGACGTCATAGTTGAACATCTCGAAGCCGGGGCGATTGAAGGAGGCGGCCATCCAGCGTTCGGCGATGGCCATGCCGACGCTCGTGGCCACGCCCTGCCCAAGCGGGCCGGTCGTCGTCTCAATGCCGGATGTCCACCGATATTCGGGATGACCGGGACACTTGCCGTCAAGCTGCCTGAACCGCTTGATGTCATCAAGCGGTACGGCAAGGCGGTCCAGCCGTTCGTAATCGTCGCTGACCGCCTTCACGCCACACAAGTGCAGCAGCGAATAGATCAGCATGGAGGCGTGCCCGATCGAGAGCACAAACCGGTCGCGGTTGGGCCAGATCGGATCGCCGGGATCAAATCGCAACATGCGGTTCCAGAGGCAATACGCCACGGGCGCCATCGCCATCGGCGTGCCGGGGTGGCCCGAATTTGCCGCCTGCACGGCGTCCATCGAAAGGGTCCGGATAGTGTTGATGCATGTCAGATCGAGCCGTTCAGCGTCGGTCATGGAGCCTCCTTCGGCAGTCTTGTCTCACAGCGGGCAACATCGCTACAAAAATAATCCTGAGCATCCGGGAATTAAGGATATTCCTTCTCGCCGGGCTTGTCTATAATAGGAATCGCGAATCGTTCAAAGAAAGGGGCCTGACCATGCCGTTCTTACTCGTTGTGTTTTTCCTTGTGGCACAGCTCCTCTTCCACGCCGACGCCCATGCCGAGAAAAAACCCTCCGCGCAAGGCGGTGAGGAACCGGCCAAGTTCACCGCCCCCAGCGTGGACGAATTCGTGACCGCCGCCTGGCATGGCGACATCGCAGTGGTGGACTTCTATCTCAAGGCCGGCATCAGCCCGAACGTGATGGACGAGAACAAACGGACGGCCCTCTGGGCGGCCACCGTGCAGGGCCACATCAAGATTGTGCAGGCCCTGCTTGCCAGGGACGCCGCTGTCAACATGCCAGATAAGGACGGCGCGACCCCCCTGCGCGCGGCGGCCTCGCAAGGATATCTCGAAGCGGTGGACGCGCTGCTGGCCAAGGGAGCGAATGTGAACGCGGCGGACAAGGACGGCGTGACGCCCCTGCGGGCGGCGGCGCTGAACGGCCACGCGGCGATCGTCCATGCTCTTCTTGCGAAGGGCGCGAACGTGAATGCGGCGGACAAGGATGGCGTGACGCCCCTGCGGGCGGCGGCCTCGCAAGGGCTTCTTGAGATCACGCAAGCCCTGCTGGCCCAAGGCGCCGACGTGAACATCGCGGACAAGGACCAGCGGACTCCCCTACGGGTCGCGGCCGCCAAGGGCGATATCGAGATCGTGCAGGCTCTGCTGGCCAAAGGCGCCGATACGCATGTGAAGGGCAAGGACGGCCGGTTCCCCCTGGTCATTGCAGCGGCGAACGGCCACACCGAGACGGTGGAAGTCATTCTCGCCGAGATGATGAAGAAAGCCTGCCCGAAGTAAGTTACTTCTCGTCCCCATAAATTTCGAAGAACGCGTCGATGCTCTGGAGCAGGTGCGCCCTGATCTCCTGCACGCTGCCGTTGATGACGTGCAGCGACATCTCCCCTTCCGATCCGTCCGGCAGTCTCACCGGCACGTGCGGATGCGCCTGCTCGGGGGCAGTCCCCGAATCAAGCCGCATGCCATAGCACAGCGTGTATTGCGGCCTGACCACCTTGAGATGCGACTGCACGGCTCGTGTGGCTCGTTTGCGCCTCTCAGCCATAAGTGCGCGTCCTTTCAAGCTTTCATCAGAACAGCAGCCAGCAAGCAATTTTATTCGACCGATGTAACCTTTTCGCCTATCCGACTGTCTGAATGTATATGAGCCTTGACAAGCACCGCGAAAGCCTCGTTAAATACTGCTACGACATGAGCAAGGTCGTGTTTGCCATGGCCGTGCTGAACCCGACTGTAACGAAAGGCTTCGCTCTCATTGATTCGGTTGTGGGATTGGGAGCAACCATCTTGTTGCTGAGCCTAGCAATTCTTCTCGAGAAGGACATCAAGCCATGACTCCTATGACAATCACCTTCCTGATGGTCGGAGGGATAGCGCTGATCTGTATCATTCTAGTGCTCCTCTTCGACCGACCAAAACCTCCGAAAGACACGTCTTCCGAAAACCCCAAAGAAGCCAGCCACCGCCTCTCCTGAAGGTAGCTGAAGCCTACCGCCGCCACTCGTCAATCAGCGACGCGACAAGGCCGGTCCAGCCGGTCTGGTGTGACGCCCCCAGGCCCTGCCCCGTGTCGCCGTGGAAGTATTCGTAGAAGAGCACGTAATCACGCCAATGCGGATCGTCCTGGAATTTCCTGGCGGCGCCGTGGATCGGCCGCCGTCCATCCTTGCCCGGGATGAACATGCCGATCATCCGGTTCGCCAGTTGCTCGGCGATCTCGCCGACCGTCATGTCCGGCGCGCCCGACACCTTGACGCTGAGCGCCGGCCCGTAAGCCCTGCCGAGCTTGCGTAGGGACTCGATCATGAGGAACGACGTGGGAAACCATACCGGCCCGCGCCAGTTTGAGTTGCCGCCTTTTATCTTGCAGGCCGCTTCGGCCGGCTCGTACCGCACCTCACTGGCGCCGAAAACGAACGGCTGCCGCTCGTGGACTTTCGAAAGGCTGCGCAGCCCCCACTCCGATAAGAATTCGTTCGGGTCGCAGACCCGCTCCAGCAAGCGCTTCACCTGCTCCTCGTTCACGATGGTCAGCACATGGACCTTCATGCCGTCCCGTTCCATCGTATGACAGCACCGCTGGACAAGGTCCTGCCGATTCTTGATGAACCACTCCAGATTCCCGCGAAACTCGGAGAACGGCTGGATCCACTCCTCCTCCAGCCGCTCGATGGCATAGAGCGGAATAAGGCCGACCAAGGACCGCACGCGGAACTTGTGAAAGCTCCCGTCCGGATACCGGAGCACGTCGTAGAAGAACCCGTCCTGATCGTCCCAGAGATCGTAATCCTGCCCGCCCATCCGCTTCATCGCCGCACCGATATAAACGTAGTGCTGGAAGAACTTCGTCGCGAGCCCTTCGTAGGTCCGGTTCTCCTTGGCGAGCTCCAGCGCGATCCGCATCATGTTGAGACAGAACATCCCCATCCAGCCGGTCGCGTCGGACTGCTCCAGCACCGCGCCGCCGAGCAGTTTCTCGCTCCGGTCCAGGACCGCGATGTTGTCCAGCCCGAGGAACCCGCCTTCGAACACGTTGTTGCCCCTGGTATCCACCTTGTTGACCCACCAGGCGAAGTTGATGAGCAGCTTGTGGAAGCACTTCTCAAGAAATGCGCGGTCGGCCCTGCCGGACCGGATCCGGTCCATGTTGTAGACCCGCCAGACGGCCCAGGGATGGACCGGCGGGTTCATGTCCGAGAACTCCCATTCGTACGCCGGGATCTGTCCGTTGGGGTGCTGGAACTGCTCGAAGAGGAGCACCCAGAGCTGCTCCTTGGCGAACTCCGGGTCCACCAGCGCAAGCGGAATGGCGTGGAAGGCCAGATCCCAGGCGGCAAACCAGGGATACTCCCATTTGTCCGGCATGGAGAGAACGCGCATGGAGTTGAGATGCCGCCAGTGGACGTTGCGGATGGCCTTGCGCGAGGCGGGCGGCGGCCACTGCGGGAAGTCGCCGTCCATCCACTTCTCCACATCGAGCAGATAAATCTGCTTGGACCAGAGCAGGCCGGCGAAGGCCTGCCGCTGGACGCGCTTCTCCTCGGGACTGGCCTTGGGCGGGTGAATCGCCTCGTAGAACTCGTCGGCCTCGGCCTTGCGTTCCGCGATCACGCGCGGGATATCATCCAACGGTTTCTGCATCTCTTCAGACGTCAGCCGCAGCAGCAGCGTCACGGACTTGCCCGGCGGCACCTCGAAGCCGTAGTGAAGGCAGGCTTTTGTGCCCTCTTGTGACGGATTGACGCAGGCCTCTCCGTTCACAATATGCCGATGGAACGCGTCTTTGACGTACGGGGAGTGGCTGGCACTGCCGGGACCAAAGACCAGCGGCGCGTTGGTCTCATTGTTGGTAAAGAGCGGCGCGCCCCCGGCCTCGGCATAGAGATAGCGCTTGCCGAGGCGATATGCGAAAGGGAGATTGCTCAACGGCTGGGTGGCCGAATCATCCGCCACCAGGCACAGGTGCGCCGGCTGACGGGACTTCCCGGAACCTGACCCTGGTCGATGCGGCGTGATCACCGGCTCCGGGCCGCGCGGATCGCTCCAACTCCAGGTGTTGCGAAACCAGAGATGCGGCAGGATGTGAAGCGGCGCGGCCTCGGGGCCCCGGTTGAACGCCTCGATCCTGACGCAGATGTCGTCGGGCGATGCTTTCGCATACTCCACAAAGACGTCGAAGTAGCGGTCCTCATCGAACAGGCCGGTGTCCAGCAACTCGTACTCCGGCCCCTGCCCGTTTCGGGCCTGGTTCTCTTCGACCAGCCGCCGGTAGGGAAACTCGGCCTGCGGGTACTTGTAGAGGTACTTCATGTAGCTGTGGGTGGGAGTGCTGTCCAGGTAGAAGTAGTACTCCTTGACGTCCTCCCCATGATTGCCATCGGACGGGACAACGCCGAAAAGCCGCTCCTTCAAAAACGGGTCGCGGCCGTTCCAGAGGGCCAGCGCGAAGGCCAGAATCTGATAGCGGTCGCAGATCCCCGCCAGCCCATCCTCACCCCATCGGTAGGCTTTGCTGCGGCCCAGATCATGCGGTAGAAACTGCCAGGCGTTCCCGTCGGCGCTGTAGTCTTCGCGAACGGTTCCCCAGGCGCGCTCGCTGACGTACGGACCCCAGCGGCGCCAGGGAGGAACAGGCTCGACGCTTTCTCGCAGACGACTGTGCTCGCGGGTGGCCATGTCCTGGACTCCTCCTAGGAGGACGATAGCAGTCAAGGCCTTTCCGATCAAGGGGTTCGTTGACTTTGCGGGGACAGGATGTTACCGTCCCGCTCCATGCAAAAGCCTCTCGCCATAGCCGTGACAGCCGCGTTCCTCATGCTGTTTTCCCATGCGGCGGCACTCCCGGCGGCTCCCCTCAAAATCGTCGCCACGTTGCCGATCCTCAAGGAATTCGCTGAGCAGGTCGGACGGGAGCACGTGGAGGTGCGCACCCTCATCACGGGTCTCGAAAGCGAGCATTCCTATTCGCCCAAGCCGAGCGACCTCAAAGCCATCGGAGAGGCCCGCCTGCTCCTTGAAATCGGGCTGGGGCTGGAGGTCTGGGTCAGCGGTCTCGTCAAGAACGCCGGCAACTCCGCGCTCCGCGTCGTGACCACGTCCGAGGGAGTCGGCCTCATCCGCGACCACGCCTCGCACGCCGCCTCGGCGGGCAATCCCCACATCTGGCTGGACCCGGAGAACGCCAAGGTCATGGTCCGGCACATCGCGAACGCGCTCATCGCGACAGACCCGGCACACAAGGAGGAGTACCTCAGGAACCTGGGCGACTACCTGCAACGGCTGGATCAGGTACAAACGCAGCTTCTGGAACGCGTCGCGCCTCTCCGCGACCGGCGCATCGTTACGCACCACCCCGCGTGGCCCTACTTCGCCCGCCGGTTCGGCTTTCAGATTGAGGGGGACATCCTCCAGCAGATGGGGATGGAGCCCTCCTCGACGCACCTCGCCGAGATCGCCAAACGCATCAAGTCCGGCCGGATCAAAGTCATCGTCTCGGAGCCCCAATTCAACCCCAAGGTGGTCAAGGCCCTGGCGGACGAAACCGGCGCCCGAATCGTGGTGCTCTCGCCCCTCCCCGGCACGATCAAGGGCACCGAAACCTACCTGGCGCTGCTGACCTACAACGTCACGAAGCTCGTCGCCGCCCTGCAACCATGATCGTCGGCGCGTAATCCCATGGCGCACCCGCACCCGGCGCATACCCATCCCCATCACAGCGACCATCAGCACGGCAAGCCGCTGATCCGCTTCGAGCACGCCTCATTCCTGTACCCGCACGGGCCGGCGCTGGAGGACATCACGCTGGAAATCGCGGACGGCGAGTTTCTCGGCATCATCGGCCCGAACGGATCCGGCAAGACGACGTTGCTGCGCGCCATCCTGGGCCTGATGCCGCCGTCGCAAGGGTCCCTGCGCATCTTCGATTGCGCCTGCCAGGAACTGCGGTGCCATCACCGCGCCATGATCGGGTACGTCCCGCAAAAGCGCTCCGTGGATCCGTACTTCCCGATCACGGTCCACGAAGCCGTGATGATGGGGCGCGCCGGCGTGATCGGCCTCTGGCGGCGGACAGGACGGCAGGACCGCGAGATCGCGCACCACGCGCTCGAGGATGTCGGCATGGCGGAGTATGAAGACCATCCTTTGGGCGCGCTGTCGGGAGGCCAGCAACAACGGGTCTTCATCGCGCGCGCGCTGGCCCAGCATCCGCAGATTCTGCTCCTGGACGAGCCGACCACCGGCATCGACACCACCACGCAGCACACCGTCATGGAACTGATCCAGCGGCTGCACGAGGATCTGCACCTGACCATCGTCCTCGTCTCGCACGACATCAATCTGATCGCGCCGCTCGCGGAACGCCTGGCGCTGCTGAAGACCAGGCTGTACGCCGTCGGAACGGCCAGGGAAATCCTCCGGAAGGACATCCTGGCTCAGGTGTACGGGCCCCAGATCCTGACCACCGACCAGGGCCACGTCATCGTCGCAGATCACCACCACGACTAATGGTTGACTTCCTCACCCTCGGGTTTCTCCAGCGCGCGATTGTGGCGGCGGCCCTCACCGGCGGACTGTGCTCGGCGATCGGCGTGTTCGTGGTGCTGCGGGGGCTGGCCTTTATCGGCGCCGGCACGGCCCACGCGGCGTTCGCCGGCGTGGCGCTCGCCTACCTGATCGGCGCGCCGCCAATGCCGCTGGCGCTCGTGTTCGGCCTGGGCACGGCCTGGATCACGGGACTGCTGGAAGAGCGCGGGCGCATGAAGCTGGACGTGAGCATCGGGATCTTCTACACCGCCACGATGGCGCTGGCGATTCTCTTCATCGGCATGATGAAAACCTACAACGCCGAGGTGTACGGCTACCTGTTCGGCAGCATCCTCTCGGTCACAAGCGAGGAATTGCAGATGACCGGCGCCCTGGCCTTTCTCGTGGTGGGCCTGCTCGGGTTCTTCTCCAAGGAGTTCTTCTTTCTGGCCTTCGACCAGGAGATGGCCGAGGCCTCAGGCGTGCCGGCCCGGCGGTTTTTCTTTCTCCTGCTCACCCTGATCGCGATCACCGTCGTTGTCTCGCTCAAGATCGTCGGCGCGATCCTCGTCTTCGCCCTGCTCCTGATTCCGCCCGCGACCGCTTACCAGCTCACGTCCAGCCTGCGCCGGATGATGCTGTACGCCGTGTCAATCGGCGTCCTGGTATCAATCGCCGGCGTCCTGCTCTCGTTCCAGTTCGACCTGCCGACCGGTCCCGCCATCGTGCTGTTGGCCACCGGCGTCTTCTTCCTCGCCGTCGCGTTTTCCCCGAAGCACAGGCCCAAGCCGGCCTTGTCCTAGCAGGTTTTTATCCTGCCGGCGGCCCCGTCCGGCAACGCGATCCATGACGCGGCCAGCCTGGCCATGCCCGGCGGCTCGTCCAGGATCACTTCCAGAAGCAACGCGATTTCCGGCGTGCTGATCCCGTGGGTCGGCGCCAGATACCGCCGAGGGATGGTCTTGCGTTCCTCGGGATTAACCGGCTCGAAATAGCCGGTCAGGTCGCCGCTGGAATAGGCATCGTCGAGCCGCTCCAGAAAATCCTCGAGCGCGTCCCAATCCCACCGGGCGGCCGGGCTCAGGCGGTCCGTGGCCTCCAGCTTGTTCCAGATCGCCCACCCGACGAATACGCCCCACGTCTCATTCAGCGCGTCCCAACCTTCCCGCTCGGCCAGGCGCCGCTTCTCGATCCGCGTCTTTTTCAGGACGCCCTTCCGGGGCGGGCCCGGACTCAACTCAACCACCGTATAGCGGCAGGACAGGAAGCGTTTCGCTTCCTCGTGGAGACGCGCCCCCTGCGGGGTCATCTTCGGCGTGCCGGAGGCGAAGTCCACGTAGTCGAAGTAGGCATGGAACAGCTCGTGGTAGAGCGTGGCCAGATCCTGGCTGGAGATATCCCTGATGGGCCGGAACCGCTTGCCCTGATTGCCCTCGGACAGGGAGAGATGGAAGACCATGCGGTGACTGTCCGGGTGGTACTCCGCCGCAACGTTCTTCAGGTCGGCGAACTCCAGCTTCACGAATTCCAGCGGCAACAGGCGGAGAAACCGCGACGGCAGGCCCATCTCGGCCGCCTCCTGCGTCAGCCGCGCCCACTCCCCCTGCGGGTCCGGCACCGGCGCGGCGGAGGCAGGAGAGGCAAGGACGAGGAGAAGGAGGGCTAGAAGCCTAATCGCGGAAGTCATCTTCGTCGATGAGGGACCATGTGTCGAGGCAGTCTTGGCGGATCTCATCGATGAAGCGGGAGGGCTTGGAGAACACCATCCCGGAAATTTTGTCGTACACGTTCACGGGATAGGACATGTAGAGGTTCTGCTTCGCCCTGGTCACGGCGACGTAGAACAGCCGGCGTTCCTCCTCAATGTCCTCGTCGGACGTCAGCGAGTAGAACGAGGGGAACTTCCCGTCGAGCGCCCAGATGATGAAGACCGTGTGCCATTCGAGCCCCTTGGCGGAGTGGATCGTGGAGAGCACAAG
>JAUSHW010000004.1 GCA_030648395.1 Nitrospirales bacterium | reverse complement strand
CAGGTTCGCCGCATGACCGCGGCGGCGGGGCACCCGGCGTTGCGCCTCGTCCGCGTCGCCGTCGGGCCTGTCACGCTGGGCGACTTGCAGCCCGGCCAGTGGCGCGAGCTCAAGGGAGCCGAGGTGGCGGGCCTGCGCAAGTTATGAGGGGCGAAGCCAACGGATTGCATTGGCCCGGCGCTGTTGATAGAATTTTCCCATGAGCCCTGATTGGAACGTCCTGGTGCGGCACGCGGCCGTGGGGCTGTGCGGGGTGGTCCTGCTGGCGGGCGGCGCGGCGTTTGCCCAGTCCTCCGCGGGGGCCGACGTGAAGGCGCTGGACCAGCCGCCCTCCGGCTTCTTTACGAGCCTCGTGCTGGCCCACGGATACAAAGAGTCGAAGGACGCGTTCCAGACGGACCGGTACAAGCCCGACCGGCCCGCCCATGCGTTCACGGCCGACGTGGAGTCCGTGTACCTGGTGTTCGACGTGCTCCCCAGGGAAAATCCCGCCGACATCATTGGGCAGTTATTCCTGGCGAAAGGCGAGGGCCGCCCTGAGGACCAGTTGCTGTATGCGGTGGGAGTCTACCTGCAGACGTCGCAGGACAGCGGGTTCATCGAATTTCAGAAGCCCAAGGCCGGCTGGGTCCCCGGCGAGTACAAATTGAAAATCCATATTGGGGAGAAGGTCACCGCGGCCAGCCAGTTGGGGACGCTGCTGTTCAAAATCGTCCCGTCGAAATGACCCGCTACATCTTGCTTTGAATTTCGTCCGCGATCTCTTCAATGGTGCGGTTGTCGGTGGGGATGATCTGGTCGCAGGCGGCATTGTAGAGCGGCAGGCGTTCCTTCAGGACCTCATCGATCTCGTCGATGTAGTCTTTGGTCTGGCTGAGCGAGGGCCGATCCTTGGTGTGTTTGATCCGGTCCATGATGGTGGCCACCTCCGCGGTGAGCCAGAACACGCGCCCGCGCTGCCGCAGGGTGTCCACGTTCTCCTTGCGGAGCACGGCGCCCCCGCCGGTGTCGATGATGATCTGGTCTTTGCCCCCCACCCGCTGGCAGATCTTGGATTCCACGTCCCGGAAGTAGTCCCATCCGCGCTTCAGAATGATATCGGGGACAGAGAGGCCGGCCTTCTTGACGATCTCGGCGTCGGTGGAGATGAGCGGCCATTTGAGGCGCTCCTGCAGGACTCTGGACACGCTGCTCTTGCCCGTTCCGCGATACCCGATCACGACGATGTTCATGTGCTGAAGTGCCTTTCCAGGACGGACCGCATGACGCCGGCGGGAGCCGGCTGCCGGGTCCACAGTTCGAATTGTCCGATGGCCTGATGCAGAAACATTTCGAGGCCGCGCACGGTGCGGCACCCGGCGTGCCGGGCGTCTTGCAGCAGGCGTGTGTCCAGGGGATTATAGACAATGTCCATGACCGTCAGATGGGGCGCCAGCAACGCGGCGGGGACGCAGGACTCGTCCCCTTTCGGGCTCATGCCGACCGGGGTGCAGTGAATCATCGTCTGGGCCTCGGGGATGTGCCGGGCCAGGGACTCCGGCGTGAGCGGAAATCCGGAGACGGCCGCGCCGGTCTTGTCGCGGAGGTCTTGCACGAGCGAGTCCCGCTCCTGATCGAGGACCGCCAGGATCGTCAGCGCCGACACCTTGGCGTCCATGCAGAGGGCGAAGGCGATGGCGCGCGCCGCGCCACCGGATCCCAGCACCAGCAGGCGGGCGCCGTCCGCCGGCGCGCCGGCCGCGCGCAACGCCGCGAGGGCGCCCGTCGCGTCGGTATTGTAGCCCTTGAGGAGGCCGTGGTCGGACACGATCGTGTTGACGGCGCCGATGCTCCGGGCGGTGGGCGCGATGTCGTCCAGATACGGCAGCACGGCGACCTTGTGCGGGATGGTGACGCTCACGCCACGGATGCCGGTCAGGGCACGGATGCCGCGCAACGCCCCGGCCACATCGTCCACCTTGAAGGCTACGTAGACGAAGTTGAGTCCCAGGTGCTGGAAGGCGGCGTTATGGATGGCGGGCGAGAGGGAATGCTCCACCGGGTTTCCGATGAGCGCGCAGAGGCTGGTCCTGGCATCGATGGTCGGCATAGGCGTTACAGGATAACGGGGCGAACAGGTAGGGTCAAGGTGTGAAGATCGTCGCGGACGAAAACATTCCATATGTCAGGGAGGCTTTTGGCACGCTCGGCGATATCACGGTGTGGCCGGGGCGGGAGATCGGGGCGGAGCAGGTACGGGAGGCTGACCTGCTGCTGGTCCGTTCGGTCACGGCCGTTGGCGCGAAGTTATTGGAGGGCAGTCGCGTCCGGTTCGTCGGCAGCGCGACGATCGGCCTGGACCATGTGGATCAGGCCTGGCTGCAGGCGCGCGGGATCGTGCTGGCCTATGCGCCGGGCAGCAATGCCAACTCGGTGGCGGAATACGTCGTCTCGGCGCTCGTCGCGTTGAGGGAGGAGCGATGCGCCGGGCGAACGCTGGGGATCGTCGGCCTGGGCCGCATCGGGACCCTGGTGCGGGATAAGGCCCGGGCGCTGGGCATGACCGTGTTGGCCAACGATCCGCCCCTGGAGCGAGCCGGAAAGGCCGGCCTGGTCTCGCTGGAGGACCTGCTGAAACGAAGCGACATCGTGACCTGTCACGTGCCGCTCATCCGGGAAGGCCCCGACGCGACTACGCACCTGCTGGATGCGTCCAGGCTCTCGCTGCTCAAGCTGCATGCGGCCGTCATCAATACCTCCCGCGGTGCGGTCGTTGACAACGCCGCGCTGCTGCGTTGCCTTCAGGAAAAGCGTCTGGCCGGGGCGGTGCTCGATGTCTGGGAAGGCGAGCCGCAGCCTGATCCCGCCTTGATCCGGGCGGTCACGCTGGGCACGCCCCACATCGCGGGTCACTCGTGGAACGGCAAGGCGGCCGGCACGAAGATGCTCTATGACGCGGCCTGCACCTTTTTCAATCGCCGCTTCAAGTGGGCCCCCCCCACGCCTCCGGGCGGAGCGGACCGCAGGCCGGTGGCGGTCGAGGCCGGCCGATCGCTTGACGAGGTTCTGCGCGAGCTGGTGCCTCGCTTCTACGACATCCGCCGGGACGATGCCGCACTGCGGGCGATCGCGGAGCTTCCCGACTTTGAGCAGGGCCGCGCGTTCGATCATTTCAGGGCGTCGTATCCGGCGCGGCTCGAATTCCGCCATACGTCGGTGGCTGTCCCGGCGGGGCGTTCGAAGGTGCCGGCGGCGCTCCGCAGAATAGGTTTCACGGTGCTATAATTGACAAGGTGGAGAAAGCGGCAAGTCATCCGGTTTTCACAAAAGGAGGTCGCTATGCAGA
>JAUSHW010000201.1 GCA_030648395.1 Nitrospirales bacterium | reverse complement strand
GGCCTCCAGGCGACGATCAAGGGCCTCGGCCGCCTCGCTCTCGTCCGACCGTGTGTCCGGAACGTGGCGAGCCTCGTGCAGCCCGACCGTGCGAAGCCCCGGATCGAGGCAGGTCATCATCGGCCCCGGGTCCGACGGCGGGATGCCGCACGTCGCGAGGAAATTCTGATCGTGCCATACGCTCATACCAGATCGTGCCCCAACAGCATGGCAAACTCCTCCGGAAGACGCGATCCCTTCCCACGATTACACGACCAGCACAGAAGACGAAGATTCTCGAGCACAGTCCGACCGCCAGCAAACACAGGGATGTGGTGATCAATCTGATAGCCAGCCCCGGCATCCTCCTGGCACCAGAAGCACCGGTCTCCGTCCCGCGCCCGCAGGACATCGGCAATGATCACACGAAAATCAGCCGCCACCCGAGACCGCTCGCGGCGACGCCAGAGCTTCCATTCCCGCGCCGTCTTCGCGTAGGACTCGGCCGGTGGATTCACCGGGGGGAGGGCGCTCCGTTGATATTCCTCGAGCGATCTTGGCGCCGGATAGATGTCAGACCTCTTATTTTTCATTTTATCCCCACATGAACCTGTAACCGACCGGCGGTTACAAGCGGTAACACACCTAACCGCTTGATATTTAATAGTATTATACCAATTCTCATCATAATTGTAACCGCCTTTTCGTTTTTCCCCTATATAGCCCCTATAGCTATACCGTCACCTTTTTACTTCCATAACCTGAATTCTGGCGGTTACAGCGGTTACAAAAGTCCACTTTTCTTCACCCAAACCTTCTTAACGACGCCGTCAATGCGTTTTGGCACGCGTTGGTAACCAATCGCATGCAGTATTTTACCAATCCGAAAATACTCCGCCATCTTGATTTGACGATCTTCAACACGTATCGCCTCGTGGAGGACGTCGTCCGCCGTGATCCACTCCCGATCCGCCGGCCGGTCCGCCTTCAATCCGCCCTCCGCGAGCCACTGACGAACCGCCCCCTCCCAGGGATCGACCAGACGAAACTGCTCATGCTCGAGCTTCGCCAGCGTCTCCGCGTCCCGCCACAGGACCCCCATGCCGTCGTCCAGCAGTCCGACCTCGAAGAGCAGCCGCCCCTCGGCCCACAACTGGTCCCGATCCCGCGCGATGGCGTCCACGTCCTGCCGCAGTCCGACCACAATCGGCAGCCAGCGGCGGTTCCCGGTCTCGTCGGCGAGGAACTCCTCCTGGTTCGAGGTCCCCACGAGGACCAGGCGCCGGGGGAACGTGGTCGCGAACTCCTTATACTTCGGGACCCAGCTCTCCTCCCGGCGGCTGATCCAGGCCTTAATGCTCTCCATCTCCCGGCTGTTGATCCCGCGCAGCTCCGCCATCTCGCCCACGAGCACGCCCCGCATGCGGCGCGAGAGGTCCTCGTCCCGGTCCATCAGATTGAGTTCCACATACTGCCGCGCCTCGGGGACGAGGGCCCGCAGCGTGGAGGTCTTCCCCGTCCCCTGCCCGGCAATCAGCACGACGGCCATGTCGGCCTGGCACCCGGGATCGAGCACCCGTCCGGCCTGGGCCGTCCACCAGTACCGTCCGACCGCCCGGGCATAGTCCGACGCCGGGCAGCCGAGGTAGTCCGTGCAGAAGCCCGCCACCCGCGGCACCCCGTCCCACGCCGGGAGCGTGGCGAGCCACTCCTGCGCCGAGTCCACCGCCGACTCGCGCCCCACGAACGCCACCGCGGCACGGAGCGCCTCCTTCGGGATGTCCCCCGGCCCGAAGCCCTTCATCACGCCCCCAATCTGCCCCCGGAGCGCCAGCGCGATGGCCGTATAGTCCTCATCGCGAAACGGCCGGCGGACGCCGTCGCGCTCGGCCAGGAGCGCGTCCGTGAAGGTATCGTAGAGCACCCGCACGCCGCAGAGATCCGGCCGGCGGACCGCGAGCACCACGTTCCGCTCCACGCACCGAATCCAGGAGGTCTGGAGGTCGCGCTCGAACGGCGGCAGGGGATCCGGATCGGCGCCCCGCGGCGGGGCCGCCAGGTCCGATGCCAGATCCACCCCCAGGGCCGCCAGCGCGGCCTGAGCCTCCGTGTCCAGCGGCCCGCCGAGGCGTGAGGGGCCCCCCTCCGGGGCCTCGAAGCCATCCGTCGCGTAGCCGATCGCCGAGAGGAAGTCCATCTGTGAGCGCGAGGCGCAGTGCGCGTGAAGGCACCGATACCAGCCCTGGTCAAACGACCCCGTCCCCGCAGGGAACCAGCAACTGGCCGTGGGGTCTCCCCCGGCGGTATGGTCGGAGGCCCATGGGCAGGTGACATAGCAATGGCCCGCATCCGAGTCAGGAAGGAGGAGCCCGCGTCGCTCGAGGAAGTACACGACCGGATCGCCGATCGTGATGGTCGCGGGGTCAGTCGGTAACTGACGATCATGCACGCCACGCGCCCGCCGCACACGGGCCTCGGTCGTCTGCCCGCCGGGCTTGAGGAAGAGGAGCACGAGGTCCGACCAGAGCTGCTCGAATTGGTCAGCGGTCAGCGTGGGGATTGAATCCGGCCGTGAGGGAGTCCACTCGTAGCGCGCGCCGTCCTTGTGGGTACCGGCGACGACGCACTGCTGGCCGTTGGCGAGGAATTCAATGATGCCGTGCTCGACCTCGAGCGTACGCTTCCCCCAGTCTCCGTCAAGTCTGAAGAGGAGAAGAAATTTGCTCGAGTCCGATCGCGTACGACGATAGCCGAGAAGAGGACCCGCGAGCTGGAGGAGAATCTGTTCCGCCTGCTCCGGATCGGTGACGTCCACGTCCAGCGCGCGAACCCGCCGTGTCTGGAGGCAGAGCCCATAGTCCGGCTCCCGGCCCCAGTCCTCGACCTGCCCCGGGGTGGCGTGGAGTGACGTCCACGCCGGGATGCCACACAGGGCGCCGCCTGAGACGTAGCGCGAGGGGAGCTTGCCGATGGAGGTGACCTTCGAGGCGGCGTGCAGCGGCGCGTGGGGATTACAGACGACCGGGAGCAGGTCCTCGGTGAGGCCGAGCGTCCTCGACCAGTGGGTCCAGTCTTCTTGGGAGGCTCCCCAGCGGTCACTCACGAGAGAATCCCACAGTGCCGCCGAGCAAGACAGACGGCCTCCCGCTCCTCGGCCTCCCAGGCATTGAATTTGGCCGCGCGGATCTCAGCCGGCAGGAGTGTACGCCTCACGTAGAAGCCGTTGAGGCAATAGGTAAACACATAGATCCAGCGGTAACCAAGACGATGCCGGCGCCACCCCTGACGGAGTATCATACCGTACACACAAAAAGGCCGGCGCCCTTCGAGAGAACGCCGGCCCCTGTTGCCGTTAGTGAAGTATCAGTGTACTTGTAAAGGGAGCTCAGTTGCTCTCGTGAGTGCAACGCATGGGGTGCCTCCTTTCGTTCGATGAGACGGTGCGCCGAAACCAGGGTCCAGATCGCAAGCATCCAGTATACCACATGTTTAGAGAATGTCAAGGGCATGCTCCTTCGTAGATCTCCACACGCGATCCGGCCCGAAGTACTCCCGCGGGTTCACCTCGGCGCCGTCCTTCGTGAACCGCAGCCCGCCGGCACGCGGAGGCGGGGCGTAGAACTCGTTGGCGGTGATAAAGCGGAAGGACTCGTAATGCCCGATAAAATAGCCCTCGTCCAGCATGGGGGCCGCGTTGGCCTGAAGATCGCACGCAATTTTTCTGAGATGCGCAAGCGTCAGTCCGCCGTTGACCGTCGCGAGAGCCGGTACCGCGGCCGCCACCGGCAACACCGCCGGGAGTACCGGCCCGATGGCCGACAGGGCGGTCAGTCCGAGGAGTCCCTTCAGCAGCCCGCGGCGTGTAACAGGCGTCATTGCGGCGGCAGGATACCAGGATTGGAGGGGGATGTCAAGAGCTCCCCGCCGAGGGCCTGCCGTAACAAGTATTCGAGCATCTTCTTTGCCTCGTCAGCAGACAGTAAATTCGTACCTGAGCGGTGCGGATAGTTTTGCTTGGTGGCGCAGAGATCACTACAGACGCTCTCCGGCAACGGCCATGCAAGAAATTTATCTACGAGTCTGTCAATGTTAAGTGCCTCCCGCAGCCGCGCAATGGTCTCCTGGTCGGCGTCGGCCCGGATCGCCGCCGTGTTAGGGGTCATGTCGTCTCCTTCGGCTCGCGGGCCAGCCAGTCGAGTAAATGTGTCACCGCTTCAATTTCTGAAAGTGATCCTGCCGATGTGTTTTCGCGCTGTTGCTTTACAAACAATGCCGCTTGCTTGCCTTCCTCCAGCCACGTCACCCGCCGCGCCAGCGCGTTACGCTCGGCTTCCATGCTTCTTGCAATTCGACAGGCATTGATATAGTTGGTTCGCCTCTCACTTTCAGAAATAAGATCATAGGACTCGCCCGTGAGTTGGTCAATATCTTCTAGCCGCGCCCGCACCGCCGCCGTCGCTGCTGCGTCCATGTCGTTAGCCTTTCTCCAATTCCTTGATGCGTTCAAGGAGGGCGGCCTCCTCCAGCCTGCGCCGTGCGGCTAGAATGGTGTCATACAATAAACCCTGCTCGTGCATTGACACTCTATCAGTCAACGATTTTTCAAACACATCCCACGCCTCGACAAAGGCCAGCAGCGGCTCCACGTCGGAATAAAGGACGTACACCTGATCGCTTGTACGAGTTGAATGGACGCCCCCGCATTTAGGAAGCGTACCAACGTAGCGCGTCAGCTTCTCCATCTGCCCACCACCTTTCCTGCCAGCCGGTCGAGGCCCACCATAAAGAGTAATCCTGCGCCCAAGGCCCACCACGGAAAGCGCGTCAGCGTCGGCGTCATGGGGCCTCCTTGCCATCGTACCATGTCCATTTCATCACAACTGTTTCGTTGTTAGCGTCCTTACGGCATAGCGGCCATTGCCTAGAAAACGGAGAACGCCTACTCACCAGTATAGACGCCCGCTTGCCACACTCCTTACACTTCATCATCACGCCCCTCTCGTAGTGAAACACTCACTGCAAATAATTCCGCTTCCTCCTGACCATGTTCCCCACCCACCAATAAAATGTGCTGTTCTGTGACAGCGTTCACAAGTAGATAAACTTGGAGGGGCGGGAGTTGGTAATACTTTCCAACCAACTAATTTCAAATTAGGATGCCACGCACAAGTTTCAGGGAGTGGATGTCCTACGGAGGGTGTCACTACTCCATCTTCCGCAATCGTGTGGTTAATAAGGTTCATTGGGTTCCCGCATTCTTTACACCAAACAATCACAGACCAATACGGTCTGCACTCCGGTTCGGGTGTGTAATGCAAATACCTTTGCCATGTTCCAGGGGCATAGACATCTGGAGTAACTTCAGGAATCTCTATCACCTTACGCCCCTCCCGTCCGGCTCGTCAGGCTGCGGATCGCGGCGGCTATTGACTCGGCAATAGGATTAATTCGTGGTGGGTCACTGAAGTAAACCTTGCCGCACTTCTCCGCCACCGTCGCGCACGCCTCCCTGACCTCCGCCTCGCGCTGGGCGAGCAGGGCGGTCAGGTCGGCGGTCATCTCTTTGGTTTTAATTACAGGCCAGCGGTTCTCGCCCCACTTGTCCACAAACGCCTGCGGGTTCATTATTTCGGGCATCAGGCCGTCCTCCGCCACGAGACGTCCGGCCGGAGCGTCTCCGCGCGAACGAGCCCGGCCGTCTGCTGCTCAATCGCGAGACAGTGCCGCACCGGGACCGGCCGGCGCCGATGAGCCCAGGCTGAGACAACGGACGGGGGAAGATCCAGGGCCCGTGCGAGGCGGGCCAGATTCCCCCGCCGGAGCAGGGCGTAGGCCCCGAGGGTGAGTTTCCGTGAGCGGCTCATCCGCGCCCTCGCATGCCATCTCTGACGCCAGCAATCCATCCGTCGAGCCGTTGCAGGGCGCGATCCACCTCCTCCGCGCTCTTCTGGTGTGGCTCGCGGACCTCGTTCACGGCCTCTTCAATGTAATCCAGTGCCTTTCGGAGCGTCAGTTTAAAATGTCTCATTGGCCCTCCGGTCTCTCGAACTCAGGCCGCGCGACGAGGCGCGGCTGGGCGATCTTCTCCCCCTCGAGCTTATCAATAAAAAGAATCCCATCGAGGTGATCGGCCTCGTGCAGCAGGCAGGCCGCCTCGAGGCCATTCATTTTGACGCGCTGCGTGGCCCCCTTCTCATCGAGATACTGGACCTCAAGACCAAGCGGGCGGGCCACGTCCCCGCACCACCCGGGCACCGAGAGGCAGCCCTCTCGGTTGGTCTGGAGAATCGTCGTGGTCTGAGAGAGGAGCACCGGATTGATCAGCACCCGAGCGGGAAAGCCTCGCGCCCCGCCGTCGGCCTTTACGTTCCCCATGACAACCAGCCGCAGCGGGGAACCGATCTGCGGCGCCGCGAGGCCAATGCCGTGCGCGGCGTGCATGGTTTCCATCATGTCGCGGAGCAAGCCCTGGATCATCGGCCCGGGGATCTCCAGAAGATTGACGGGCGGTGCGACTTTCCGCAAGAGTGGATGGCCGTCGGTGAGGATGGGGCGAATCATCAAGCGGGCTCCTTCTTCACGCGCATAATAAGGGCGTCGGCAAAGTCTAAAGCAACTCCCGCCCACGCGTCTTTATTTACAGCAGTCCTATCACACATTGGCGCCGAAGCAACCATAGCACTCAGGATGGCGGTAGCGGCCTGGAGTCGACGGAGCCGCCGCAGTCCGAGCATCTTGCGTTTGGAGAGGTGCATAATGAGCAGGATGCTACCATAGGAGACGGGGGAAGTCAAGCCGAAAATCTCCCCATCATGAAAATAATCCTTGACACAATCCTGCGCGCCATGCTAAGATGCCTCCAACAGTTGAATAACCTTTTATGCAGGAGGGCCCGTCCTATGGTTTCCGTACACGTTGAAGGAGCAAATGCCGAGGAGGTTCGCACGCAGTTGCGCGCGCTGATCGGCCAGGAGATCGTCCAGACGCTGTCGTTGCCGACGAAGGCTGTGGAGGAACCCGCCGCGAAGAGGGAGAGCAAGAAGAAAGACGAGCCGAAGGCCGCCCCCGCACAGACCGAGGCCCCGAAGACGCCCGAGACGCCCTACGCGCCGGTGGGGAAGCTCATCAAGGACACCGTCGCCGCGAAGGGCCGCGAGGCCGTCGTGGCGGTGCTCGCGAAGCACGGCGTCACGCTCGGGAGCCAGCTCAAGCCGGAGCAGTACGACGCGGTCAGCGCCGATCTGAAGGCGCTCTAAAGGAGAACGGATGGGGACGCGCTTCATTGTCACGTCAGACGACGGGGAGTGGACGATCTACGTTCACAATTCCTTCAAGAATTGGTGCGGCATGCTGGTGTGGATCTTCATCGCCCCGTTTGTGAAACTGAAGGAGGTACTCTGTGGGTAAGCACGCAATTCTGAGCCCCTCGGGGGCCGACCGGTGGATGACCTGCCCGGGCTCGGTCTCCCTCAGTCAGGGCCGGCCGAATCCGGACAGTAGCTACAGCGCCGAGGGGTCCGATCTCCACGAGCTCGGGGCGGTGTGCCTCGATGAGGGGACCCACGCGAAGGAGTACATCGGGCAGGTGGTGCTGGCCTCCGGGGTGCCGCTCGAGGGCGAGGGGAGCCGGTCGGGGACGGTGATCACGGAAGACCGCGCGGCCGCCGTGCAGGTCTGGCTGGACCTGATTCGCTCGTATGAGGGCCTCGGGGGCTCGCTGCTGATCGAGTCAAAGGTCCGCCTGACGTGGCTCACGAACGAGCCCGACGCCGAGGGGACGCTCGACGCGGCGATCCTCCGGACGGATCCGGAGTTGATTATCGCCGACGCGAAGTACGGCATGGGCGAGGAGGTCGAGGTGGTCGGCAACCGGCAGCTCATGATCTACGCCGCGAGCCTCCTCGAGCAGCACCAGCTCTGGGAGGAGTACACGACCGTCCGGCTGGTCATCTGCCAGCCGCGGATCACGACGGCCCCGAAGGAGCACGTCATCAGGATCGAGGACCTGAGGGCCTTCTGTCTGGAGGTGAAGAAGGCGGCCATCCGGGTGGACGCCGAGCCGCACGTCCTCGTGCCGAGCACGAAGGCCTGCCGGTGGTGCCTGGCGAAGTCGATCTGCCCGGCGCTGACGAAGGTGGTCGAGGAGACCATGTTGGAGGGCCTGGAGGCGACGGATGCCACGCCTCCGATCCCGGTTGCGCGCGTGACGGCGGCCGTCGCAAAGTTTGATCCGACGAAGCTCGCGGCGGCAATGGATAAGACGGACCTCTTCGAGATGTTCATCAAGGCGGTCCGCGCGGAAGTCGAACGGCGCCTGCTGGCAAACGAACAGATCCCGGGGTACAAGCTGGTCCAGGGGAAGCGCGGGAATCGGAAGTGGATAGATTCTGCAGAAGTCGAAACTATGCTAAAGTCGTTTAGGATGACAACCGAGGAAATTTTTGATCTTTCTCTAATCAGTCCAACAACGGCGGAGAAGCGCCTCGCAAAGAGTCATCCTATACGTTGGCAAAAGGTGGCGGGGATGATTATCCAGAGCGATGGCGCGCTGAGTGTGGCGCCCGAGGCCGACAAGCGCCCGGCAATCAGCATAGAGGCGCCAACCTTTGGGCTGACGGTCGTGCTGCCAGAGGATGGGAGCGACTTAGTCTAAGATGTCTAGAGATCGTAAAGAATATCTCCGCGAGTACGCTCATGTTGGATAACGAGACGTTGATCAGTCTCATCCTCGACGAGATCACGGAGCCAATGATCGCGGACCAGACGAAAGGAGCACGGTAATGTGGATAACAAGGACGGCCTTCAAAAAACTCCAGGAGCGCCTTGACGATCTCGAGGCGGCCCACAGTGAGCTGGGGCCGAACGCTCGGGCGTTCTACAAGGCCCATCCTGAATTCCGGACGTCGTCAAAGCTCCAGTATCTCAAGAGAGAGGTCGTCAGGCTTGAGGAGCGGCTTGTTTCTGATTGTACCGGAGCGCTTACCGCCCTGCGAGACCGTGTTCAGGCGCTGGAGGCATCGGTGAAATCCCAGGACGCGCGAATCGGCACGGAGCCGTATACGTTTGGCGACATGCTGTGGGGCGCGCGACTGGGGTCCTCCCGTCCGAGCGCCCTGAAGCGGATTGGGGACGCGGAGGATCTTCTCTGCAAGATCCTGCATCACTTCAAGTTACGGGTCGCCGGCCCCACGCCCGGCGGGCAGTTGGTGAAGGCCACCAAGAAGGCCACATGATCTGCTACTCCAGAGAGACCGTCCGCGCCGCGGGGTGGCTCTACTGGAAGCTCGGGCCGTTCGTCTGCCTGTGTCATCCCATCGCGAAGATGATACACGAGACAACCGGCTGCGTGGGGTGCGCGGGTGGGCTCGAGGCGGCCCATCATTTTATTGATCAGATCGTGGCGAAGGATGTTCCGGAGGAGAGGGTTCTCGATACCATTCGGCAACAGTTCACAAAGGAGGGTAAGACGTGAGTACAACGCTGATTCTGAAGAACGCCCGGCTGGCATTCCCGGACCTGTTCGAGGCCAAGCAGTTCGACGGTAAGGGGCCGTTCACCTACGGGGCGACGTTCCTGATGGCGCCCGACAGTGCCGAGAAGGTCGCCGTCGAGGCCGCCATGAAGGAGGCCGCGGACGCCAAGTGGGGCGCCAAGGCGACGGAGGTGCTCAAGGCGATCCGTGCCGGCGGGTCGCAGAAGTGCTGCTTCGTCAGCGGGGACAGCAAGACGTACGACGGCTTCGCCGGCAACTGGTCGCTCTCGGCCAAGCGCCAGCAGGACAGCGGCCACCCGAAGATCGTCGTCTACAACCCGACGTCGAAGGAGTTCGACGACCTGAGCCCCTCCGACGGGAAGCCCTACGCGGGCTGCTACGTGACGGGGAAGGTGGAGATCTGGGCGCAGGACAACAGCTTCGGGAAGGCCATCCGGGCGACGCTCATCGCCGTCCAGTTCACCAAGGACGGGGACGCCTTCTCGGCCACCGGCCCGGCGGACGTGGGCGGGCTCGAGGCGGTGGAGGACGACGGGGCCGATCTGGCCTAACAGTGGACGCCGGGATAGCGTAGTGGCGCGCGCCCGATCACCATCGGGAGGAGCCGTTCGATCCGGATAACCGGCATTTATAAGGAGACGCGATGCAGACGTGCCCGCACATGCTGGAGAGGACAATCGACCACCGGGCGACCGGGCCGGCGCTCTATGTGGAGGGCGTTCAGCGGAGCGAACCGGAGTACCAGGCGGGGGACGCCATGGTGCTGGTCTGCCCGCGCGGCTGCCCGGACATTGAAATTACCATCGGGCTTGAGGAGCCCGACCGCACCAAACAGGAGGAGATGCTATGAAGATGCAGGTTCGGGCGGTGCTGACCGCCTTTCAGACACTCGTGCTGATCATGAACCGCCGGCCGACGCTGCCGCAGGCGGCGCACTACCGGCTCGCGCGGGCCCACAAGGCCCTCCAGGAGGAGGCCAAGACCGCCGAGGAGTCGCGCACGAAGATCATTATGGAGCTCGGCCATGAGATCCAGGATGCCGAGGGGAAGCTGACCGGCAACTGGGAAGTCCCGGAGAAGGACGCCGAGGGCAGGGAGACGGAGACGATCAAGACCTACCGCGAGCGGTGGGGGGCGATCGCCGACGCGGAGATCGAGGTGGCCGTCCAGCCGATGTCGATCACGATCTTCGGGGACGAGACGGACGGCCTCCAGGCGGCGGAGATCCTGCACCTGGGCGAGCTGATCACGGACTAAACGGATGACGTGGGAAGGCGAGTGGCGCGCCAGCAGCGGGTCGCGACCGTAAGGGTCTGGTCCGTACCAATTTACGAACGGACTTCCGGGTTCGATTCCCGGCCCACGCCCTTTTAACAAGGAGACTAATGATGCACGTCAATATCTACGATGAAGAGATCGGCCACACCCTGCCGGTCAAGGTATATCGAAAAGTCAAGGACGGCGTCGTCTATCACGGGGTGGCGATCCATCTGCGTGGGCACGAGAATCAGCTCACGATCTGGTCGCGGGACAAGGAGAAGCTCTCCTCCATCTGTCACGGCATGGGGGTCTACGTGGACCTCGGCGTGGCGAGCGGCACGCTGCACGTCGGCGAAGAGCCGGAGGCCATGAACCAGGCATCTGAAAAGGTTTGCCATTGAGATGATCTGGTTTACCTCCGATCCGCACTTCGGGCACCGGAATATCATCGAGTATGCCAAGCGCCCGTTTGCGGATCTGGAGGCCCACGATGAGGGGCTGATCGCGAACTGGAACGCCGCGGTCCGCCCCTCGGACGTCATCTACTGTCTCGGGGACTTCGCCTTCTATCGGAAACAGGAAGAGGTGGAGCGTCTCCTGAGCCGGCTGCACGGGACGAAGTTTCTGATCACCGGGAACCACGACCACGAGGTGACGCGCAAGGCGAAGGGCTGGGCCAAGGTGACACCCTACCACGAGCTCTCGCCGCTCGTGGATAACGTCAAACAGACCATCTGTCTGTTTCACTATCGGATGGTGGTCTGGAACAAGTCCCACCACGGGAGCTGGGCGCTCCATGGGCATTCCCACGGGACGCTGCCGAAGAACTTCCGGGTGCGGACGATCGACGTCGGGGTGGACTGCTACGACTACCGGCCGGTGTCAGTCGAACAAATTGCTCAGGACATGATGGCCTATTCGTTTACGCCGGTTGACGGGCATCGGGAGGGACGCGAATGATCGACCGCGATGCGGCTATCCAGACGCTGAATATGATCTGCGTGATCCTGCTGCGGCGCCAGAACGGGCTCGTGCGGATCACGGAGGCCGAGCTGACGGCCTACCAGTCGGGCGACCAGTTTGTCGTCTGCAAGGCGGTCGAGGGCGAGAAGGCCCTCGACGCCTTTATGATGACGCGGGAGGAGTGGAAGGGATGGTCGCCGTGAGCCGCCCCGTCTGCTTTCTCGACCTCGAGGTCTATAAGAATTATGTTCTGTGCGCGATTCGTCATCAGAATGGTGAGACGGAACTGTTCGAGAAGACGGATCTCGCCGCCGAGGATCCGCGGCTCTGGGACGCCGAGAAGATCCGCGAGATTCTTCTCTCGCACCGCGTCGTCACGTTTAACGGGCTCGGGTACGACATGCCCTTGCTCATGTATGCCCTGACCGGCGCGTCCGTCGCGGATCTTAAGAAGGCCTCTGATCGCATCATTATAAATAATTGCAAGCCCTGGAATTTCGAGCGCGAGTTCCGCGTCAAGGTGGCCCCCGACGAGCTCGATCATGTAGACCTGATGGAGGTCGCACCCATGCGGGGTTCGCTCAAGCTCTACGGCGGCCGGATGCACAGCCGGAGCATTGAGGATCTGCCGCGTGAGCCGGGCTCGACGATCGTGCCGGCCGATCTGGTCGATCTTCGGCGCTACTGTATCAACGACACGAGCCTGACGGAGGATCTCTATACCACGCTCAAGGTCCAGCTCGATCTTCGGGAGGCCATGAGCGCGCGCTACAAGGTCAATCTAATGAGCAAGTCCGACCCCCAGATTGCCGAGGCCGTCATGAAGGTGGAGATCGAGCGCCGGACGGGGCGGAAGGTGGAGAAACCGGGCGAGCAGATGGGCACCCAGTTCCAGTATCAGATTCCCTCGTGGATGGGCTTCCTCGGGCTCGACATTCTGGATTCCGTTCGCGGGGCAGTCTTTGAAGTCACCGATACCGGCGGGGTGCTCATGCCGCCGGCGTTGAAGGATCGGAAGATTGAGATCGGGAAGGGCGTCTACCGGATGGGGATTGGCGGCCTGCACTCCTCCGAGGAGCGGCGGCAGGTCCACGCCGACTCGGAGTACACCCTCCTTGACTTTGACGTGGCGTCGTACTATCCTGCCATCCTGCTGAACCAGGGATTGTTCCCGAAACATATTGGGCCGTCCTTTCTCGAGGTCTATCGAGAGTTGGTGTTTCAACGTCTGGTGGCAAAGAAAGCCGGGCTTAAAACTGAGGCCGAGTCGCTCAAGATCTGCGTGAACGGGCTCTTCGGCAAGCTCGGCTCAAAGTGGAGCGTGGTCTACGCGCCCAACCTGATGATCCAGATTACGGTCACCGGCCAGCTCGCCCTGCTGATGCTGATTGAGTCCCTCGAGGATACCGGCATTCAGGTGGTGAGTGCCAACACGGACGGGGTGACCGTCCGCTGCCGGCGTGGGCGGGTGGATGTCGTCGAGCAGCGCGCTCGGGAGTGGGAGAAGACGACCGGGTTTACACTCGAGCGGAAGGAGTACCGGAGCCTCTGGTCCGCGGACGTGAATAATTACATTGCACTTCAGACAAACGGCGAGATCAAGACCAAAGGGTGGCCCGGGGGCGGGCTCCCGCTGCAGAAGAACCCGACGGCGCCGATCTGCGCGAAGGCGGTCATCAACCAGTTGACACTGGTGAGCTCGATTGAGGAGACGATCCGCGGCTGCCAGGACATTCGGCAGTTCCTCTCGCTCCGGCAAGTGAAGGGCGGCGCCAAGTGGCGGGAACAGAAACTCGGGAAGGTCATACGATGGATATACAGTAAAGATGTAGACGAGGCTATTCTCTACTGCGTAAATAATTACCTAGTACCAAAAACCTACGGAGCCCGCCCTTTAATGGACCTCCCGGAGGAGTTTCCTGAGGATCTGGATCATCAATGGTACATCAATACGTCGCGAGCCATGCTCGCCGACTTGGGGGTTGAATGATCACAAAAACTTTCATTGCCAAGTTCACCGGCCAACTGAGCAAGATCGAGCATCTGTCCTTCCGGCCGCCGATTCGTGTGGAGCAGGGGCATTCGTACGTCATTCGGATCAACCAGATCTCGGGCCACACGGACTGGCACGAGGTCTACCCGCAGGTGCCGCTCGAGCCGAGTGAGAAGTTATTCGGGAGGATTGCGTGAACATGACTAAACACGGGCAATTGTCAAAGCCGGAAGCAAAGGGATGCCCCTGCTGTGGCTCGAAACCCTTTCTTCGAACGTCCATTTCGTGTGGAAGCAACGCCTGCGTGATGGGAGTCACGGTCCATGCCATTACAAAATCTGACGCGCTTAAAAAGTGGAATACGAGGGCCGGCTCGTGAAGGAATCCGTCGTCGAGCGCAAACGATACGGGCGTGCGACCGGGCACATTCCGCGAGAACTTGCACGGCAATTCGCCCAACGGCGGAAACTCATCGAGGAGATGGTGTATATGAAAGTTATCAAAGAGCAGAGCATTGAGCGCTATCTGGTTAAACGCGTGAAGGCGCTGGGCGGGGAGATTCGGAAGGTCAAGTGGATCGGCCGACGAGGAGCCCCCGACAGGCTTGTTCTCATGCCCACCAAGCCAGCCTATGCCAGAGCCCGCTGGGTTGAACTCAAGTCCCCGACCGGGAGCCTCAGTTCCGCTCAGATTCGTGAGCACGCTCGACTGCGCGAATGCGGCCAGTCTGTGTATACACTCTCGTCCAAAGAAGCTGTCGACCGCTTCCTTGGAATAGGGCCCTGCCCGCTCTGATGTTTAACCTCCTCAACGCCAAGGGGCAACCCTTCCAGGCCCACCAGTCCCGCGGCGTCCAGCACGTCCTGCGCTATCCCAAGTGTGCCCTCTGGGCCCGCCCCGGCGCCGGCAAGACCGCGATCCTCCTCACGGCCTACGATACGCTCGCCCTCTCCGGCGAGGTGACCGGGCCGCTGCTCGTGATCAGCACCCTCCGGATCGTGCGCGACGTCTGGCCGGCCGAGCCGGCGAAGTGGCCCCATCTGCAGCACCTGAAGGTCTCCCCGATTGTGGGGACAGCCGTCGAGCGGCGCGACGCGATGGCCGCCTACGCGGACGTCTACACGGTCAACGTCGAGAACCTCCCCTGGCTCCTGGCAGAGCTCGGCGATCGGTGGCCCTATGGGATGGTGGCCGTTGACGAGAGCACCAAGTTCAAGAGCCTGCGGGCGAGCATCCGGAAGAACAAAGACGGCACGACGTGGGTCCAAGGGCAGGGCGCCGTCAGGGCCAAGGAGCTGCTGCGGGCCGTCTTCCGTCACCGGGTGTCCCACTTTGTGGAGCTCACCGGCACGCCCGCCCCCAACGGCCTACAGGACCTCTGGGGGCAGGTGTTCTTCCTCGACTACGGCCAGCGCCTGGGGCGGGTCTTTGACGCCTTCCGGAATCGCTGGTTCCGATCGAAGATGGACGGCTTTGGGATCGAGCCGCTGGTGTTTGCCCAGGGCGAGATTGAGGGGGCGCTGACGGACATCTGCCTCACTCTCGAGCCGGACTACACGATCGACGAGCCGATCGTCCATCGGATTGCGGTGACCCTCCCACCGGAGGTGCGGAAGCAGTACCGGGAGATGGAACGGAAGGCGTTCGCGGAGATCCAGGGGCATCCCATCGACGCCTTCAACGCCGGCGCCAGGACGGGCAAGCTCTTGCAATTTGCGAGCGGCGTGGCGTACCTGGGGAGTCCGGACGATCCGGGGGAGCGCAAGTGGCTCGAGGTCCACCAGGAGAAGCTCCGTGCGCTGGAGGATCTGGTGGAGGAGTCCGGCGGCATGCCGCTGCTGGTGGCCTATCACTTCAAGCCGGATCTCCTGCGCCTCAAGAAGCACTTCAAGGACGCGCGCGAGCTCGACCATAAGCCCTCGACGTTGGCGGACTGGAACAAGGGGAAGATCCCGATACTCCTGACGCACCCGGCGAGCGCCGGTCACGGGCTCGACCTCCAGTACGGGTCAAACATCCTGGTGGACTTCACCTGCACCTGGAACAGTGAGGAGCACTGGCAGATCCTCGAGCGGATCGGTCCGCTCCGTCAGAAGCAGGCCGGGTTGAATCGCCCCGTGTATCGCTATCACCTGGTGGCCGAGAAGACGGTCGACGAGGACGTGCTGCTGAAGCATGAGACAGGGCGCAGCGTACAGGACATTCTGATGGACGCCATGCGGACGCGGGTGGAAAATGCTTGACACGGATATGAGCGGTGTGCTACCATTGCGTTTGAAAGTGAGGGACCTATGGCGGGATTAAAAGCAATTGGGGATGTCGGATTCTTCAAGTTTCTTCTCTCGTGCGAGCCGGTGTTTCCTCGGGAACCTCGGGCAAGCGCGACGTTCCCGAAGGGCTACAGGGCGGCACACCGAAAGAGTGGTGCAGACAGGGTGCGTTGGGTGCCCTGCTCAAGACTGCGCGATCGTGGCGCTGAGAAATGGAATCGTGGCCGGGGATTGCTCCTGCGCCGCGGGAAGCCGGCGGTGCGGGCATGAAGAACTGGTGGCTCCCTGTGATCGGTGTGGTGAGTTTCGGGGGCGGCTGGCTCCTCATGGACGTGGCGAGCAGGCCGGCGGCGGCGCTGAACATGAAGCGCACGGCCCTGATCGAGGAGCTCGATAAGGGGTTCCTCGTGAGCTGCTCCCAGGTCAACAATCCCTACCCCTTCAGTCGTCACTCGGCCGACGTGCTCGCGGATGCGAAGGGGATCTCCGACCGCTGCTTCGGGAAGGGCGCCGGCCTGTCGACCGATCGGACGCGGAAGTGACGAGCACCTACGCCCCGGGCACGAAGGAGCCCGTTCAAATTACCATGACGCAACAGGAATTCCAGGAGCTGTTTGCCGAACAGGAGATGGTGTGCCGCCATACCATGCCGGCCATCGTGAAGTTCTGCGGGCATCTGCTGGCGCTCAGGAAGGTGATCTCGGAATGAACTACTGGGTTACGATGGCGGTCTTCTCCTTTGCCTACATTTTCCTGAAGGCCTTCCAGCAACTGAACGTGGTGCACAAGGAATACATCTGGGTGATCCCGACGTCAATCGGTATGGGGTTACTCGAGGTGGCGATGGTGCTGATGATTGTGCGGGCGGATACCGTCTGGCTCGGGCTGGCGACCGGCGTCGGCGGGGCCTGCGGGGCGCTGCTCGCGATGGTTATTCATAAAGGGGTGACGAGGAGGCGGTCATGATCAGTAATATGCGATGCACGGCGTGCCATCGCCGGCGGAAGAAGAGCCACGAGTCGCACTGCAGTCCGGTTGGGTGCCCGACGGTGGAGACCGCCGCACGCTCGATTCGACTGCGGCGCGGGCGGCCGACGAAGCGGGGGAGTACGAAATGAGCGCAACGATTTGCCCCCTGTGCGGGGAGATGGTAGTCTTCTCGTTCGAGCATATCTGCCGCGGCGATGGACCTACCGCGAGAAGTGGCAACCTAGACGTCCCTGATCCAGTGATCTGGTCTCGCGTTCCTGACGGTCAAGAGGTCGGCGCCCCTTCGGTCCTTCCCACTGACGCGGCCGCGCGCAAGGCGATCCCGCTCATGACCGGGTGCCTGGACTACTTCCCGGCGGCGCTGGCGGAGGTGGCGAAGGTCTCGAAGATTGGGAACGATCAGCACAATCCGGGCGAACCCATTCACTGGGCGCGCGGCAAGTCGACCGACGAGGCGGATACGATCGTCCGTCACCTCATGGAGCGCGGATCAATCGACACGGACGGTACGCGGCATACGGCGAAGGCGGCCTGGCGGGTACTGGCGCTTCTGCAGAAGGAGCTCGAGGACGCCGGCCTGGCGCCGCTCTCTCGCGGATCCTGGCCGGCCGGGAAGACTAGCCCATAGCGTCGAGTAGACGGGGAACAGAGTAGGGAGAGAAGGGTCAGCCTCGGCTGGCCCTTTTTATTAGGCCTGCTCTTTCGGGCTGTAGTACCGATCCTTCGGGACGATATCCTCACAGCGCCCCATGGGATGGGGGGATCCCTTATCCACGTACAGACGATGGGCGCCCTTCTTGCCGTAGGCGTAGAAGAGCGGCCACTTCAGCATCGTGCCCGTCGATCCGCGCTGGAACAGCAGGGCGTGATCCACGACCCCGTCCCCGTCTCGATCGAACTCGACCACCACCAGTCCGTCAGCCTGATTCGTGGGCTCGCCCACCTGTTGCTCCGGGCCGAGGATGGGAAACTGGTCACAGGCGAAGGCCGGTTGCGGCTGCCAGCAGGTGGACAGGAGGACGGCGTAGATCACTCCAATGCAGAGCCAGATAAAGAGGCGGTTGCCGGCACGTTCGCGGTCCTGGGCGTCGGTCATGCCGGCACACTGACCCAGGACGTGGGGGCGATATTGAGTTGCGTGGTCTCCACGTAGACCGGCATACGGTACGTGATCCCATACTTAGGGTGCGTGAGCCAGAGGGCTTGCTGTGGCGGCTCGAAGGGGAAGTTGTTCGCGTAGGCGTACTCGCAGTATCCCTTGAGGGAGCCGTTCACAATAAGGCGTGTGAGCTGAATGAGCTGGTGCCAGTGGCCGCCGATGAGGGTGTCATACTCCTGACCGACCTGGGCGTTCCGGGAGCGCTTCTTATGATCCCCGCGGATGATCGGCCCGAGGGCGCCAATCATCCCGTCGCCACCGCGGAACTGGTCCAGATGGGTCAGCAAATACCGGTGTTGGTAGACCTTGTAGTACGCATCGGGGCCGTTGGGGATCTGAAAGATCACGCGCGGATTCCCCTCGTAGTGCTTGGCGAGGAAACTATAGAGCAGCCAATCAAACGAGGTAGCGTTCCGGTCCTTGTTCCAAATTTTCATAGTATCCCGCCCGTGGTTGCCACTGACACAGGGAATGAAGACGGCCGGGAAGTGCTGCAGGAGTTCGTCGATCAGCCACATGAGGACGCCGTAGAGGACGAGGACGGTGGGCATCGTCCGCAGTTCGTTGGTCGCCCGCAGTTCTTCGTGAATATCCCCGCTCACCATGTCTCCGCCGAGCGGGAGGACAATCCCGGGGTAGTCCATCTTCGGGCTGATGATGCGAAGGAGTTTAATGGTCGAGTCGAGCAGCACGCGGACCCGCTGGCGGAAGATCGTCATATTGTAGGCATTGACGCCGCCAATCTGCGACGGGGTGACGACCTCCCCCACATGCCAATCTGAACAGAGTAGGGTGGGCACACCGGGGGAGGAGCTGGGGGCGCGCTTCGAGAGCAGCCACGTCGGCGGCGTGACGGTAGCAATTCCGTGCTTGAGCTCGATAATCTTTGACTGGATAATCTCGTGATTGATCTCCGTCGCCTGGGCCTTCTTGAGATCGGTCTGCAGCTCCTTGATCTGGGCGAGGAGGTGCTTCGGATTCTCCAGATCCTGCACGCCTTTTGAGGGCTTGAATCCGAGGTTCTTCGCTCGTAGATAGCGATTATAGAACGTGGCCTCAGGGATTCGTAATGAGGCCGCGGCAGCCGGATGGTTTCCGTGCGTCGCGTAGGCGTCGACCGCCTCCTGGCATTGACCATCCGTGAGGGTTTTCTGTGCCATACTATTTGATCTCCGTGGGTTCGGGGAGGAGCACTCGGATGGACTCAATGAGCTCCTCGGGGAGCGCCGTCGAGCAGACCTCGTCGTCCTTGTCGGGGTTTTCGTTGAGCGTCCCGTAGGAGTGGACCAGGATGATCACCCCGTCGGTGATGTCGTGGATCATGCCAAACTCGCGCCACACGGCAAGCGCCGAGCGCCCTTTTTTCAAGGAGGCGAGGTCGCACTTTCCGTAGTTCGGATCGAGCCAGCGGACTTCGACGATCTTGCCGATATAGTGGCGCCCGATCTTCATACGCCCTCCAGGTTGGGGTACAGGATAGCAAACGACGGCGGAAAAGTCAAGCGTTATTTACTAAGTGCTTGGACCTGGGCGTTGAACCGGCCCATGATGGCCCCGATCCGCTCCTCCATGAGGCGGACCTTCTCGGCCGAGGCGCCCTGCCTGACCATGAGGTGCTTCTGGCGGACGAGTTCCTGGACGGCGCGCTCGGTCTGATTGCCGGCGTCGATCATCCGCGTCAGGGGGTTCTTGAGGCGGTAGTCCCCGATCGGCTCGTGCGCCTTCAGGCGCCCCTTGATTTCAAGCTCGTGGGCGTTAATTTGCTTGAGGTTCTCGTAGAAGCGCCCCCGTGTGGCCGCCAGGCCCTCGGTCGCGCCGACGAAACGGCCGTAGAGGGGCACCTTGTACTCCGGGACGTCCTCTCCGGTGACGAGTCCCTGGCCTACCTGAACGGTCTTGGAGATCTCCCGGCCGACGCCTCCGGTGGCCTGGGTGATGAGGTAGTCGATCGCGTCCGGCGTCGGGCTGGCAATCCCCGGCTTGTACTCCGTCCCGCCGCTGAGGTAGTTGATCGCCCGGGACAGGAAGATGGCCCAGGGGGTCGCCGTGTCCCGCCGGCGGCTATGTCCGGGGGTGGGCGCCAGGGCATCCCGGTCTTCCTTGAAGATGGGCTTCCCGGTCCAGTCCTTGTTCTCCCCCAGGGCGACGAGCGGGTCGGTCACGGTGGGGCTCAGGAGCTGGGCCCAACTGACGGCCCCGCCGACCGGCGAGAGGGCCCCGCCGAGTGTCGCCGCGAGGCTATAGGCCCGGTCCAGAGGACGCCCGTAGATGAACGTCTCCATCGTCAGCCGGCCGATCGAGGGGAGGACGTTGAAGCCGAGCGGGTAGGGGATGTTCACGTATTTCCCGCCCGGGAGCGGGACGACGAGGTTCTTCTCCTTGATGTACTCCGGGGGCTCCTGGTCGTCGAACCCGGCCAGCGCCAGGACGACCGTCTGGATGACGCCGAGGGCGACGCCACCGGCGACGACGCGTTTCCCGATCGCGCTGAGGGCCAGGCTGTCCTTCTCGAAGAGCGTCTCGTGAATGCGCGCGACGCCCTGAATGGAGGCGTTAAAGAAGGCATAGAGGGCGCCGAGGAAGGCCCCGATCTGCCCCTTCTTGTTAAAGTTGACGGTGATGTTCTTCGCGTAGCTGGCCGCCTGGATGTCGGAGATCCCCATGTCGACGGCGCTCTTAAAGACCCCCAGGCGGACGGCGTTCTCCATGGTCTTGTTGTAATCCGAGAGCCAGTCGGCGATGGCCTTCCCGCCGCCGGCGTTCCAGGCCATGCGGAGCGTGGAGGGGTCGAGGAGCTTCTCGATCTCCTTCGCCCGATCCCCGGCGGTGGTGAAGAGGTCCCGGTAGCCGGTCGGTCCGCCGACGTGCTCGAAGCGCTCCCACATGGCCGCCGCGGGTGAGGTTGGGTGCTCCCCCCGACGGACGGCCCGGGCATCCTGGTAGATCCCGCTCATGAGTTTGACGGTGTTCGCCAGGACCTCGACCTGCTTCCCGTGCAGCGGCGTGCTCGTCAGCGTGAGCATGGCAAAGGGCACGTCGCGGACGAAGTTGATGATCCCGAAGATGGGATTGTACTGGGTGTTCACGGACGCAATCCAGCGGGTGACCTTCGCGACCTGCGCGACGTAGATATTCAGCGCGGCGGTGTCGAGATCTTTGAACGCCTTCGCGATCTCCATCGCGCGCTCGTTGCGTTCGTTGAAGATAATGGCGTAGTCGACGCCCTTGATCCGGAAGTTGACGACATTGTCACGCCCCTTATAGGTGGGATCGGGGAATTCCTTGACGACCCCAGTGGCCGGGTCGATCCGTCGGACGCGGGGGACCTTGTAGTCCCCGAGGTCGCCCGGGAGGACCTCCGGTAGTCCGGTAATCGGATTCATGATGGTAATCGGCGCCGGCTTCGCGAGGTGCGCGATCTCTTTGTTGGGGTGCGCCATCAGGAGGCCAGCCATTGCAATGACCGGGCGCATCTTCTCGCCGCGGGTGATCGTGGCCTCGCGCGCCAGGGCGAGATTGCCGAGGATCTCGTCCACCGCGGCGGTGGATCCAAGGCGCTCCTTCACCATCGAGCCGCGGACGGAGCGCCCGGTGCCGGTGGGGATCCCCTCCTCCTCGTGCCCCTCGCGCCGAAGCGGGATGTAGTGCTGGTAGAGGGTTCGCCACTCGGCGACACGGGCCTCGGATTCCAGGCCGTAGCTCACCATGAGGTCGCGGGTCTTGTTGACGATCGCGTCGATCTTGAGCGCAAGGGCGGCGTACTTGTCGTTCGCGGTATCGTCGAGGATCGTCCGCGCCTCCGTGTCGGACATGCCCGAGAGGGCCTCGTTCTTCTCGAGTTTGGGATTGAGCGTCTTCAGGCGCGCGTTGGCCTCCGCGGCGTGGCGCGCGTGCAGGTAGGCGTTCAGGCCGCCCTGGGTCCCCTGGCGCAGGGCGAGGTCCTTCACCAGCGGCTCGAGTTCATCGGTCAGGAAGTCGGTCGTGGCCTGGGCCGCGCGGGCGTGGAACATCTCCTCGTGCAGGACGGGATTCAGGTCATCGTGCAGATCGGCGACGGTCTCCTTAACGGCCGCGACGAACTTCGCAATGTCGATATTCTTGTCCTGGAGCACGCGCCGAACTTTGTCGGTCCGTGTCGGCTCGGGGACGGTATAGGTGGGCGCGGTGCGGGGGGCGAAGACCGGCTTGGCGCCTTTGCGGAAGTCGACGATCCACGCGGGGATATGGGTCATCCCTTCTTCACGCCAATGACGGACGCGGTGATTACCGTCTTCGAGTAATTTCGGGCCATTATTAAACAGAACGACGGTTGCCGGCGGGAGCGTCGCCGCGTCTTTTAGAGACTGCCAATCGTACTCATCCATATACTCGTCTTCATAGGAAATATGTTCTTTTGGCACGCGATTGACAGGAACAAACGCGCGAGAGACGATTGGTGTAAAACCTTTTCTGACACCGTAGATCCCGGAATAAATAGTTTCGTATCCCTTTGCAAGTGTCTTCGGCGTCTGTCTCCTCAACTCCCCTATACCTGCTACGAGGTCTTCCTGATTCCAATCCACGTTCGGCACCTTTGCACCATGAGGGAGCTGATCCTCGCGTAGGCCGTACGGCGGCGTTGCCTTCCTCGGCGCAAACCGGATATCGGGATTCTCTGAGTCAAACGTGCCACGGTTGCCGGTGGCGGATTTGATTTGGGTGGGGGAGAAGACGACAAGTTCACTTGCTGTTTCTACAGCCCTCGCGTGGTTTACAGGGTTAGGAGGAGCGAGCAATACGCTTTGAATTACGCCGTCAAAACCATGTTTAGCGAGTTCCTTGATCTTTTCTGGACTTAAAAAATAAGTGTCCGTCCCTTTCCATGTAAAGAAAGGATTTTCAATTTTCAAATAAACAGGGAGCACCGCGGCAGATCTTTCATTACCCGCTTTTGCGGCGCTCGTAATTCCTTTGGCATATTTAGACGCGTACGCAGGATCTGCTGTAAAGTGAAATGCCGCGGCCTCGCCCCTTAACTCGAATTGGGCAATAGCGGCCGCGTTCGTCGTCCCGTGATACACCACTAAAGGCGAGCCCTGGGTGTCGACCACCTTGCTGTCCCCGAACCACTTCTTAAACTCGGGCGTCTGGGTCTGCTTCGAGCGCGGCGCGAACTGCGGCTGGGACTCGCCCTGGACGGAGGCCTTCATCTCCGTTGTGATGGGGATGGCGTGGGCAACCCCTGCCGCATTTTGTGATGGCGTACTATAGAGCTTTTTCTGGCCACTTGGCACAAAATCAAACACCGCCGTCCCGACTGTCACGCCCCACCGTTTGAGGTACTTGTCGAGGAACCGCGGGAGCATCTGGTCGTAGAAGCCCACCATGCCCGAGCCGCCGATCTCGAGGTCGAGGCCTTCGAGAATCCTGAGACCGTCTTCGTCGGGAGTCATCGCAATAAGTTTCTCTGCGGCCTCTTTCCCAATATGCTTGGCAAGATCATTCTCGCTTACCTCTTCCGCGAAGACCTTTCGCCCACTTAAATCACTCGCGTTGAGGATGCCGTTATCATAGACGACCCTCGAAACATACTTCGACAGCCGATACCGCTCATTCTGCTGCCGCCCGGTCGTCCACGCGAGCTGGTCGTAGCCCTCGTCCGCCGCGAGGCGGAGCATCCGCTTGAGCGCGAGCTCGTGCCAGGACTTGGAGAAGGGGGCCTGGGGGACGCCTTCTGCGGCTTTGCGAATAGCGGATTCTTCGCTGCCGCCAACGATTCCCGTAATATAGTTGCCGGCGGCGTCGTGAATTTCCCATGATGTAAATCCCGCCTCTGGTTCGGAAAGGGATTTTGCTGTCCAGCCTGTCGTGTCCTTTGTGTACCCCTCCTCCCGCCCCTTCTGATGCCAATCGCTCTGGATCTCCTCGATAAACAGCGTCCGCTTCCCGGCCGCGTCCGTCCGCGTGTCGTAGCGAATGTGCGCGAGGATGTTCTCCTCGTCCCAGTGGGAGGAGGTAAATTTTGACGGCTCTTTCTCGCGCGCAAGTTGAATTTCACGACGGATACGATCGGCATCCCGCTGAAGGTTCAGCACTTCAACAGAGGGTTTCTTCGTCGTTCCTGGATCCTTCGCGGCCGCAATCTGATTGTGGATGCCCATCAGTGTATTGTGAAGTTTCTTTGCGCGCTCGGCGATGGTCTTTGCTAATGCCGGCTCAAACGTCAGCAGCAACTCCCGATAATCTGTATTCGGCCCCTTGAGCGTGGAACCCGGGTACTTGGGGGCGCTCTCTTCGGCCTGTGCCTTGGCCTTCCCGACGAAGTATTCGTAGGCTGCCTCGTTGGCCTCAGAGAACCGGTTGAAGGCGGGCCCGTAGCCGTCCTCTTCGAGCGTCCCATCCTTCTTGAGATCGCCGAGGAATTTTGCTTTCCTCCCGCTTGTCATAGGGACGACATCGTCGTAGACACTCACTTTAAACTCCACCTCGCGTCCGAGAATGCGGAAGGGGTACGTCCGGTGCCGGGTTTCTTGCTCGCTAGCGTAGTCGTCCTGCTCGTACTCGATCTTGGAAACCTCGTCCTCAATTTCTTCCGTCGTATAGCCGCCCTCGATCTCCAGATCCTGGCGCCGCATATCCCGGAGCCGCGTTGTTTCTTCTTCGATATACGACGGATCCTCGGGCACGATCTCTGATTCGTAATAGTCGCGTTTAAACTCTTGCAGCGACGGCAGATCCTCCGCGCTCTCGCCGGACTTCATGACCTCGACGATCTTGACCTCGTTCTTCTTGAGCCAGGCAAGGAGGGAGTCGCGCGAGATGGTCTTCAGCTTCCGCGCCTCGAGGTAGTCCAGGACTCCGGACCATTTAATCTCGTCCTGCTTCACGCCCGGGGCGTTCAGGATCCCCTTCACCTGCTCACCCGAGGCGGAGACGGGCATCCGCTCGCTCAGAACCTTCTGCAGCGCGGAGTAGAAGACAGGCTGCTTACGGGGCGCGAACTTGAGTTCCGGGTGCTGCTTCTTGTACTCCGCGAGCGTCCCAGGGCGGGCAGGGCTGTCCGGACGGAAGTCGACAATCCAGGCCGGGACGTGCGTAAACTTGTGCTCGCGCCAATAGCGCACGCGATGGTTGCCGTCGTCGAGGGAGGTTGCGACGCCGTTCGGGTGGAGCTGAATGGTCACCGGCGGGAAGACCCCGGTCTTTTTATATTCACTCCAGTCGTATCCACCCTTGGCGCGATCCTGCGCGCGGTCGGCGATGCGGGCCCTCGGCACGTCATCCATTGGCACCCAAGCACGGTAGACGGTCGGATAGATCGTGTGCTCGAGTTCGTTCGGGCCGGTCTGGGCGTAATCGTCCCGCAGGGCGTCCTCGTTCTCGCGCAGTTCATCCTTATCCCACTGCACCCGCGGCACCTTCGCGCCCTTGGGGAGCGTCTTCAGACCGTAGGGCGGCGTCGCGTCGCGGGGGGCGAAGCGGATGTCTCTAGGCAGCCGGCCTTGCCCTATCCCAGTCGCCCGAGCACGTTCAATACGCGTCAGGTACTCGTTGCCGGTCATGTTGAGACCGCGTTCTTCGGCCATTTTCTGGCCGCCACTCTGCGCGGCCCACTCGGCGTCAAAATTACGAACGTCCGGCTTCGGGAGGAAAATCTTCTGGACCTGGAAGACGCCGTCGTGTGACACGGCTGCCGCGGCCTGCCCGTAGACCTCGACCTTGAGGGCCTGCTTCGCCAGCGGGTCTGTCAGCAACTCAGCGTGGGCGGCGTAGGCGCGCTGCTCGCCATAGAGACTAAAGTCATACCCGGTCTTAAAGTGCCCGAGGTAATCGTGCACCACGCGGAACTGCACATTTTCCTCGACGGTCCAGACCGGGTGCTCACTGTAATCGGTGGTGACTTTGAACGAGCCCTTCGCAATGTCGGCGATCATACTGGTTGCGTCCGTGTAAGGCTGCCCGGTGACCCGTTCGACGTGGACCTTGAGAAGGATCTCCTTGTAGCGCCGCGCGGTATCATCTCGCAGGGCGTTCCACGCAGGGATGGCCGCCTTATCCAAGACGGGTGCCGCGTCGTACTCGTCTGCCATGCGCTGGTAGGCGACGGGGAAGTTCCGCGGGGCGAAGCGGATATCGTGCCCGGTACTCGGGCTGACGTCCGTCTGCTGGGTCTCTACTTCAGCGGCTTCGGGGTAGGCTTCTCCGGGATTCCCCCAGTCGTATCGCTCGCTGAAGTGCTCGTTGACGCCAACGACGGCTTGCCGTAGATCCGCACTCCACTGGAGAACATCGGGTCCTCCTTCGGCACCGATCCGCTCTCGATAACTCTCGCCATGGGGGGACTCCTTCCAATCATTCATCCGCGCGTCGCCGTCCGAGCGGAAGGTCTTCATCGTGGCCGACAGTTCGTCCGGCAGTCGGCCGACCGCCTCTTTAATCGTCTTCTGAAACGCGAGATGATCCTCGGTCTTGAAATTCAAAATAAACGCGCCGTCCTCCGTGTACGCCGGGGCCCACTCGTCATGCCCGGCGACGTCCATAATGGCCCGATAGAGGCTACCCATTTCTGTCGTATCGAGCGCGCGGCCGAAGAGGAGCCGGACGCCGTTCGCCTTGGCTTTCGTCTCCTCGTAGAAGGGATAGGCCCAATAGACCCCCTCCTGGCTCATCGTATAGCCGCGGATATCGGCATAGAGGTTGATCAGGGCACGGGCGTCGTCCGAGACGCGCTGAAGACCGTCGGCGTCCGTCTGGAGTCCGATGGCCGTCCGCGTCTGGGCGCCGACCGTGATGTTCCCCTGCCAGGCCCCGGGGCCGAAGATGGTGTTCGCGCCGGCGAGGTTCAACTTCTCGGCAATGAGATCCTGTCCATAATCCCCCCGCAAGGCCGCGTCGACCGCGGCGAGATACTCCGCCTGCTGGCCGAGCGTCGCGCCGTGGATGCCGGGGAGGATGAGGGACGTCTTCCCGGGGGTGGCCTCCCAGGAGATCTGCGCGGTGCGCTGCTTGAGCGCGTCGGAGAAGTCCAGACTGTCGATCTCGACCGAATCGAGCTTCAACGCCCGCTGGAGGAGGAGGCGTTCAAAGGCGCGCCCGCGCTCTGCGTCGACCGCCTTGTGGTGCGTATAGGCCTGGCCGGATTTGGAGTAGTTCGTGACCCTCTCGAGCCATCCGCGAGTGACCGCGTCCTTCCGGGTCGCCTCATAGAGGGTCGTCATCACCCCGTCCCGCTCGACCGGGGCCTGTATCCGACTCCGGACGGCCACCCAGACGGCGGCCTGGGCCTGCTGCGGTTCCCACCCGAGGGTCGACGCGAGGTGCTTGATCTCCCGCTCGGTGAAGAGATACTGGGCCTTCCCGACGGTGGTCTTGAAGTACCCCATCGCACGGGCGATCCACATATCCACCGTCACGCCCTGGGCCTCGGTGCCGAGCGCCGCGGGGTTGATGACGCGCATGAGGTTCTTGTAGAAGTTGGAGCGCTTGATCCCAGTGATCGTCTCCTCGGTGGCGCTCTCGTGCATCCACGCCTCGGCGCGGTACGCGGGCTCGAGGCCACTCCGTCCGGGCGTGGTGATCGGCTTGCCGTTCGCCCACTGGTAGTAGGCGGTCAGGGCGGAGGTCATATTCCCGAGGATCCCCTGCCGCGGGCTGTAGATCGCAATCAGGCCGACAATCTTCTCAGCGAGGTTCCGGTTGCCCTCGGCGAGATCGAGGATGGCGTGGCTCGACTTCTCATGCCAGAAGCGCCCGGCCTTTCCCTCCTTCGCGAGCCCCTTCAGAATCTCACGCAGCTTCGTGAGCTTCGCCGGGCTCACGACGGCCGGCGGGGCGCCGACGTACTTCCCCTCGGAGGTGCGCTTGTGCTCCGGGTGTTTGCGAGGGGCGAGTTGAATCTTACTCAATGAATTGAGTAAATCGTCGGCTAGCCGATAGCCGCTCGCCTCGAGCGTCTGCCGGCTGACGGTCCCGCCCTTCGGGATCGCGGCGTGCGGGTAGAGGTCGTTCTTCGTCAAGACCGGCAGTTCGCGAGTGGTGGTGTAGAGGTCAAATCCACCGCCCTTACCATCGTCCTGCCGGCCGTTGGGGGTAAGGTCGTTGTCAGATAAAATGGTCTCTTTTTCTGACGAAACTTTCTGCTGGGCGAGCTTCTCCGCGTCCGTCAGGACCTCGCCAATTTCCTCGAAGGTGAGAATTGTCCCCTTTTTGTCCCTATTCACCGCCAGCGCCTGCCGGTCGTAGTCCGCAGACTTCACGATCTCGTGGAGTTCCTTCAGCCGTCGGATCGCGTCGTCCCAGCGCCGCTCGCCCACAGCCACCGCCGCCTCGCGCGCAAGCCACTGCGGGAGGTTGTAGACGGAGAGTTTCCGGTGCTCCGCGGCGTACTCGTCCATGGCGGCGTGGACGGCCTTGCGGAGATCCGCCGTGGAGATGGGTTTCCCTTCCTTCGTCCATCCGCGGGCGTTGTTCCGAAGGTTCTCCGCGTGCTCCTTCTCGAAGCCGTAGGGGTGCGTGAGGGCCGCGAGGGCGCGCTCGATCTTCGACGCCACCTCGGCGCGGTACGCGGTGCCGTGCCGTGCGTGGTGCGACATCCGGTGGGTCAGATCCCCGACGTGCTCCACGACCGGATTGAGGACGCCCCCACCGTGGGTCATCTGTACCGTGAGCATAGCGGCTTCTGGTTTATCGCGTTGCGCGGACGCCAGCCCGCTGAATTTCTCCACCGCCTCCGGATGGACGACTTCGCGCGCGCCCTCACCGGTCTGGCGCTCTGAGAGTTTCAGCTTCCCCTTCTCAGCGGTGGGCGTCGTGCCCTTCAGGTACGCCTCCGCGACGGCTATGGCGAGCGCGTCGTGAATCTTCTCCAGGTTCGTGATATAGGGCAGGTAGTCGTCGGACATACGGATCCCAATGCGCTCGGTAAACTTCGCAATAACGTCGCGGATGACGTCCAGGAACGTACGCGCCTGAACTTTCGTCTCCTCGTCCCCGAGTTTCTCCCGCATCCGCGCCACGAGCTTCGTCATGAACGCGGGATCGGTCATGGCGTCGCCCTTCACGTCCGCGGAGATTTCGTTGAAGAGTTCCAGGTCCGTCTTGGCGGTCGTGTGGCGCTCGCGCGCGGCCAGTTTGGCTTCCGGGTCCAGGTTCTCGAGGAGCACCGCCTGGAACGCGCGATAGGCCTCCGTGCCCTCGAGCAGATGGCCGAGCTCGTGGGCGACAACGGCCAGCGGATGGCTCTCGCTCCGCGAGCCGAGGAAGACGATCGACTGATCGCCCCCCTCAGGCGCGACAAACCCCGCCATCGCTGGGTGGTCCTCGAAGACTACGGCGCGCTTACCAAAGAGTCCGAGGAAGAGATTGGCGGCGTCGTACTGACCTCGTGTGAGCTGCCCCGGCGTATCAGCGGTGTCAGGCAACCTCTCGGGCGCAACGGCGCGGAGGGGGAGGCCGTGCAGGGTGGGGAGCCCCCCGGCGTCGTCAAAGCCGGTGGCGTTGCGGACGGCGGCAATAAGGGCGGCTTGGTCTCCGGCATGGGTGGCCTCCGTGTAGGCCTCGGAGCCAATGTGGGACTCCAAGGCTGATTGAAAGGTTTCACTGCGGCTGAATGGAAGGTTCTCCCCAGCAGGGGCTGCGGGTCGGTTGTCAACGAAGGCCTGGGCCTGCGTGATGGCGCTCGCGACATCCGGCGCCGCGAGGACGGACGTCGGAATCTCCACGACGGTCGCCTGCTCGGCCTTCAGATTGCGGAAGCGCTCGTTTGCCGCCTCTAACTCGTCGCGGAGAAAGTTCGGAACGCCCAAACCAATCGACTCGAGATGATTGACGCGCTCGGCGATCTCCTGGACGATGAGCTTCGCGTCGTCGCGCTCGCGCGTCAGATCCAGAATGCCAGGAAGCGGAGGGACGATTGACGCCGTCGCAGCCTCAACCGCGTCGGGCGGAATGATAGGAGGCTCGGGCGGCGGCTCTTCTCCAGTTCCACTCTTAGGCAGTGGGGGGACGGTACCGGTAATAGACGGCGGGGCGGAGGGGGTCAGCGCGCCCGATGTCCCGCCGACGACGCCTCCCATAATCGCGCCGAGGCCTGCGGCGTCGATGGCGTCACGCACCGCCTTCAGCGTAAATGGATCGTGCCCCTTTCCCGCCTCCTCCACGAGCGTCTGAGTAAACTCCGTCCCACTCTCGACGCCCGCGTCGGCGGCCCCGAGGATGCCTCCGCGCGCGAGCCGCCCCCTCGCTCCAGCAAACTTCCCTATCTTCCCGGTGACGAGATCAAGGCCGAATTTGTCGCCCACGAACTCGAGCGCGCCGGCTGCAAGGGTTGCACCCCACGCTTTTGCCAGTTCGTCTCCCCGAAGGCTTCGGCCTTCGTCAACAGATTGCTCGGCCACTCCACCGAGAATCTCACCGCCCTCCATGCCTGTGGCCGTGGCGGCGAGGGCTGTATATTGTCCGATCTTGGAGGCGACCTGTTCAACCGCAGCTTTCGTCAACGCCTCGCCGGTGAGTTTTCCACCCGATTCGGCCGCCAGGCCGATGGAGGCTTTCGTCACCAATCGCTCCGCTGTCTGGGCTGTTACTTCCTTCAGGGCCGCCTTCCCGAACACGGAGCCGACGCCTGCGCTGCCGAGCATTTGAAGAACCTGCACGCCGCCGTATCCAATGCCGTACTGCATCCAATCAACGAGCGCACCATAATCCCCCTCGCTTGCACGCTCATACGCCGTCACCAACGAATCAGTCGCTTTTGTCTCCTTGGCAATTTCCTCGCCCCAGGCGCGAGACTTTCCAACGAGGTACTCCTTCACAAGCTGATCGCTATCGAAGGTCGTTTCGCCAGCTTGCGGCGCGTAGCCGCTGTATTTTTGCCCGACAAATTCTTTGAGGGATTGACTGGTCGCCATCAACCCGGCGCCGAGGCCGTAGGTAAGCTGAGGCAGTTGCTTGATGGCCGTCGTGGCGCCACGGAGCACGTCGGACGAGGATGGCGGAGACGCCGGCTCAAAGGCAGAGAGATTCAATCCCTCGGCCGGTTCGGCTGTGGGCGTCTCAAAGGCGCTGAGGTTGAGGTCTCCCATTTACGGGAGTTGGCTGGCGCGTCCTTGCTTCAGGCGCTCGTAGGCTGAATCAATTTCAGCCTGTTCCGCGGGCGTGTACGAAGCAAGGGGTCCTGAATTGAGTATATCGCCGCTCGGTGTGAGCGGCGGGAGCGTATAGCCTGCCTTCGCAGCACCGGCCTTGAGTTCGGCCTCGCTCTTGCCTGCATTTTGCTTGCGGTATTGCGCCGCCTGGGCCGGACTGGCAAGTTTGAGCGCCGCGGCCTTCTCGGGAGCCGCCGGCTCGCCAAAGGCTTGAATTTTCTTCTGCAGCTCCGAGACGTGGGCGCTATTCTCAGCCCGTTGCGTGTCGCTCCATCCCATCGACGAGGGGGCCTTGGCCGCGTCGATCGTGTGGGTCATCTCCTCCCTGAGGGAGAGTATTTGCGACTTCTCAACGTCTGAGAGGGTCGCCTTGAGACGAAGTGGTTTCTCGTCCGATCCGAGTAGAAGCCCGTGCACCTTTGCCTTCCCGCCGTTCACGGAGTAGATGGCAATCGTTCCGTCCTTCAGTTCGAGCGTCTTCGTCCCATTCTGTCGGAGTTGTGCTTCGCTGAGATCAACCTGTCGATTCTGCAGGGCAAGCACCCCCTTCTGATGCTCCGTGGTGGCCTTGAAGTGCTCGTCCAACTGTTTACGGTTTGCCTCGCTGATCCCCTCGGCCGACCAGAGCTGGGCCGTCCAACGATCCTGCTCCTGAGCAAACACTCGCCCCTGGGATGCCACGGCACGCCCCTCGGCCACGTCTGCGCGCGCGATGGCACGCCCCTCAGCGAGCTCTTCGCGCGCGACCTGGTACTTCTCATGCCGCGTATCCCGCAGCTCGTCGTACTTCGCCCGCTCGCTCAGGAGAAACCCCTCCGAGGCCGTCTTCCCGGCGAGCTCCCCGACCTTCTCGAGCCCCCGTCCAAATCCGCTGAGTGCGCCTAATAGTCCTCGACTCATCGCTTACACCTCCGCCTGCGCGAGCAAGCCGCCTCCCGGAGGTGCCGTCGGCGCCGCAGGCTCTTGCGCGACAGGCTCCTGCCCGGGCTTCGGAACACCGGTCTGCACCGCCTGGTGGATCTGTTTCGGGTCAATCTTGTAGACCTTCATGAGCTGGAACATGACCAGCTTCGTGATCTCGGACACCTGTTCCTTCGAGAAGTCCACCCCGTGGGCCTTCTCGAGATCCTCGAGGGCGTAGCACATGAGGACCAACGCCGCCGGGAAGATGGCCGGGATGATCTCCGGACGCTTGCTCTCGTTCTGGATGACCGTCGCCAGCTTCACGATCCCCTGGGCGATCGCCTTCGGGTCCTCGCCCTTGGCCTTAACGCCGTCGAGGAACTCCTGCATAAAGTGATGCGTCTCGTCGGAGTACATCAGCTTGAGTCCGGCCGTGACGACGGCCAGGTAGTCGCGCTTCATGTCCGCCGGGATCTTGGCCTCGATGCCGGACTTAATCTGTCTGAGGATGGGATCCTGAATTGCCTTTGCCATGGTTGCTCCCTTATGCGCCCAGCATATCGGCCGGGCGAATGACTCGCCCACTGGCATCCGCCACCGCGCGCCGCTTGTCGAACGTCACCGAGGGGGCCGTCCCCGTACGCTGATTGATTACCGCCTGCTGGGCCTGGACAAAGGACTGCCGTTCCTGTTCAAACCTGAGTTTATCGCTCTCGTTGGCGGACGCGTAGAGGCCCGACAAGGTGCTCCCGGCCGTCGTTACAAGGCCTGCCCCTCCCTGCATGACGGCGTACTTCGTGAAGGCGTCCTGCTCATTAAACCACTTCAAGAAGCCGCCAGGCGAGGCTGTAATCTCGCGAAGGCTCGTCGCCCCTGGCACGCCCGCGGGATTTCCGACGGTCAGATTAGCTCCTGTATTGAGAATGCCTCCGCGTGTCGTGGCGTCCGTATTAAGAACCGTCGGGGCCCCTGGCGCGGCAGCGGGCGGCGGGTTGACGGGCGCCTGTCCGGCCGTCTGTCCGGCCGTCTGTCCGGCCTGCTCGATTTCATGCGTGCCGATTGCCGCCTGATCCGTGATGAGCGGAGGTGGTGAATTCAAGACACCCGCCCCGGCCTCCCCTGTGCCAGCGGGAATCATCGGTACGGCGCCGCTTGTGATATTGACGGCCGAGGCCTGGTCGGCGATGGAGGTCGTCCCGGTGAACAGATTCAGCTCCCCGTAGTTCTTCCACACCTGGTCGGTCAGCGAGGCAACGGTCTCAAATGGTTTCGTCGCCCCGGCCAGGAAGCCCCCCTCGGCGCCGGCGCTCAGGGCCCCAATGCCGCCGATGGCCCCGCCCGCGAGGCCGCCGGCGATACCGGCGTAGCCCATGTACTTCCCGATCTTGCTGATAGTCTGATCGCCCGTAATCGCCCCGACGACACTCAGGGCCAGGCCGACGACACCAATGGCGGCCGAGACGGCAACTACGGCCGCGGCAACCGTAATAGCTGTCGTTGAGGCAACGGCAGCGGCGACCGCAACAGCGGCGGTGGTAAAGACAGGCATCTTACGTCTCCCTCAGAAAGCGCGGGTTCGGCTTGAGGTACGCGACCTCGATCGGCCGATAGCCCATATGGTCGTAAATCTTCTCGAACCGCAGGCCATCCTTGCTCAGCATATGCACCAGGCGGAAGTCACTCGCGTCATGCTGATCACCCCATCGCTCAAACTCATGAACCAGTCGAAAGGCCCCCGATCCTTTGCGATGGGTCGCGTCGACGAACCAGAACATCTCATTCGCCGTCCTCGCCCCCGTGTTCAGATCGTCCGCAATCATCGCGCCCAGGCCACCGATCAGTCGGTCGTCCTCGAACAGCCCAAAGATGACCGCCGCAACCGTTGGCGCCGTCAGGAGGAACGTCCACGTCTTCGTGAAGGCCTCGATCGAGAAGACGCCCGGGAGCTGCAGCTCCTCATGGAACGCCTTCGCAAACGGTTCACAGTCCCCCAGCTCCTGCAGAACGAGCGGGCGGATCACTCGGCCCCCGCGACCCAGCCCGTGCCGGCCACGAAGTGATACGGATGCCCGGCCTGCCCAAGATCCGCCGGCCGCGGCCAGCTATTGTCCGCGGCGGACTGCGTGGCGTACTTCTGCCCGCCCTGGCCGGCGAAGGTGCCGCCCGGGGTGATCGTCTGCGAGCCCGAGAGGCTCCCGCTCGTGTCCTGGAAGTAGGAGCTCAGATCCAGCGCGCTGACGGCCGCCTGCGCGGTGGCCGCGACGGCCGCGGTCGTCCGCAGGCCCTCGTTCAGGAGATTCATCTGCGTGGCCGTGGCGGTCTTCTTCGCCTCCTCGCTGATCGTATGATCGGTCGCAATAGCGGCAATGTTCTTGACCGTCTCCTGGTACATATTCGCGGCGTTGGCGTTCGTCTGCAGGAGCTGGCGATTCTGGGCGTCGAGCGTGCCGAGTTGGAGTTTAACCTCGTTGTCAATCCCCGCGAGGGCCTTGTTGAGCGCGGCGGTGTTTGCGGCCGTGGCGCCCACATTGAGCGCAAAATTGATATTCCCGGCGTTCGAGACGTCCACGCTCGTCGCCGCGTTCGCGTTCTGTAGCTCGGCCGTGTTGGTCGCCTGCGTGAGGATACCCTTGGAGGCGTTCTCGGCATTGGCGGTATTCGTGGCCGCGCGGTCGTACGTCGCGGCGTCGGCCGTGGCAATGGGCATGGCCTGGGCGATCACCGCGTTCTGACCGGCGTCAATCGCCAGGGACGAATTCAGCAGCCCACGGTCCACCATCGTCTGCTTCGCACGCGTGGCCGCCTGCTGCATCAGCGGACTGTCCTCGCCGACGATCGTCTTGACCTGCTCAGCGACCGTCTGCTTCGGTGCGACGCCGTAGGGTGTGGGCGTATAGCCCGTCGCGGTCGCGGCCTTGGGCTCCGCGAGCGCGGGCGTGTAGTTGACGATTGGCGCCCCGGGGGTCACATTCGTCTGGCCTGGCGTGGAGTTGAGCAGGCCGGTGCCCGGAGCCTGATAGCCGGCCTCGCCGGGGAGAAGATTTCCTTGCGCGTCGGGCATCTTAGTTCCCGCTTCCCTTTTTCACAATGGCGTCCGTCTGCACGATAATCTCCACTAGGGCGTGGTAGTCGTCCCAGAGGGCGTCGTAGTGGTCGCTGACGTACTCGTAGGCCTGAAGGACCTCAGCGAGCGTGGCTCCATCTTCTGGTGAGTCAGGAGCTGCTGCGGGATGACCGGCGGGGGCGGGCACACCGTCTGGACGTCCGCGCACGCCGCCAATGTCATCAAACACACGCTCAAGAACAGGAGAGATCCGAATCGTTCGAGTGGTAGGGGCATGGTCAGCGACGTCCTTTCTGAGGGCCTCGTGCCGGGCCGCGGTCTTCACGGTCGTGCGCGCGTGCTCCGCGGCAATTGTCCCGGTTAATTGCGCCACCTCGACGATGACGTGGGCCACCTTCACGGACTGCTCCATGATGGCGGCGTCCCACTGCGTCTGCTTCCAGTGGGCGCCGGCGAAGAAGATCCCGCCCACGAGTGCAATCAGCAGCGCCAGTTTGATCAGCAGCCCGTAGGGGATGCCAATCGGCATCAGATCTTCGAGCCGAGATACGCGCCCACCACGAAGATCGCCGTGCCCCTCAGGATTTCCGGCCAGTGATCCAGCCACTGCCATTTCAACCAGGTCCGAAGTTTTTGAATCTCGCTCATGGGGTCTCCTTTATCCGTTCACAGTCAAGTATAGCACGTCCTCGGCCGCCGTTTCCGCCATGAATTTCTTCAAGGCGGCTTTGCTGTTCGTGACCATCTCGTCCGGCCCCTGGGTCCGCGGATCGTCGCCGATGGCGATGTCCTCGCCGACGACCTCACAGCCCTCCGAATCGAGGTTGAAATTCCCCGCGTGGACGAGGATATACGTGTGCCCCGGGACGTCGCAAATCTCCCACACGAGCCCAAAGTGTGGGCTCTGATACCGCCGCATGACGTACTCCCCTGGTTTGACGATCGGGAGCCAGGTCTCCGCCTCCGCGAAGGCGTGCGTGAGGGACACCATAAGTTGGCTGCCGTCGTCACGGATCCACCGGGAGAAGATCCCCCACGGGTGGTACAGGTAGCGGTTCAACGTCAGGCGCATGGCCTACTTCCAGTCGATGGACTCTTGCTTGTAGCAGTCCTTCGTCTCCCGAAGCGTGGTCTTCCCGTCGCACTTAATCTCGCGCAGTTGCTTGACCATCTCCCTCGTAAACCGAACTTGCTCAGCCTGGCTCTCGATGTGGGTATTGAACGACGTCGAACTCACGAGCGGGTTCGGCACCCAGCCCATAAAGAAGGAAAAGACCCACACCATCCCGCCGGCAATCAAGACATTCGCGAAGCCGATCGTATTGATGAGCGACCCGAGCGTCCCGATGTGACTCAAGATCCCGCTCGCCTGGGAGGCAATCGTCGCGGCCTGTTGTGTGTTATCTCCGGGTGGCATCGTCGATCTCCTTTAGGGCGTAAATGTTCCGTTGCTCGTAAACACATGGTAGGTAAATCCGCCCGTGGTGGTGATCACGTTCCCGCCGGTCGCGGACTGCGCGCCGGCATAACGGACGACGACGACGCCGGCCTTGCCCGCGCCGCTGGGAGACCCGCCGTCTCCGTTCGCGCCCCCGCCAGAACCAAACGAGGTGGCAGACCCGCCGCCGCCGGCATACACCGCATTCCCGGCCCCCGTTCCACCGGTCCCGGGGGTCACATTTCCAGATCCCCCGCCGCCCGATGCGACCACGGTCATGCCACTAAATGACGACAAGCCGGCGGTCGTAGCGTCGAGAGTGAGACCGGCTCCGCCGTTCCCTCCAATACCATTCGTCGTCGCAGTCTGTCCAGCGGCCGTGTACCCGCCGCCACCGCCGCCGACACGCGAGGTATCCAGCGTGCCGCCGCCGCCCGCGTTGCCCGTTCCGTTGCCGTTCGCGGCACCCCCGGTCGTGGCCGTCGTGCCGCCGCCACCACCGCCAGATCCTCCCGCGCCGCCGTTTCCGAGGACCCCGTTGCCGTATCCGCCCCCGCCTGCCGTCAGCGTGGACGTGCCAGCAAATACCGAATTCGTCCCAGGGTTCCCGTTCGCGTTCGTAACGCCCACACCGCCAGCGCCAACCGTGACGGCGTAGCCCACACCCACGACGAGCGTCTGTGTAGTATAGTTATGAACCCCACCGGCCCCGCCGCCGCCGGCCTCGTTGCTTCCGCCGGAGGCCCCGCCAGCCACGACCAGCATGTCGTACGTCTTCGGCGCCCCGCCCGCGAGAATGACTTGTTGCGCCGCGCCCATGGCTTACGTCAGCCCCGCGGAGCCGCTGATGATCCATTTTGTCGTCGTAATCTTGAGCGCCGTGGCGATGGAACTGGCCGCGAGACTACGGCTCCCAGTTGTCCCATCTGTGAAGAGGAGCGTATCGGACGTAATGGAAATCGTAATCACGCCACCCAGCGTTTCGTTGACGAAGGTAATCGCCGTCCCCACAGGGAAGGCAACGGACCCATTCGCAGGAATCGTCCAGATGCGCGCCGTGGTGTCCGCCGCGGGGTGGAGGATATGCTTCCCTGAGTCAGTCAGTATTAGTTCGTACGCCGCGCTCTGACTGTTCTGGGGGATGTTCAGATAGCCGACCGACATCGCCGCGTCCGGGAAGGTATAGACACGCGCAGCCGTGGGCCCCGCGGCCGTGAAGTACGCAATCCCTGTCCCGCCGTTGGCGGTCGGCAAAACGCCGGTGACTTTGGCCGCCAGGTCGATTGTCGTATTGGCGATCATCCCGTTGGTCACCTTGAGCGAGCCAATCGTCGTGGTATTCCCGGAGGACGAGACGTCCCCGCTCAGGTTAGCATTCGTAGTCACCGTGGCGGCGTTCCCCGTACAGGACGCGGACGAGCCGGTCGTATTCTGGTTCAACGTCGGGAAACTCGTGAGGTCGGCGGCACTGCCGTTCGTCGCCAGCAGCGTCCCACTCGTGGGGAGCGTCACGTTCGTGGTCCCCGTCGCCGTGAGCGTGATCGCGGCCCCGGCAATCGCAAAATTGTACGGGAGCGCCAGCGTCCCGGCCGTGACCGTGCGTGCGGTACCGCCGCTATTGTTGACGATCGCGCGGTCCGCCGTCAGCGCGCCAAGGAGGACAAAGCTCGCCGCGATGGAATCCAACTCTGCGCGGATTTCAGCCGACGCGCCTGTAGACCCCTGAGCCGGTACCCCGCCGTGCGTATAGAAAGCCATTAGCGTTTTCCTCTCCGCGGAATGTAGTGCGCGATGATGGTATTCACGGTAAAGGGATAGATGTAGTCCGTCCCCGATCGGATGGTGATGCGGTAATTCTCCGCCGTCCCGGTCATGTCGACCTCCGTCGGGAAGAGCGTCACCCCGTCCCAGGTAAAGCTATCCCAGACGAACGTGTCCCACACGGGCGCGCCCGAGAACCCCGTTGCGTAATTTACAGGCGTCTGCTGCGTGAGGGTGGTTGTGGCATACCCCAGTTCATACCCAAAGCTGATAGCGGCGTAGAAGTTTCCATCAATCTCGAGCGACGCGTGCAGGAAGTCCTTCAGCGTCTGGGGCGAGCGCACCGCGTTCCAGTTGAGCGTGATGTAGGCGTCAATATCCGCGCCGTCGAAGGAGGAGCCCTGATCGAGCTCGAAGACATAGCCGCCCGTCGCGGCACCCGCGTACGTGACCTCCGCGCCCGTGGACGTGCGTCGATTCCAGACACACGAGAAGGCGTCCGCAAAATACTGCGGCATGGAGCCGAGGAGTTTCCCGTTGACGATCGTCACGTAGAGCGCGCTCGCGTCTGTGAAGAAGAGCCGATACTGGCTCTTCGCGCGCGAGACGGTCGAACAGGAGACGAGCGAGCGCTTGCTATTGATGAACGTCTGAATGTTATGCGTCAGGTAGGACTGGGCAAAGTTGCCGTAGGATTGGCTCGTCTGGAGACTCGAGAGGCCGACGTTATCCAGAATATATGACTGGGCCAGATTCTGCGCCGTGTGATCCAGCGCCCCGATACCCGAATTAAAGGGGACCAGACTCCAGGTCGCCGCCGTGGTCCCGTAGAGGATATGGGTGGTTTCGCTCCCGTAGATCGCCATGGCCGCAGTGGTCTGCATCCCAGGGAGGATTTGAAATCCCGCGATGAGATCCCCGGTCGCAATTTCGCTGCCCCCAGATAGAGCCGTGTAGGTATAGGGAAGCCCCGGCCCGCTATGAATGGCGGAGCTCTCAAAGGCCCAGAACAGGTGCGTCTTATGGGCCTTGACATACTTCGGGTGATCGTTCGTCGTCCCGGTCGTGATGGGCGCGTAGGTCGTCCCGTCAAACTCAAACCCCCGATTGGTATTGTCCGCCCCGTAGATTCGCTTCGTCCCCGCCTGGCCGAAGAAGTTGACGACATCGAACTCGTACTCCCCGCCGGCCGTGATTGTGATCGCGGTTTGGATTGCGGAGAGGGTCACCCCCACTGCGCCCGCCGTCGCCGCCCCGGCGCTAAAATCCCCACCGGCCGGGTTCGTGACGATAAATCGCCCCGCCGCCGTCCCGGCCGCCCAACTCCCGGATTGGAGCATAACGCGCTTGATCGTCGCCGTCACGCCGCCCTCCGTGAGCGTGGCGCCGTCTGCAGGCGTCCCCGTACCACCGAGCGTGAAACTGATTTCGTTGTAGAGCGTAATCTGAGTCCAGCCGCTGGCGCTCGCCTGATAGAGGTCACAGGCCGTCCCGGCGGCGTTATCGCGGAAGGCGTACACACAGTCCACACCGCTAAAGGTCGCCCCAATGACCCCCCGCACCTCGCCCGATCCGGGGACCGCGTCGATGAGCGCCCGGTACACGTCCGCGGCGAGGTTCTTGTACTGGGCGTTGAGGAGGGCGGTGACGCTGACCGTCGTACTCGTGGCCGTGCCGATCGTCGTCGCGCCGACTTTCACCACCTCAACGCTGGTAAAGGCGCCCACGATTTTAGTCAGGACGACGTAGAGCGACGCCTCCACGACGGCAATAATCTGCCCCGTCGCGCTCGAGGAGAATCCGGTCAGCGTCTGCCCGACCGTGGGGACATTCGTAAAACTCGTGACCTGAATGACCTGGTAGGACGCGTCAGAGGGACTGGCCTCTCCGTTGTATCGCTCGTAGCCGCCGGTGCGCGTATAGCCGCCGGTCGGTTGGCGTTGCTGGTTCAGCGTGGGCGCGCATTCAAAATTCCGCCCGTCGCGCACCGCCCCTGTATTGAGTGAGAGGGAGGGCGTGAGCTGATCCAGACCGCCCACACAGTGAATGGTGTCGTAGGAGACCGTCGGCATCGACATCTGCTTGGACGAGGACCGATAGCGCGAGGGGTAGAGCGTCTTGGATTTCACGCGAGGGCGCCTCCCGATTGCATTCTCGGCAGACGCGCGTGCTCAAGACGTCCGACATACTGGTCGTGCCACTGCTTGCCGCGCTGGTAGACCTCCGAGGACGCCTTGAAGGCCGCGTATTCCATCATCGCGCCGCCCACGATTGCGAGGAGATACTGCCGGGGGAGGGTCGGGACGTCCGCGTCGAGACTCATGGAGACGGGCGCCGTGAAGTATTTCCCGGTGACCGTATAGCCCACGAGGGGGTACGGTCCCAGCGCGAGCGACTTCGCCGGCGTCACCGCGAATACGACCGGGCGTGTCCGCACATTTTTCAGTGCGCCAAAGTCGTAGAGCGCCCGCCAGGCGTCGAAACTCACCTCGTCCATTTCAAATTCGTCGTCCGTCCCGGTGGCGGTCAGATAGTTCCGCGGGAGGTCGTCCCAGGTCTTCCATTGCCCGAACGTCCCCGCGGTGATCCCCGCCTGGACGGGTGTATAGGTCGCCTGGCCGGCGGTCGTGGCAAACGAGAAGGACGCCTCGAGGAACTGCCAGTCCTCATGGACCTGCTGCAGACTCAGCCAGGCCGAGGAGACCCAGTTGGTCACACGCGAGGCTTCGCCCGTGACCCCCACGACCGTCGTGGGGGCCTCCCCTGAACAGCCGCACTCAATGAAGGTGCGCTTGACCAGGTCAAGGAACGTCTCCGGGTAGAGGACCGACATCGCTTACCAGCGCTGGAGCAGCAAGCGAGACAGCCACTCGCCACCCTTCGGATTTTTGTCCTCGAGGACCGAGAAGGCCGCAACCGCCTTCGTGAACCGGTCGACGTGGTTCTCTTTCCCACCCGCTCCCGCGCTGTCGGTGATGTCCTCCACGCGCGTCTTGATCTTGTCCATCTTGGCGCGTGCGAGCTGCTCGACGTACTTCCGCTTGGTGTAGATCGGAATCCCCTTCGGGAGATACCCGAGCGCCAGCCAGCGGCCGTCGTGCATAATCACTTCCGCTTTGATGCCATTCACGGCGATGAAGTCCGTCACGTTTGAAGCCAGGTCCTCATCGTCCGAGCGGTGAATCAGAATCCGCACCACTTCCTCGTTGAACGCCAGCCCCTCGGCCTCGTCTTTCATCAGCGGACGATCCATCGGCTGAATCGCCTCCGACCGATTGGACAGATCCGGCCGTAGGACCGCCGGCTGGGCGGGCGTGTGCTCCCGTGAGTCCCGTTCATGCTTCGACATCCGGCGAACCGGGGGTGTCAGTGTTGCGCCTGTAGTCATACGTCTCCCTTCGTCCTGAGGAGTCCGAGGTGTGCCGCGTGATTGCGGCACACCCCATTCTCACCTACTTAGGCGACCTGCGGACGCTTCGGCAACGTGAAGACGTTGACGATGGCGTTCGTGAACCCGGTCGCGTTCCAGTTCGAATCCCCGAAGACGATCGCCGTGGCCGAGGCCGTGGCGCCCGCCTTCAGCACCTGGTACGCAAAGGGCGTCACCAGGTCCGGGACCACCGGGAACTGCGGGGCGTGCACAAAATTCCCGTCCATGTCCAGGGACTCGTGCGTCCCCATCATGCACTTCACCGTCCCGTCGGCGATCATCCCCCAGACCACGATGCAGCCGTGGCCGGGCGTGTTCGCCACGCTGGCCCCACCGACCAACGCCGGAAACGCGGCGCCCGTGTTGTAGTCCAGCGTGGGCGTGGCCTGGTCCGCAACGGCCCCCTTCGTCTTGGCTTTCCCATTGACACAGAAGCAGATCGTGACGGTTGTGTCATAGACCGTCTCCGCCCCCGTCGCGGTCAGGAGACCGCTCGTGGTGCAGAAGTTATCCGAACGAATTGTGTCCATTGTGCTTCTCCCTTTTCCCTGCCGTTATTACGGCAGAATGCTGGGGTCAAAGGCCCCCACCACGCTGATGTACTTGGTCGTGGCCGTGTCCAACGGCGTCGTGCCCCCTGTGAAGGTCGACGCGTAGGTGACCGTGATGTAACCCACGAGCGCCTTCCCCTCCGGAATCGGAGGGAATGTAACCAGCGCGAGCGTGGTCCCTTCCGTACCCATCGCCACCGTCAGGGTTGACGCGCGGTCGATGAAGAACGCGAAGATGTTGTAGGACCCGGCCGTGATCGTCCCCACCAGCGCGGGCATATCCGTGCTGGTGGCAATCGTGACCGGGACCCCTTGCACGATCCCGTGCGCCGCCACCGTCGCGCTGGACATCGCCAGCGCACTGCCGCCCGCCTTAATGACCAGCCCAGCCGTCCCCGTCATCTGACAGGACAGTCGGTCCGCAATCGCGCCGAGCGTTTTATTCAGAGCGGTCTGGTGGCGCTTGTCGCCAAACGCCTCCAGCCACCGTGTCACCGTATCAATCATGTGAAGGTCCTCCTTTCGTTAGACCGTCACTCAGACCAGGTTCTTCACGCCGACGTGGCCGACCGCCATCCAGCCGTGATTCTCCACGAGCGCCGCCTTCCACCAGATGGTGCCGGCGTACCCGCGCTGTCCATGCGGATCGGACTTGCTCTTCTGCCCGGGGGCCAGATAGGTCGGATCCAGGGACTCCATCCCACGGACCGCAATCTGGCTCCAGGCATCCTGCGCCACGACGACGAAGGGATAGACGTCCAAGGACGTATCCGACGTCGAGTACAGGTTCGTGCTCCCGATGGCCGCACCCCCGTCCTGAATGGACGGCAGATCCGGGGAGGTCACGAAGCGCATCCGCTCCACCTTCCCGACCTCGTACTCGCTCATCGGCTTGCCGCTGGCGTACTTCACCGTCGGCGTGAACCCCGGGAGATCCCGGATGTCCGGCTCCAGATCCGTGTGGCAGTAGATCGTGTACCCCTGCTCCACGGCGTCCGTGCCGTAGTCCCCGCCCGCGCCGAGCATCTTGTTGACCGGCTTGGCGTGGTTCGCCTGGAGACCCTTCGTGATCTTCCGCAGCAATCCCAGCGTCAGGCCGCCGTTGACCGTCGCGATCGTCGTGCCCGTTCCGCCATAGTAGGCGTTCGTGCAGGCCTTCAGCACCCCGTAGACGATCAGTTCGTTGACCAGCGTCACCCGCTCGCCGACCTGCTTGATCATCTCCTTCGGGATGTCGTCCTCGTAGAGGTCGAACGTCTTGTCCGTGAAGGCGTACAGGCAGGAATACTGCACGATCACGACCGTCACGTCCATGGGCGTGATCGTCTCGGGCGCGTTCGTGATCCCCTCCTGCGTCTGATGGGCCTGCACGATCACGTTGCCGCGATCACCGGTCCCATCCGAGAAGAAGCGATTGATCGTGCTCGCACTCGTGGAGCTCGCGCCGTACGGCAGGAAGCGCCGCGCGACGTATGTGTCGCTGTTGTTCTTCGGCATCCGAACCTGACGCCCTTCGCGCCCGAGCACCTCCACCGGGACGGCGTGGGCCAGAATCTCGCCCTTGTATTTTCCGACACGCTGGGTGCTGAGCCCATACGTCTGTGTTCCCGTTGCCATGGTCGATCTCCTTTATGCGCTCACGAGCGGCCTGTCTTAAAGCCCTCGCGGAACGCGTCCTCAACAGTCGACGATTTCGGAACCGGCGGGGTGCTCCCTCGAGGTTGCACGCCCTGCTCCATTCGTGATCGTCGGCCTTCCGCGTCCGACGTCTTCGGAGGCGCGGCGGTTTTCTTTTGATGCTCGAGGAATTCGTCGATCACGTCCCCGGCCGCTTTCGGGTTCCAGGTGTCCAAGATCCTCGTCTGTTCCTCGGGCGTTTTCGTTCCCTTCAGCCACTTTCGGAAGTCTGTATCGGCCCCCTGGCCGATAATGGTCTCCCAGGTGGGATGACGCTCCCTTAGGGCCTCCGTCGCGTCCTCGCGCCGGAGCTCTTCCTTCCAGGCCGGCTTGGCTTTGTCAATGGCCGCCTGGATGAGCGGCTCTACAGATGCCGGATCAAATGCCGGCCCTCCGGTCTTGATCTTCCCCAGGATCCGCGTCAGGCCCTTCTCGAGCCCGATCGTCATCTCCGGGTATTCCATCCGCAACTCGGCGAGGTCCTCAGGCGAGAGTTCCATCGGCTTGCCGCTGGTGTTTCCCTCCTGCAGTCCCTTAATCGTCCGCTCGAGCCCGCCCATCTTTCCGAAGGCGTTGCCCTTGAACTGCTCGACCGCCACCGCCAGCTCCTGGACAGTGGTTGCGGTCTTCAGCAACTCCTGGTACTTCTCCTCGGTCAGTTCGACGAGCTTCGCAGGCAGAACCTCCTCTGCCTTCGCGGGTAGTTCCGCGGTGGCCTCCTCCGTCTTGACGACGTCCTCCGGTGCAGTCTTCTTCCCCTCGAAACCGGAGGCAAAGGCCGCCCGCTCCTCGGGTGTATAGACCGTCTCCTCGGCCGCGTCCTCGACGATCGGCTCCTCGTCCTTCGTGGCTGTGGTCGTCATAGGGTCCTGATCCTTCCCCTCCCCGGCGTGGTAAGCGTGGGGGAGCTCCGTGGCCGTATGCTCTTAAGCAGGCGGCAATAAATCCTCAATGACCTGGTCCTCATCCATCTTCATGAGATGCTTCAATTCCGCGATACGCCCGCGTAGGCGTTCGGTCTCCTCGGGCGTCTTATTCAACTCCAGTTCCCCCCGTCGTCTCTCGAGGAGTTCCTTGAGGTACGCCTTCATCTTCCGCCAGGTGGCGGACTGCTTATCGCTCTCAGCAAAGTCGATCATGCCTGTGCCATCGCCCGGCCATTGGGCGCCTTCCCGGCCACCTGGACGGGTGGCTTGTCGGCCGAGGGGGTGTGATGCTTATGCAGATCCGCCCCCAGCGCCGCCGCATTGAGTTCCTTCTCGACCTTGAGCTTCATCGCGGTCTCGGCCAGTTTCGCTTTGACACCCTCCATCGTGACCTGGTGCTCGTTCGCGTACTGCATGATGGCGAGCTCCTTCTTGAGTCGGAGCTCTTCCATCTTCTGAGAGAAGACCGCCTGGGCCTTCGTGGTCTCCGCCTCGACGTAGACCGTGTCCCGGTCCGTGTCGAGCTTGCTCTTCAGTTCCTGCGTCCGCGCGCGAATCGTCTCGATCTCAATCTTGACCTGCGAGTCGAGCTGCTCGATCTCACGCACGAGGGCGTCCTCCTCCTGCCCGCGCGTCGCCTGCGCCTGGAGGGTCTTCTCCGCCGTCTGAGCCTTGATCATCGCCACCTGGACCGCGGGCGGAGGCGGCGGCTGTTGGCTGTCAATCTTCTGCTGCTCCTCGGGCGTATTCTGGACCTCCGCCGGGTCGAGGTGGCGCATCTTCCAGAGCTGCGCGAAGAGCCGCTTCGGATTGATCCCGAAGGCGCCCGCGTTCGCGAGCAGCTCGGGAAACATCTGCGTAATCGTCTGATCCTGAATCGCCCGCTCGACCATGGCACTCGACCCGTGGGCGTCAATGAGGAACTCCTGCTTCTCGTCCTCCGGGACGTCCGGATCGAGCAGCAGCCACTCGTAGCACCGATGAATGAACGGCTCCGTGATATGGTCGTCGAACGAGTAACCAATACTCCGGAGCAACTGGTTCGCGTTGTTGTTCTGGAGCTGGGTCGCCCCGAACGTCTCCGGCGTCGTCTTCCCCGACTGCCCCTGGGTAATCAGCGGGATACTCGTGGACTCCTCCGCCAATCGGAGGGCGTAGTTGATGATCTTCATCATCGGGTCGACGACGTTCGGAATGTCGTACGTCTGGAAGGCCTTGTTGACGTCGTCCGTCGTGCCCTCCGTCGACTTGTACCAGAGCTTCCCGGACGTCAGATACCACTGCCCGTTGACGGGCGTGATCGCCCCCTGGTCAATGACAATCTGTGGCCCACCGGAGACGCCCGCGTTATTCAGCATCGCGCGCGTGGCGGCGTTGATCATCCGCTGGGGCATCTGCACCTGCTCGGCAACGCCGATCCCGGCCCAGTAGCCCGTCCGTCGCATCCAGGGGACCGAGTGATAGATCCCCTCGCCGGAGTCCAGCGTCTGCAGGACGACCTTAATGGGTCGCCCGTTGATCATCGTCACGATCGCGTCGACGAATTTCCTGTCTGCCGGAATCGGTTTGGCCGCCTCGGCATTCCCAGCCTCGAGGGCCGACCGCGGGATCCGGCCGTAGTAGTACCAGGCCTCGAACTGGTCCTCGTTCTTCTTCTCGTTCGGTGCGCGCGAATCAATCCGAGTTTTATCGGGGCCCTTCTCGAGTACGGCGTCAATTTCGTGATCCAAGTAGCCGGGGAGACCCTTCAACTTTCGCACCTGTTTCGGGGAGAGCCCGTCGCGCTCAAAAATATAATCCGCGCTATGCAGATCCTCCCCACACGCCGGATCGGGATAGATGAACCAGGGGTTCACCCACCGGCAGGTCGGGACGATCTTCTCCTCGATGATCAGACCAATGCGCCCGTCGGTCTTATTTTTCTTGACGGCCATGACCCGGATCTTCTCGGGGAAGGGGCCCTTCAGGATGCCGACCCCAATCCGCGCCGCGTCAAAGATAACCTTCCGCATCTCGCGCGTATAGCCGGCGCGTGTGAGCCAGCTATAGATACGCGTCTCCGCCTTCTCGGCCGACTTTGCGCGAAGAGTGATCGCCTCCTCCGCGAGGTCCTTCGTCAGGAGATCACGCCCAGGCGGGAGCCCGTTGGCACCCTGCTCGCCGGGTTGGATCTCTTCCGGCTTAGCGTTCCGTTGAAGCGTCTGACCTTCCTGCAGGACCGGACTCGTATCCTTCATCCCCTCGACGAGTTCCTCCATCGGCATCGGCTTGATATTGAAAGCCTTGTCCGTCGGGGAGAGGATCACTTCACCAATTTTTGCCGCCCCGGCGTCTACATACCGGCTCGTGAGCCGCACGAAGGCGGTCGACTTCGGATTCTCGCTCGGGTCTCCCTTGCGGGAGGTCGTCTGCACAGGGGCGTTAATCGTGAGGGGTTTAATCCACGTCCCCTCGTTAAACTCATGGCGGTTGGCCTCGTCAATCCCGCAGTAGGATTCCTCGGCCATCGTCCATGTGGCTTCGATCCCCTTGGTCTTCCGATCCGTGACCGCCTTCTTCAGCTTCTCCTCGAGGACGGTCGCAAGCTGATCCAGGACCGCCTGGCTGAACACCTGGCGGTCCTGGAGGGCTTCTTGAATCTCAGGAGGAAGTTCTGCGACTCCGGCCATTCTTCCCCTTATGCGGCGGTCGTCACGGCCGTCCAGGTCGTCCCGCCGTCCGTATTGATGTACGCCCGCGTGCTCGTGCTCGAGCCGTCACTCCGCAGATACAACGAGCCCTGGGCCGCCGTCAGAGACGGCGTGCTCGATCCGATGTAGATGCCGAATCCGGCCGTGCTCCCGAACAGAAGACCGACCTTGCTCGCAATCGTCCCGGATGAGACGCCGTTGGCCGGCGTCGCCGTGGCCGGTGCAATCCGCACATGCCCGTTCAAGGCCGTCCCCGTCAGCGTCCCGGGCGTCAGGTCGATGTTCGCCCCGTTGACGTTCCCGCCCGTTCCGGCATTACCGGCCACGAGCGCAATCGCGCCGCCCACACCGCCCGTGGTCCCGTTGCCACCGTTCCCGGCCGTCACGGCAATCGCGCCGCCCACACCGCCCGTGGTCGGGGTTGAGCCCGCGCCACCGTTGCCCGTCGTCACGGTCAGGCCACCGCCGGCTCCGCCCGCGGTTCCCACGCCCGTCGTCAAACCGCCGACGCCCGTCAGGATTGAAATGAGTCCGCCCGCGCCGCCGGTCCCCGTCCCCGTCGTCCCGCCGGCCAACGTCTGTAAGGTCATCGCACCCGAGGCGCCGCCGTTCGTTGAGGTTGCTCCGGTTGCCCCGGCAGAGGTTTCAATGGTCATGGCTCCGGAAGCCGCACCGGCCGTCGCCGTGACGGCACCCGTGCGAATCGTCAGCGTACCCGACGCCGAGGTCGTCCCACCCGCGCCGCTCGCAATCGTCACCGCGCCGCTCAGACCGGACGTCCCGCCCGCGCCAGACGTCACCGTGATGGCCCCGCCCGCTCCGGTCGTCGTGCCCAGGCCGCCGGTCACGCTCACCGCCCCACCGTCGCCAGCCGTTGACAGAGAGGCTCCCCCCTTCAACGTTGCGGCGCCACCGTTGCCCGTCGCGCCCGCACCGGACGCGCCGCCCGTCAGGGAGACCAGTCCACCGGCGCCCGTGCCCGCGCCCGCGCCGCCCGCGATGACGCCCGCACCACCGGCACCGTCCGTCGAGGCCGCGGCACCGCCCGTGATGGCTAACGCACCGCCCGCGCCCGTGGCACCCGTTCCGCTCGCACCACCCTTGAAGGTGGCAATCCCACCGTCTCCGATACCCGCCGCGCCACCTGCGCCGCCGATCACCGAGACGGCACCGCCGTTCCTCGCACCCGAGGTGCCGCCCACGCCACCGGCAACCGCCACCGATCCGCCGACTCCGGTCGTCCCGACGCCGCCGCCCGTGATCGTAATCGCACCACCTGCCGCAGAGGTCGTCGAGAGTCCGCCCGCGATCGTGACCGCCCCGCCGGCTGTGGCCGCACCCGTGGCCGCGCCGCCCGTGACGAGAGCCGCCCCGCCCGCACCGGCCGACGTTCCGCCCACACCGCCCACGATGGAGGCCGCCCCACCGATACCGGAGGTCGCCCCACCCGCGCCGCCGGTGACCGTGGAGGCTCCGCCGTCGGAGGTCCCCGCACCCGCGCCGCCCGTCAGAGCGGCTGCACCGCCTGCACGGTTTCCACCGCCGGCCGCGCCGCCGATCAGACTGGCCGTCCCGCCGACGGCATCCGTGCCGCCCGCGCCGCCCGTCCAGGAGACCGCCCCACCAGCGCCGGTCGTATTTCCGAGTCCGCCCGCTCCGGTGACCCCGCCGCCGACACCCGTGGCCGCGCTCCCCGCGCCGCCGGTGATGGTGACCAGTCCGCCGGTTCCAGATCCTGTGCTCGCGCCGCCCTTCAAATTTGCCGCGCCGCCCGCCGTGGCGCCGGCCGTAGCCGCCCCACCGATCAGCGAAACCGCGCCGCCCGCGCCGGCCGAGGATCCCCCCGCGCCGCCCGTGAAGACCAGGGCCCCGCCGACTCCGGAGGTCGCCCCGCCGAGTCCACCCGTGGACGTGACCGCTCCGCCGTTCCCCGTTCCGGATCCCGCACCGCCAATGAGGCTGGCCGCCCCGCCGGCTGCGTTCGTCGTCCCGGCCGCGCCGCCCGTAATGGCGACCGCACCGCCCGCTCCGCTGGCCCCGCCGGCCGTGCTCGCACCGCCGGTGATCGTGACCACGCCGCCGACGCCCGTGCTGGCCGCGCCCGTGGCGCCGCCGATCAGCGAGACCGCACCGCCGTCACGCGCACCCGACGTCCCACCGACGCCACCCGTGATGGAGACCAGTCCGCCAATTCCGGTCGTCCCGACACCGCCGCCGACGAGCGTCACCGCGCCGCCCGCGGCAGAGGTCGTCGACAATCCGCCTGTGATCGTAATTGCTCCGCCGGCCGTGGCCGCGGCCGTGGCCCCGCCACCGTCCAGCGTCACCGCGCCGCCCGCTCCCGCCGAGCTTCCGCCCGCGCCGCCCTTGATCGTGCACGCGCCGCCGACGCCAGAGGTGGCTCCGCCGACGCCGCCGGTCAGCTTCGCCGCAGCACCGTTGCCCGTTCCGTTTCCCGCGCCGCCGACGACCGAGGCCACGCCGCCCACATTGTTCGTCGAACTGGCCGCGCCGCCCGTCACCGTTGCGGCACCGCCCGCGCCCGTGGCGCCCGTTCCGCTGGCTCCACCGGTGAGCGTGGCCGCGCCACCCGCACCGGTGCCGCTACCGGCTCCGCCCGCGATCGTGGTCGCCCCTCCCGCACGATTGCCCCCGCCGGCCGCGCCGGCCGTGAGGGTCAGCGTGCCGCCGACGGCGTCATCCCCGCCCGCGCCGCCGACCACACTGGCAGCCCCGCCGGCCCCAGTTGTGGTGCCCGCGCCGCCGGTCAGGGAAACCAGTCCACCCGCATAGGTGGAGGCCCCGAGCCCGCCTGCAAGAACGACCGCGCCGCCGGCGTCGCTGGACCCCGGCTGCCCTTTGACGCTGTTGGTCGCGCCGTCAACGATAATTGCTGGTGTACTCGCCATGACTTAATCCTCCTGCATTCCTGGTTGATCTGCTCCTGGCATTTAGGTAACCGTGAGAGTGCCTTCGACAATGAGCGTCCCCGGATCCGAGACCTCAAACGGCCCGTCGACCGTCAGCGTCCAGCCCGCCGGAATCGTATAGAGCCCACTCGTGATCCCTGACGGCACGCCCAACGAGCCGCCTCCCGCGTCGCTCCCGAGGGGCTGCAGCACGGAGCCCGTGCTCCGATAGCGCGTGTAGGGGGCCACGTTGAGTGCGTAGGTGGATTGGATGTCCGCCAGCATGTCGGCCGTCGGGGCGTCAATCTGCGCGTCCGTGAGTTGAATGGGATAGATAAACGTGTCCTGCCCGCCGGCGTTCGGGTTGGCAATTCCGACGACGGTGTTCGTGGACGGATCCACGAGCCACCGATCCCAGACACCGATCAGTCGCTTGATCGCCTGATTGACGGAAGACAAAACTTGGCCCATGGGGATTCCTCCCTGCGTGACTGGTGTTCCGTTGTAAAGGAAAACTAAGAAGTGAACGACGTCTGAGTTACTTCAGAGTATAGCACACAATCCCCTGCGCGGGAATTATCGTCCTTTTCGTCCAGGGAACCCGCAGTTATGGCGAACCCAGACGATCATAGACGTCAGGATTGCAACAATCTGGAACGCATTATTTGGCGCGTTCCCCTGATTCTGAAAGGCACTGAGCTGAAAGGCCGTTGCCATCTTATTGCGGCATCCCACTCACCGTCCCTGATGGAATCAATCCGTCCGCCTGCAGCTTGGTCATGACCCGCTTAATGAGCGAGTTGGTCGTCAGGTTTGCGGTGTTCAAGATACTGAGCAGGGCCGCCCCCTCCGCCCCGTTGTAGCTGCCACTGAACGTCTTGCCGTTGTTATCCACTACCGCCCAATCAATGACCGGCGGCGTGGTGCCGAGATTCAGGCGCAGCACTTTGTAGGACGTGACGGATTGACCACTGATCGGCGTGGTCAGGTCGAGCTGCTCCATTGCTTATTTCTCCTTATCGTTACGCCGTGCGTTTCCACATATAGACAACAAAGTACGGCTGCACATTAGCATGAGCAAGACCCCCGCCAGCGTTCTGGTTCACGGCGGTCGCGCTGTTGGTCGCGGTCGCCGTTCCGAGCGTAGACGAGGTATCCGCCGTCTTTGCGATGTTGGTGGTTGCCCCTCCGGTGGTTGCGTCCCTGACCTGACCGATCGTGTGTGCGTGTGCATCTTGCGTATGCGTATGCGCCGGGATCATCGTCGTATCCAGCGTGACGGTCTTCGCGCCGCCCGTTTCCTCTACGGTGTCAAAATCCGTATCGCCGCTATCTAGTCCGACCAGTACGCGACCTGCTGCGATGGCACTCCACGTTCCGTACCCGAGGAGCGTGGCGGGATTCGTGTCGACGACCGCAATAAACACCGACCCAATGGGAAATGCTGGCCCGCTGCCGGGTGGCGCGGCCCATGTTCTATCGTCGCGCCAAAACTTTGTCCCGTCAGGTGTTCCGGCGGTATCCGTATCGTACTGCTGCACCTCTTTCGCCATTACTCCCACCCCCGACAGACAACATGGAGAATACTCCCTGCGGTAAACGCCAGGGTCGCTGTGATCGTGACCTTTGTAACCGTTGTAACACACTTAAATGGCACGATGTCCGTATCGGACTGCACGACACAGATCGGGGCGTTGGTTGTGAAGGCATTCCCGAAGGTGACTTCTACGCTGGTCGCTACGTCGCCGGTGCCAATCGTGACTTCAAAGGCTTCGTCTGCCCCAACGATAGTGGGGTTCGTCCCGCCGCCTGCCGTAATCGTGGGTGCCGTGCCGCTGTGGATGATGTGCTGAGACTTAACGGTTGCGACTACAACAGGCTCTGCGCCAACGATGGCGTGCGCGAGTTTAATCATGCCGCCAATGCCCGTGGCGCTATCACTGATAGTCCCAGTAGAAGTAAGCGATATAAAGGCCCCCATCTGCCACCCATTTGTACCACCCACTCGTCCCTCACCGACGAGCTTGAGCATATCGTCGCCACTGGTGATGGCGGCAAAGCCCCCACCGAATCCGCCTCGTGCCTTATAGCCACCTATCTGCGCTCCGGATGTGTCAGACCCGGCGTAGGCCATCCCGAACGTTGAGAGTGTGGCGGTGGGCTGTGTCCCTGCGGCGATGCCGAGGTCAGACCAGTATCCACCAAGCGGAGAGGACGACCCGGCTTGGAAAATCTCAAGGCCGATGCCATTCCATCTCGAAACGAGTAGTCCTGATTTATTTATATTGATCGCGCCGCCAAATGAAATTCCAGTTGTCGGCGCACTAGACCCAGCGATTGAGGGAGCCGACGCGCTACCATCAGTGAACAGGAGTTGCGCCGTCGTTGGCGACACGCTGAACACATGTACCCCACGCGACCAGAACGACGCCGAAGACATCGTACTGCCGGTCTTCGTGATGAACTTGGCAAGGATTTGATTGGGCACGCCGCTGGTAGACGTGCCGTTCGTGCTTGCCACCGACTCGCCAAACGTGAACGCAATCTCGCTGTTCGTCGTCTTTTGCCAGTTCCAAACGATGTTCCAGTCCGCGTTCGCAATGCCAGCTTGGTCGGCAACGGCGGCTGAGACGCCATCTAGCGTCACTGAGGCGGTTGGCGTGCTCCACGCACCGGTCCCGTCCATATACTGCGTGGCGACATTGCTGAGCTTGAGGAGAAAACCGTGATTCGAAGTGGATGCGTTTCCGGTCGTGATGTCCGTGAAGGTGAGCATACTCTCGGGGATACTGGCGGCGGCGATCGTCCCGAGCGTGGTGATGGCGGTGCTGCCGGCCCAGGTGGAGAGGGCGGTATTTTCGACGAGATTGAGCGAGAGGAGGGACTTCGTCGTCGCCGCAGAGAGGACTTCGATGACGCCCGTCGCGGCCGTGCTTCGCCCGAGAATGGAGGCCGTGGCGATATCCGCCTGCATGGCGAGCGTAATCGTGCCCGCCTCGATCGTGTGATCGTCGTTCCAGTTCGAGGGTCGAACGAGGGTCGCGTCGGCCTCGTCCGCGATGGCGGAGACGAATGCGTGCTTAACGGCCACTTACGAGCCCTTCGTCTGCCTGCTCACAACCGAACCGGGTGTAGTTTCGCGATGGACTCGTTGATGGCGTCGAGGGCCTTCTGCTTCTCCGCGCGGACGCGCTCGGCGTCCTCCGCCTCCGCCCTCGCCGCCAGGACCTGCCCGTTGAGCGTGAAGAGCTCCCCGCGCTGGCGCTCGATCTCGTCGAGCAGCCGGTTGAGTTCCACGTTCCGCTCCGTCGTGATCCGATCGGCGGCCTGGCGCGCGACTTCCTTCGCATCGCTGACAGCCTTCTCCGCCTCAGCGTCGGCGCGCTGGAGCCGAGCCTCAACCTCCTTCTTCGCGTCCGCGATCGTCACCGCGGCGGCGAGGTTGTTCTGCGCGATGGCGTTCTTCGTGGCCTCAAATTCCTCTTCCGCCTGGCGCTTCGCGTCCAGTGTGGCACTTCGGGCCCGCTCCGCCTCGGTGATCGCATTCTCGATCGAGCCTATCTTCTCCATTGCGTCCGCCGCGGCGATGACCCCCTGCAGGGTGACCGCCAGCCGGCGGAGATTGCTTACATGCTCACTGTAATTGTCCGCCATTGTCAGCCCTCCTTATGACCGCATGGGATTCGCACGCCGCAGGAGCAGCGTACAGACAATCGTCGCGCCGACGCCCACGGTGGTCAGCTTCGGGCGCATATAGAGCGGGAGCTCGATGACGCCAAATGGGCCGCCATTCGCGTCCGCGGTCGCCGTAATGGATGCGGCGCCGGCTGCGTTGTGCATCGGCCCGTAGACCGTGTCGTCGTTGCTCCCCTCCCAGGCCGCCGTCGCGCCGCCCCAGGTGCCGACGAACTGGCCGGTGCGATCCGCCCACTCGGGAATCAGCAGGCCCTTCCCGGTATGATCGGCCGTCGTCAGCGTCCACGTTGCCAGGATGACCGACCCGTCGGACTCGCCGATGGTATTCGTAAACACAGGATTGGGGACTGCCATGATACCGCCTCCTTATTTCCCGCCGACTACGGCGAGTCCGAGTTTTGCGTCAATATGGGCCCGCGCCTTGGCGGCCTGTGCCGGCTCAACAAGCCCTGCACCGCTGGCCGCGTCCCAGGTCGCGAGGTCAATGGTCGTCGTCCCCGCGCAGCTCCCGTGACACTTCAGGACGACCGTCCCCTCCGGATCGGCCTGCCCCGTCTGTCGGAACCAGATGTGGGGCGGACAGGCCGGCGGCTTCTTGGGCGCTCTGGCTGCCGCGCTTCGGCGGCCAGACTCGGCGATGGCGGCCTTCTCTTGCTCGGGTGTGTTCTTCATCAACTTCCTAGTATAGCAGATTTTGTGCTCATAGAAATAATCCCGCGAGCATCATCAGTGCCAAGGAGCCTAAGACACCCATTGAAGGATCCGTGACCACAAATCGCGGGGCCGCCGGCCGCGCTGGTGCGGGGGCTACTTTCGCGAAGCGTTTCATCATGTTCCCGATCCGAGAGGCGGCCATGAGGTCATCCCCCTCCTTCACAATTAGGCCGTCCTTCCGATGATACATGCGATACTCGTCAAACCAATCGGCACACGTCCGGAACACCTTCCAGCGGCCGGTCTGCATCCGGTCGATCATGTCCTGGATACCCGCCTCGACACCGAATCCCCCGCTCCCCTCTTCCTTCCCCGGCAGGGGCGGATGCGTCGCGCGCATCTTCAGCATATTCACACCCTGGGCCTTGTACTGCTGGGCAAGCTGGACGCCGCTGCCTTTATCGTGCTGCAGGCCGTCATGCGGCCACGCCACCGGGATCCAGGGCCCGCGGGCCTTGATCGCCGCGGCATACACCAACGGGGTCGTCTCCCGCTGGCGATGAACCGCATAGACGTAGATGATGTCGTTGTCCTTGTCCCACGCGAGCCAGGCGTTCGCCGTCGGATGGTCCCAGCCGAAGTCCATCCCGTTGATTCGATACCAGAACGCCGGAATGGCAACCGGCTCGCAGCGGAGCTCCTCCTCCGGGATCGTGAACACCCGGCCGGAGCCGAGCACGGGAATACCGAGTGCCCGCGCCTCGCGTTCGTGCGGCAGATAGCCGGCGATAATCCGCGCGCGTTCCTCGTCCGTGTAGTGCTGCGCGTCGTGGATCGTCATGCCGATGACCTGCGTGCGCGCGGGCTTCTCCTTCGTCAGCCGGTTGACGACGCTCGTCATGCCCAACAGGGGCGTAAAGGTCATGTAGACAAACGTCCCCCGTGGCTTGGAGGCCTGCGTGCGCGTCTTCCCCTCGCTGTAGATATCCTCCGGCGGCTCCTCGTCGTACCAGACGTAGTCGATGCTCTCCCCCTGCCACCGGAGGCGGCCCTGGTCGTAGGTCTTGAGCGTAATCGTCGAGACGCCGCCGAAGACCGACTTCACGATAATACTCTCGACCTGGTTCGGGACACTCCCACTGGCGCGCTTGATGTCAAAAATATCGGCCTCCGGAATGGCCCCCGTCCCCCAGCCATCCTCCGTCCGTCCGAGGAGCAGGCGCTGCACCGTGTCACGCGAGGTCTGCCCGGTTGGTGAGCCGGTCCAGCCGACGGTCCGCCGCGTCCAGCGCTGGCCCTCCCACCAGTCGGGGTACCTCCCGGTGGCGTGGTAGGCGGTCTCGCGCGAGGCACAGACGGTCTTGCCCACTTGATTGGCTGCCATCAGCAGGCGCTCGTCGATCGTGGTCCCGAGGCGATGAAATTCTTTCTGTTTCGGATAGGGCTGATAAAATTCAAGGGCCCGCTGGGCGAGGAGCTTCTCGATGAGGGCCGCGAGGGCGGCGTTCCCGTGGGCGGGGTCCAGATCGGGCGTCACGCCCGCCTCGGCAGGAGGGTCATCTTCCCGAGCGCGAGTTCGCGGTTGAAGTCCTGGAGGACGAATCGCCGGATCGTCTTGCACGTGCAGACCGCCTTCATCAGCCAGCCACCGGCGCGTACTTGAATCCACGTATGGTCGTGCGCGGGATCACCCCCGCGCGGCCGGCAGCCGTCCAGCGGCGCCAGGCAGTGCGCGGTATGGGGCCCGGGATACGGGCAGCCGCATTCGCGTGACTCAGGCATCTACTAATCCTCCAGTACCCTAGTAGTTGGAGCCGGCGGGAGGAGTTGAACCCCCGACCCGCTGATTACGAATCAGCCGCTCTACCTCTGAGCTACACCGGCCCGTTATGGAGCGAGCGGGAGGAGTTGAACCCCCGACCGGCCGCTTGGAAGGCGGCGACTCTACCGCTGAGTTACGCTCGCGTATATCGTGCATGATATAAAACGACCCTCGAATTATATCGAGAATAGTATAATTTTTTTCGGCGAACGTCCGGTGATCAACCCGGGCGGGATCCCTTCGCCTCTCGCACGGCACCGGCTTCGCCAGTGGCGCGCGGCCTTTCCCGTCGACAGGACGGGATCCTCGGCGTCATGGTTGCGGGGGCTGGATTTGAACCAGCGACCTTCTGGGTATGGGCCAGACGAGCTACCAGGCTGCTCCACCCCGCAGTCATCAGTGTAGCACACTCAGGCCCCGCCCATGTTGTCCCAGCGCGGGATCCGCTCGAGGCCCTTCCCGCGCCACCGGACGGCGAGCAGCTCCGAGGGGGTCGTCGTCATGACGTACCCCCTCCGCTCGCCGTCGTTTCCGCCGAGCGTGCCGTTTCGCAGATCCTGCGTCCGGCTTCCATCACACTTGGCGCTCCCGTAGTAGATCTGCAGGAACCACCCGATCACCCAGGAGGTAAAGCGCGCCGGGTCGTTCCATGGGCCGGGGAGCTGGAGATCCGTCCAGGTCGTGCGGCGGACGAGCCCGCGCCAGCCGCGGCAGCTCGCAACCCACGGCTGCGGCGCCTGCCAGTGAAAGCGTTCCTCGGGGCGGGCACTCGTGGCATAGAGATTCAGTTCCATCCTGTCCTCCTTCAGCTCGTCGTCACGGCCGCTCGTTCCACTCCTGCTGGCTACGCGGATGAAACGGGTCACAGACGCTGGCCCACATATACGTCCACCGGCACCGTCCGCCGTCCGGGAATCGGCGCGGGGGAGGATTCTCACGCAGGCCGGCCATCTCGTAGTTCGTGAGCCGGCCGGGGGCCGTGGGTCGCGGGCGTCTCATGTCGTATAGTTCTCCATCGAGCCCACCAGAATCAGCCCGCGGTAGGCCGGCTTGCCCTCGGCAATCCGCTCGGAATTGAGATAGTCCAGCACTTGCTCCATGGTGTTCAGGGTCTCCTCCGGATCGCCCGGGCTCCAGCAGATACCGCCGAGATTATCCATTCGCGGGATCCTTTGCGACGGACCAGCTCGCAAAGAACGGCCCGAGGTAGAGCACGTACCGATTCCAGAGGTCGCCCTCCTCATCACCGAGATCCGGGAGATGTTGATAGGACCAGCGTCGTACCGTTTGCCAATGCCACTGCCAACCCATCTGGCCGCAGATCGTGTAGATGTCGCTGATGTTTTCCATTAGGCGTGGGGCTCCGGTGCAAAACGGGGCGCCATTACCCCCTCGCGAATCAGAAACTCGGCCGCCACTTTGACCCGCTCGACGACGGCCGCGTATTCCTTGTCGGGGATCTCGGGGGTCAGGCGCGTGGGAAACGCGCGGGCGGTTGCGAGCACGGCCTGCGCGAAGTCGATCGCGCGCTGTTGGTAGGTGAGCGGGACGGCGCTGCCCTCTGGTAATTTTTCGCTCGCGGAAATTTTTTCGAAATTTTCAGGCATGTTGTGTCACACCCGTGTCAGGACCTGTCCAGCACGGTGGGCCCCATCGCTGGCAGCGAAAAGCGGGCCACGCCCCCTCGGTCCGATTCCCTAACTGTTTTTTCTGAGGAATCCTCCACCATGTCGATCACCTCATTCCGAACCACGGCCTCGCGCGCCTTCAGCTCGGCGCGCATGCGTAAGAGATCACGCGTCGTCACGTCGTCCAGTAGCCCGTGGCGCTCTTCCTTCTTATCGACAATCAGACCAGCCAGCTTGGCCTTGAGTTGAATGGCAGTGACCATGACGCTGGGCTGGCCTAATGACATAGCCAGAGCGTGGGCCTCGTTACACTCGGCGAGGGCATGCTCGAGCTTGTACTCGTACGTCTTGCGGAAGGCCTGCACGGCCGGCAATCGGATTTCAGCGATCCGTCGGAGTATCTGGGGATTGCGGAGCAGCTCCTTCGCGCGCTGTTGCGCGGTCTGGTCATTCATGACCCCGGCCGGCCGGCTCTGACGGTAGGCCTCATTGAGCGTCTTCCCGGCGACCAGGAGGAGACAGAAGGCCTCGCGCTTGGCTGTCAGGATGATCACAGCTCGCCCGGGTCCAGTTCGGTGCTCTGACGCCGGAGGCCCTCGAGCGCCATATCATGGATGACGGCCGACAGGCTCACGCACAGATCGACATCGCCCTTGAGCCGCCACGCGCGGACGGACGAGATCGGGCCCGCGTCCGTCTCCATCGTCCGGCGATTCATGGCATTGAAGACGAGGACATCGAACCGCTTGGCGAGCTCCTCGATGAGCTCCGCGGTGGGGGTGAGCTCGAGCGTGGTCCTCACGAGGCCTCATGCACCGGGCCGCAGCCCGGGATCAGAATCGGGTGGGCATCCACCTCAATGGCGCGCGCCGTCTCCACGATCAGCGGCTCGCCGGCCTGATCGGCGCCGACCTCGGGCGCGTGCTTCATCAAGGCCCGCGCGAAGCAGTGCGCCGGGTTCTCCAACGAGAAGCCCCCCTCGTAGACTTCCATCACATTGACCAGCCCATCGTCGCTGACTTCAAAATTCAAATGCGCGGTCGTCATACGTGTTCCTCCTTAGGCACGATTTGGGCCGGACGAGAAGCCGGCCTCGAAGCCCGCCTGCGCGCTCTGCCCGATGGGGTTGTCCTGGACCATCTGCATGATCGCCTTCAGCGCCGCCGCGATCGTAGGCAGCGGCGCACCGCCTGCGGCCTCCGTCTCGCCCTCAACGGCCTCGGCCTCATGGGGCTTCGGGCCGCTCACCGTGAACGTGCCGTCGGCATTCACGTACAGCTCCACGCAATACCCCGCACTCAGATCGGGCTGTTCTGTGTCTTCATCCATCTGTGGGACCATGTTCATCACCTCCGATAAGTAAACGGTTACGTGCGATTCAACTCTTATTCTATCAGGACGTGAAAATCCCCGGGAGGGAGAATTATTTTCGAATTCTCTTGACAATAGCTGAGTGACTCAGTTATAGGTATGCAGGATTGATAAACCACACGGCCGGCGCGGCGGAAGCGGCACCGGCTACAACCAAGGAGGGCGCGAACATGACGTATTTAACGTGTAGATCAGTAGTAGGATTCGGCGGCTACAGATTTGGATTTAAGGCCGAAAAGAAGCACGGCAAGGGTACGCAAACCATTGAAGTGTCCGTGCCAGTCGAAACGATCAAGCGATTGGCTTCTATCTTGGAATATACTGAAAGTGCGGGGCATGCAGCGTGGCATTTCAACTCACCAGATGATCCTCTTCCATGCGGACAGTGCGAACTCGTCAATGGCTGGTTCAGGCTGCTACAAGTGCCGCAATTGTAACAAGCTCACTCGTTCGACAGGGCGCGGCGACAATGAGCATATCGGCCTCTGCGCTCATTGCTACGATGTCGGCGGCTTAGTCAACGAACATAGCGACAACGGCGGGAAGCATGAAGGCTATGAAGATCGCGGCGGCAAATGTCCTGAATGTCCCGAATGTTTCCCAATCAGCCACGGCATCTAACCACCATGACCCGCAATGAACCAACGGAGGGAATTAAAATGGGACGAAGCACACGAAGCATACCGTTCTTTGTGGACACTATCACAATTGAGCCTCACACGGTATCACTCAAGCCTATGTGGTTGGCTAAGCAGTACCTTGGCAGGGAAGTCTCTATTCGTGAATTTGCAGATGGAAAAGCCTGTTCGCTTGAACAGGACATTGACAGTGGGGAATATATCGTTCGATTGCAGAACGGCGACTTCATCGAAGGACCAGAAATCTAACATCTTCCCTGCCCCTTGGTGGTACAGGGGGCAGTACAAGGGGCTAGACCACGGCGGGGTGAAGCGATATGTCTAGGCAGAGCGCTAGAGGCTCACGGGGAGAGCGCCTTCCCCTTTACCCGCGTAATTAGCAAACTAGGCCACGGGCGAACGAGAGGGGGACGCGATGACACGCAACGAACCAACGGAGGGCACCATGGACAGCACAATCGAAATCACGCGGGCCACAGTGAATGAAGCAGTTGGTAGGGTGATTGACTGCCTTAACACCATCGAGAAAATCAGCCACGCTGAGCAGGGCTTTACACATACCGCAGACTTCTGGCACGCCAGCGAGCGGCGAAAGTTTCATGCGCTCGATTGTGGGAACTCCGGCGCGTTCCTTGTGGATGTCGTCAACGGTGAATTGTTCAATATCTCAGGCTACGGGCGACCGGACTACAACAAGAAGAAAAAGGCCGATCTCGGCAACGTGCTCACGGTCAACGCGGAGACGCTTCACGGAAAGCGATGGAACTATCTACGCTAACCTCTTCCCTGCCCCTTGGTGGTACAGGGGGCAGTACAAGGGGCTAGGCCACGGGCGCACGAGAGGGGGACGCAGACCATGGAAACCAAAGTGACACATACGGATGATTGTAAGAGGGTGTTTAAGCGGTACGATCTAACGTGCCCGCGTTGCCAGCAACTTGCCGCCGGTGGTACGCCGAGACAAGGGTGGTATCGCGCTGTGAGCACAACTACATCCGAGCAGATCAGCGCACACTTCCGCTCGCGGCGGCATCTTGATGGCGATCGCGGCCCAGTGTGTACGTTTGGGCAGTGGTAACCAGCATGACACGCAACGAACCGAGGGGGCGAACGATGGACAAAGCTACACAAGCACACTTACAGCGATACGCTATAGCGCGGTTACATGAGGGCCAGCGGGCGATTAAACGTGCGACCACTTGGGGGGCAAGGGAGAATTATTTTCGAATTCTCTTGACAATAGCTGAGTGACTCAGTTATAGGTATGCAGGATTGATAAACCACACGGCCGGCGCGGCGGAAGCGGCACCGGCTACAACCAAGGAGGACTAGCACAATGGATCACTTCACAGCGGTTTCAATTGCAGAGGGCTTCTGTGGCGGCGAGAACGCCAGCCGCGAGGAGCAGATCGAAGCGTGGCAATACCTGATTGACACCGGCCTTGCCTGGAGTCTTCAGGGATGGTTCGGACGGACTGCCTCGGCGCTCATCGAGCAAGGCCTCTGCCATGCAAAGGGGGTGGGAGTATGAGCAAGCCAAGACTTCCATACAAGGTGACCGAGGCGGACTTACTCAAGTGGAAGTCCGAACCTTTGTTACCGTTCCCCGACCGGTCGGACATGGAACACCCGAAAGGGTTTACAAAAACCCAAATCTATTTTGTAGACTCCTCCGGGCTCGGGGCGCCGGGCGAGGCCGCCCTGACCATTCCCGCGTTCCTTGCCAGACTCAAGGCCGGCTGCTATTACGCGATAACCGGGGTCGGTCAATTTCAAGTTTTTGTGACCGAGTACACGAAAGGAAAACCAGCATGACCAGAAAACACTTCATCGCGCTAGCAGACAAGGTGCGGGTCTATCAGCTCACGAAGTACCGCAACGGCGAGCTCGAAAATAAACCGCCCTTCTTAATCGACGTGCTCGCGGACTTCTGCCAGGAGCAGAGCGAAGCCTTCAACCGAGAAGCGTTCATCGGCTATATCAGGGGCGACTGCGGCCCCTCGGGCGGCAAGATCAAAGGGTAAACTCAAACCAGCTCGCGAGCTCGGAGGGGCTCACGGGTTGTCTTGAATTTAACCGAGAGGAGGTGATTTCTACTATGCGAGGAGCCAGCTACAGTTGGAAGGAGCAACAGGACGCCGTCCTGCGTGAGCACGCAGCCGCCTGCGCGGCCGGCGACACGAAGGCGGCCGAAGCCATCAAAACGGCCAATCCTGACCTAGACTTTACCACCAAGGAGACCGAGGCCTAGCGGCCACGACAGCGCGCTCCGGCTCGGAAGGGCCGGGGCGCCGAAAGGAATCAGATGAGAAAGCAATCAGAAATTCAACGCCAAGTGGAGAACGTTCTCGACCTCGCGGACTGTGACACGCAAGAGCGCTTTGCCTGCGCCACAACCGCCGAAGAACGCCAAGCCGCGCGAGACAATGAACAGGATATTAAGGCCGCGCGCGCGCTGATCACCAACGCGCCGGAGCTGCTGGCGGCGCTTACCATCATCGGGAACCGCCTCACATCGGCCTGCGGTAACGATAAGCGATTGCTACGCATTCGAACGGTAGCGCGCGCCGCTCTCGCCAAGGTGCCCCGTTGATCGCCCCCGGCCTGCGCGAACGCCATCTCTTTGGCGGCACCGACTACGTCTGCACGGACTGTGTCACCGTGGTCCTCAATCCCGAGCAGGGATGCCCGGCCTGTACCACACGCCGGGAGAACAAGGAGGCCAAGAAGCAGGCCTTCTTCTCCGACATGGAGACCCAGCGCGAGCGGCAACGGATCGAGGATCAACGCCTGCGAGCGGAAGCGCTCGAGGGATTAGAGGTAGACGCATGAGACCCCAGCACATCAAAATCAACCGCGTGCCGTTCTGCCTAAGCGGCCTGCTAGACCCACACCTCGGGGACCAGTGCACCTATCCCTCACAATCGACCGCCCTCGCCATGCGTGACCGTCTCACGCGCCGGCTCGAGGGCCGCGCGCGGGTGACCGCCTGCGCGGGCCCGTGCCCCACACAACCAAAGAAAGGACGACCCTCATGAAGAATCTCACACACCCAGGCAAACCAAAGTACGAAGGCCCCTCCACGGGCTGGTTCACGCTCCTGCATCACGCCGGCGAGCCCGTCGAGTACAGCGCCAACGTCCAGGAACGGATCGCCAATATCAGAAAAAAAAAGCCCAAGCAGGAGCGCGCCATCCGTCTTGCGGCGATCTGTCTCGTGCCCACGACGCGCATTCCCTCCGCGTACAGCACGGCGTGGGCCGCGTACAACACGGCGTTGGCCGTGTACAGCACGGCGTGGGCCGCGTACGGCAAGGCGGGGGCCGCGTACGGCAAGGCGGGGGCCGCGTACGGCAAGGCGGGGGCCGCGTACAACACGGCGCGGGCCGCGTACGACGAGGCGAGGGCCGCGTACTACGAGGCGGAGGCCGCGTACGGCAAGGCGTGTTACCCGGCGTGGACCGCGTACAACAGGGCGCGGGCCGCGTACCGGGATGAATTGAATACCCTCGTCAATGAATTCGTGCCGAATGCACCCTGGAATGGAACGACGTTGATCTTCCCCGCAACCAGCACGAAAGGAGCCTAACCCATGCCCACCAATACAACCCACCCAGGCAAACCAAAGTACGAAGGCCCCTCCACGGGCTGGTTCACGCTCCTGCATCACGCCGGCGAGCCCGTCGAGTACAGCGCCAACGTCCAGGAACGGATCGCCGATACCAGAAAAGAAAAGCCCAAGCAGGAGCGCGCCATCCGTCTTGCGGCGATCTGTCTCGTGCCCACCGCGCGGATTCCCCTCCCGCTTTGTACGGCGGGGGCCGCGTACAACACGGCGCGGGCCGCGTACGACGAGGCGAGGGCCGCGTACTACGAGGCGGAGGCCGCGTACGGCAAGGCGGGGGCCGCGTGCCGCAAGGCGGGGGCCGCGTACGGCAAGGCGGGGGCCGCGTACGACAAGGCGTGGGCCGCGTACGACAAGGCGTTGGCCGCGTACGGCAAGGCGGGGGCCGCGTGCCGCAAGGCGCGGGCCGCGTACGACGAGGCGAGGGCCGCGTACGACACGGCGGGGGCCGCATGCCGGCCTGCGCTCAACGCCCTCGTCAAGGAATTCGCGCCGGACGCGCCGTGGAACGGGAGCCAGTTAGTCTTTACGAAAGGAGCCCAATCATGACCATACAGGCCCTCTTCGATCCGCGCGGCGTGACCTCGCCCCTGGACCTCTGCCCCTGTGGCGAGCCGCGTCAGCCGAATAATCCCAAGTGCTGGGACTGCGTACTCGATGAGCAGGAGGCCGCGGCCCCGTACACCGAAGACGAGGAGGGGACCGCATGACCCGCGCCACGAAAGCGTGGGCCCTCGCCTGGATTTTCTGGGGCTGCATGGCCGGCCTCGTGGCCGTCAAAGTCTGGTGGCACTAGTGGCGACGCGGAGGACCACCAAGACCACGCAGGCCCTGGCCATCTTTGACGCCCACCCGGAGTGGTCGCCATTCCGGTGCGCGCAAGAGATCGGCCTCAGTCCATCAGCCCTCTACAAGGCCATCCGGGAGCGCGAGGCCGCGCTCGACGGGCTCTGCCCGACGTGCCGGCAACCCATCAGAAAGGAGACCCCGCATGTGGATTGACGACCGTCATGCAGACGAGATCGAGGACAATATCCGCCCACCGATGACACGCGCCATTACCCTGACGGCAGGAGGGCACGGATTCGCGCCCTACCAGTGTGTGATCTACGTGACCGTCTCGCCCCTCCAGACCGACGACCGGCCGAGCGACGACGACCTGCGGCTTGTCGCCCACCGCATCGCCGAGGCCGTCAACGCCGACTAATCCTCAGGGAAGCCGGGCTCGCGTTCGGAGCTCGGCTTCCACCTCCTCCCGGAAGCGCACCCGACAGGGCCCGTAGACCTCCAGAACCCGCCACTGGAAGACCCGCGAGCAGAGCGAGCAGTAGCACTCCTCAAGCTCCCCCTCGGCCGTCACCACCACCCGCCAGCCCACGGCGCCCCCACACTCCGCCCTCGGACAGATCATCGGAGGGCCTCGCGAAGTTCCCGGAGACCTCGCGCGTGAAGCTGCTCAACGAAGTGGGCCCCCCCATCCTTCTCGACGATGTCATAAAACTGCGCGATTCGGTCCCAGCTCCACCCCCTCCAATAGCGACAGCGGATCACGCCCCATTCCAACGGGCCCAGCGAGCGTAGAGCGGCCTCCAGGCGACGATCAAGGGCCTCGGCCGCCTCGCTCTCGTCCGACCGTGTGTCCGGAACGTGGCGAGCCTCGTGCAGCCCGACCGTGCGAAGCCCCGGATCGAGGCAGGTCATCATCGGCCCCGGGTCCGACGGCGG
>JAUSHW010000200.1 GCA_030648395.1 Nitrospirales bacterium | reverse complement strand
TTCACCCCGCTGCCGGGCACCGAGCGCGAGAGTCGGGAGATTCCGCCGCTGGTGGTCGCACCCAAGGAGCAGAAACAAGTCCTGGTCGGCGAGCGGGCGACGGAGACAGCGGTGAAAAACGCGCGCAGTCCGCGCATCCTGCACCTGGCCACTCATGGGTTCTTCCTTCCAGATAGCGATGTCGCTTTAGATGCCGTGAAGATTGGTGGCTTGCCGGATCAAGGAATCACGGTTAGGGCACGCCCCTCGGCCAAGCGCTACGAGAACCCACTGGTACGCTCGGGGTTGGCGTTTGCGGGGGCCAACAAAGCGTCCGGGGTCACCGAAGGCGACGACGGCATTCTCACCGCCCTTGAGATCACCGGCATGGATCTCTACGGCACGGAGTTAGTGGTGCTGTCGGCCTGTGACACTGGAGTGGGGGAGATCAAGACAGGCGAGGGAGTTTTTGGCTTGCGCCGCGCCTTTGCGCTGGCCGGCGCGAAGAATCTGCTGATGAGCCTGTGGGAAGTGAGCGATGAAGTCACGGCTCGGCAGATGAAGATGTTCTACCAAAACTTGCAGAAGCTCCCGCTGGCCGAGGCACTACGCAAGGCCCAGTTGGAAACCATCAAAGAACTGAAGGCCGAATACGGCGGCATCGCGCCGCCCGGCCTCTGGGCGCCGTTCATTCTCCAAGGCGCGCAGGCACTGGGGCAATAAATATGCTCATGACAGGTCTCAAGGGGCGGCATGGCTTTTCTGGCGGTCAAAGGTTCGAGTCCCGGGCGGGGAGGTCTTAAATTTGAGTGTCACAGATATTGAGGGTGGTCATTACGACGGGACGTAGGGCACTCCCTATTGTTCTGCCCCACTTAAATTCCAGACAGGTTGTTTCGCGTTTTTGTGTGCCCATCCCTCAAAGAATTCGAAACGTTCGAGGCTCCGCTTCTCCAGGGACATCCGGGTGCACGCGATCGTTCCTCTGTTGAGAGGCCCTCGGCTGTCTTCCGCCACGATGGGTTTTGAATAATTTCAGTGGGTTTACCGCATCAGCCGGACTTAGCTACCTGTCCAAATCTCAAGAGGGGCACAACAGACCGATGTAGGCATGAAGGCTTCGAAGGTGGCCTATCGCAGTGTCGGTCCAGTAGACCTTCACTGCGGGAGTCCGAATGAGGAGCGCACTTGCTCCACATCGGTCGTCCGCCCTGCCTTGCTGTCGGCCAAACCTGCGTCAATTGCCTGCCGGACGTAAATTTCATGCATGATGTCTTCCCATGTTGAGTTATCCGGAAGACGATCCACCAACCGGCGGGCTTCCTCTTTAATGCTTGGAGTGGCCATGTGTGTTCCCCTGCGCTTTCGTGATACGCCTAGGATACGACAGGAGAGCGATGGAATCAATCTTGGCGGCTCAGCTCGCGATCTTGCCGTCCACCATGCGGATGATGCGGTCGGCCTGATTGGAGAGGGCTTCGTTGTGGGTCACGATGACGAACGTGACGCCTTTGGCGCGGTTCAGGTCGCGCATGAGCGTGAAGACGTCTTCTCCGGTGTGCGTGTCCAGGTTGCCGGTCGGCTCGTCGGCGAGTACCAGGTCCGGCCGCAGGACCAGCGCGCGCGCCACGGCGACACGCTGCTGCTCGCCGCCCGACATCTCTACCGTGCGGTGCTCCAGCCGGTGCTCCAGTCCCACTTCCTTCAAGATAGTCTCCGCCGCCCCGCGCGCTTCCTCTTCTGTTTGACGCCGGATCAGGGCGGGCATCATGACGTTCTCCAGCGCCGTGAATTCCGGCAGCAGGTGGTGGAACTGGAAGACGAACCCGATCTTGCGGTTGCGGAAGTCTGCCAGCGCCAACTCGTCCTTTGCGAAGACGTCCTCGCCGTCGAAGCGCACGGAACCGCTCGTGGGCCGGTCGAGCGTGCCGAGGATGTGGAGCAGCGTCGTCTTGCCGACGCCGGACGCGCCGACGATCGCCACCATCTCGCCGCGCGTGATCTCCAGGCTCACGCCGTTCAGGACATGGATCTCCGTCTGGTCCAGGTGAAAGGATTTTTTGAGATCCTGCGCGGCGATCATAGCTATTCGTAGCGGAGCGCCTCGGCCGGGTCGAGGCGGGCCGCCTGCCGGCAGGGATGGATCGTGGCGAGGAACGTGATGAGGATGGCGGAAAAGCCCACGATCACCACGTCAAACGTCTTGATGTGCACCGGAATGTGGCTGAGGTAATACACGTCGCCGGGCAGGGTGTAGAACTCCTGGATCGCCCAGCAGAAGCCGTACCCCAGCGGGATGCCGATTGCCGTGCCGACGACGCCGATCACGAGCCCGTTCAGCATGAAGATGCGCATCACGGCCTTGCCGGTCGCGCCCATTGCCTTGAGGATGGCGATCTCCCGGTGCTTTTCCACGACGATCATGGTCAGCGTGCTGACGATGTTGAACGAGGCGACGATGACGACCAGCACCAACAGCACGAACATCATGAACTTTTCCATCTTGAGCGCCGAGAACAGGTTCTTGTTGAGCTTCATCCAGTCCCGCGCCCAGTAGGGAAAGCCAATGGCCTCCTCGATCGTCTTGGCGGTGCGGTCCGCCGCGAAGACGTCCGTGACCTTCACCTCGATGCCGGTGACGGTCTCGCCCATGTTGAAGAACTCCTGCGCCTGCTTGATGGACACGTACGCCAGCGATGAGTCGTACTCGAACATCCCGGCCTCGAACACGCCTGCCACGCGGTAGCCGCGCACCTTCGGGATCATCCCCAGCGCGCTGATGGGGCCCACCGGCGAGACGACGTTCAGCCGGTCGCCCATGAAGGCGCCGAGCCGCAGCGACAGCTCCTTGCCGATGATGATGCCGGGCAACTGCGGCGGGGGCTCTGCGGCCTGGCCGTCCGGCGCCGGCGGCGCCTTGCCGGCGGGCCCCAGCCGTTCGAGTTCTTCGAGCGATCCTGACTTGAGATTCTTGGCGATCTCCGTGACCGTCGCCTCCCGCTTCACATCGATGCCGCGCAGCACGAC
>JAUSHW010000186.1 GCA_030648395.1 Nitrospirales bacterium | reverse complement strand
TGCAGGCGTTCCTGCACCACCAGTCATTCAAGCGCGAGTCGGGCTTCCGCACCTGGCTCTATCAGATCGGCATGAATCTCTGCCGTAATGCCATCCGCGATCAGGCCCGCCGGGTGCATGAGAATGTCGACGAGCTGGAGCTGGCGGACTCCCAGGACATTTTGGCGGAGGTCGCCGGGACCGAGATGAAGGATCGCCTGGGCCGCGCGATCCGGACCCTGCCGACGCGGCAGAAGGAAGCCCTGGTGCTGCGGGTCTATCACGATCACGCCTTTTCTGAAATCGGGATGATCATGAGCTGCTCAGAGGGGGCCGCGAAGGCCAATTACCACCACGCGGTGGACCGACTCCGCCGCGCCCTGGTGTCGGGAGAGGAACGACCATGACGTGCCATGAGATCAAGGAATTGACCGTGCCGTATCTCGAGCTGGACCTGGAGCCGTTGCGCATTCGCGATGTCACGGTCCATCTGGACGGGTGTGCGGGGTGCCGGGCGGAGATGGAAGCGGTCCGCCAGGTTCTGGTCCGGGTGAAGGGCGTGGCGGTGCCGGACCCGGGGGACCGGTTCTGGAACGAATTTCCCGACGAGGTCCGCCGGGGGCTGGCGCGTGAACGGCCCCCCATCCCTTCGGGGTTACGGAAGGGACTGACCGGGTGGCCGATGGCCCTTGCGGCGTCGGTCCTGTTGCTCGTCGGCGCCTGGTCGCTCAAGGGTCTGGTCGATCAAGGGTCGGCACCGACACCGGCGCAGCCGCGCGCGGTCGCGCAGACGCCCCAAGCGGTTGAGCCCGAGCTGCCTCAACTTGCCGAAGCGGATTGGCAAGCATTCTGGGATGAGGACCCCGATATGGCCCTTGTCGAAATGGCGGCCAGCCTGGACCGGCAGGCCGTGGATCGTCTGTTTGGGGAGATATAGAGAGGGGATTATGAATCGACACATCTGGAATCGTAGTAGCATGGCCGCGATGCTCGTTGCCGTTCTGGCCTCTCCGGTGCTGGCCCAGGAAATGGATCGGCCGGGCGGATCGAAGCCGACGCCGCCTGTGATGGAGGAGCTGGATCGCATGACCGGCCCCGAACGTGGGCCGGGTGCAGGATCGGGCGGCGGCGAGGAAAGCGGCCGCCACTTCGAGGCCAAGAAGCGGGAGCGGTTGATACAGGCGCTTCATCTCGACGAGGCCACGCGAAGCCGGCTCAGCCAGCGCCTGGAGCAGCTGGATCAGAAGGGGGAGGACCTGCGGCGCCAGCGGAAGGAAGCCTTCGAAGCGTTGCGGGAGCAGGCGCCTGGCCTGCGCAAGGACAAGGGGGAGAAGCGGGGGGCGCGCGAGGGCGGTGGGCGGAAAGCGGAGGACGCGCCGCCCGCGGCAGGGCCCGCCGTGGACAGCGGCGCGCTGAAGCAGGCGCTGGATCGGGTCTATGCGGTGGAAGACGCCATGTCGGGGTTGCGGCGCGAGCGCACGCAGGCCGTGCGCGAAATACTGACGCCCGAGCAGCAGGTGAAATACCTGTTCATCACGATGAAATTCCAGAAGGACATGCGCGAGCGGCTGCAGCGGGAGCGGGGCGGACAGGAGGGTGGGCCGATGGACATGAAGCGGCGGTTCGAGGGCGGCGGAGACGGCGAACGGCGCTGATGCGTTTGACCCCTCTCCCGTGGTCTGTTAGGCTCCATCCATGTGGCGGATTTTCATCCTCGGTGTCCTGCTGGTCATTGTGTATTTTATGGCCAGGAGCGCTCTGCGGGGACTCTTCGGGAAAGATAAAGATAAGGAAGTCACGCGGTCCGTGGGGCCGCCGGGGAGTCCATCCGACATGATGCAGGATCCGTCCTGCGGGATGTTCGTGCCGAAGGAAGGCTCGTTTTTCCTCCAGCAGGGCGACCGGACGTTTTTCTTCTGCAGCGAAACCTGCCGCGCCGGCTACCAGAAGAAAATCGGCTCCAGCTAGCCGTCAGCAGCCGGACGAATACTCGTAGCTGTCCAACTTGCCGTCCTTGTCGAAGAACAGCTCGATCTCGCACTGGTGGGGATTGATCCCGCCGAGCACCCGCGCGGTGCCGCCGGCAATCCGGTAGTAGGTCCACTTCTCTCCGCCCCAAAAGCGCGTGGAGGTGCCGGAGGGCTTGCCCCATTCCTTCTCGAACCATTCCTTCGCCTCGTGGCGCTGGGCCGCCGGCTTGAGGGACTGTTCCAGGTAGGGGTTGCTCGCGCACCCGACCGTCAGCATCAAGACTCCCAGCACAAGGGCCAACCGTGCCATAGATGACCTCGTAATCATGTTTGCAAAGACCGCACTCTTCTCCTAGAATACCACAAATATCCTGTCTGCCGGACCTTCATGGAGGACGACCACCCATGCTTATCTTCTTAGACACCGGAAACACGAAAGAGATCAAAGAAGCGGCCAGCTGGGGCGTGCTGGACGGCGTGACGACCAACCCGTCCCTGGTCGCCAAGGAGGGGCGCAGCTTCAAGGACCTGCTCGTGGAGATCTGCTCCATTGTGGACGGGCCGATCAGCGCGGAGGTCGTCAGCGTCGAAGCCGACGCGATGATCAAGGAAGGCAAGGACCTCGCGAAGATTCACAAGAACATCGTGGTCAAGGTCCCGCTGATCCCGGAAGGGCTGAAGGCCTGCAAGGCCCTGGCTTCCGAGGGGATCAAGGTC
>JAUSHW010000183.1 GCA_030648395.1 Nitrospirales bacterium | reverse complement strand
CTCGTTGCGCTCCCGGCCAGAGACTTGGCGCCCGGCGATCTTATTCAGGTGGAAGCCGGGGATCATGTGCCCGCCGACGCCCGTCTCGTGTATGCCGCGGGTTTCCGGACGCAGGAAGCCTCGCTGACCGGCGAGTCCACGCCTGTCACCAAGTCAACCGAGGAAATTTCCCTGGCAGAGGTTCCGCTGGGAGACCGTCATAACATGCTCTACATGGGCACTGTGGCGGTTTCCGGGAAAGCACGGGCGCTGGTCGTGGATACCGGAACTCGCACGGAGATCGGGAAGATCGCCGCGATGATTCAGGAGGCGGCGCAGGCTGAACGGGAAGAGACGCCGCTGCAGCGCCGGCTTGAGCAGCTCGGCCACACATTGCTGTGGTTCTGTCTGGGTATCGTCACGGTGGTGTTTTTGTTGGGGCGCTGGCGAGGCGAGCCGCTGGTTGGGATGTTCCAGACCACGGTGAGCTTGGCCGTCGCCGCGATCCCTGAAGGCTTGCCTGCCATCGTCACGATCACTCTGGCGCTGGGCGTCACCAGAATGGTCAGGCGCCATGCCTTGGTCCGGCGTCTGCCCGCCGTCGAGACCCTGGGTTCCACCACGGTGATCTGTTCCGATAAGACCGGCACGCTCACCAAGCACGAGATGACTGTGACGGCGATCTTTCAAGGCGGCATGGCGTTTACTGTGACAGGCGATGGCTATGCGCCGACGGGAGCGTTTCGCTCATGCGGGGAACCGGTGAAACTCGACGCGCACCCGGGACTGAACTCGCTGTTGCGTGCGGCGGTGCTGTGCAACGGGGCCGAATTTCGGCAGGAAGACGGACATTGGACGATCCTGGGCGATCCCACAGAGGGCGCCTTGCTGGTGGCGGCAGCCAAGGCCGGCTTCCGAAAAGCTGACCTCGAAAAGGAGGCGCCATTCCTCGGCGAGGTCCCGTTCGATCCGGAGCGAAAGAAGATGACCATCGTCCGGCGGACGGCCTCCGGCCCGGTGGCCTTCGTCAAGGGCGCGCCGGATGTGCTGTTGCGCGACTGCCGGGCCTGGATCGATCGAGACGGACGCACCAACGCGCTGACGAATGAGGTTCGGCAGGAGATTCTGGCCGCGAACCAGAACTTCGCCTCGCAGGCGCTCCGTGTACTGGGTGTGGCGATGCGCCCATTGGACTGTGAGCCCGAGGCCTATGGCGCCGCCACTCTGGAGCAGGGTTTGATCTTCTTGGGCTTAATGGGCATGAAGGATCCGATCAGACCTGAAGTGAAGATCGCCGTGGAGACGTGTCGTGGCGCCGGGGTCCGGACCGTGATGATTACCGGAGACCACAGGGATACCGCGGTAGCCATCGCTGTGGAGTTGGGCCTTCTGTCGGGTGATCAACGGGCGGTCTCGGGAGCTGATCTCGATCACATGTCCGATGCGGCGCTGGCCGACCAGGTTGAGGGAATCGCGGTCTATGCGCGCGTCTCGGCCGAGCACAAGCTTCGCGTGGTGCGCGCATGGCAATCGCGGGGCGCGGTCGTGGCGATGACCGGCGACGGGGTCAACGACGCGCCGGCGGTCAAGGCGGCGGATATCGGCGTGGCGATGGGCATCACCGGGACGGATGTGACGAAGGAAGCCTCGGACATGGTGGTGACGGATGACAACTTCGCGTCCATCGCGGCGGCGGTCGAAGAAGGGCGAGGCATCTACGAGAACATCCAAAAGTCCATCCATTTCCTTCTCTCCATCAACATCAGCTTGATCATACTGATGCTGCTGGCCACTCTGCTGGACCTTCCACTCCCGCTGCTGCCGGTCCAGATCCTCTGGATCAACCTGGTCACCAATGGCCTGCCTGCATTGGCCCTGGCCATGGATCCGAAGGACCCGGACCTCATGCGGCGGCCGCCGCGCGCGCCGAACGAAAGGATTCTCCAGCCGTCCGGGATACGGCTCATGTTTGGCCAGGGGCTCTTCATCGCTCTGATCACGATTACGGTCTTTGTGTTCTGTCTGTATGGGATGGACCAGAACATCGACCGGGCGCGCACCCTGACCTTCACGGTCGTGGTGCTTTCGCAATTGTTCCATGCCTTCAACTGTCGGAGCGACCGCCGGTCGCTGTTCACGATCGGGCTCTGGACGAACAAGCCGCTCATCTGGGCGGTGGGAGTCTCCACCATTCTGCAAGCCGGAATTCTCGCCAGCCCGTGGGCGAGGGGGATATTCAAAGTCGCGCCGTTCGATCCCGAACACTGGCTGCTCGCCTTCGGCATCGGCATCCTGCCGCTCGTCGCGATGGAGCTCTGGAAGGCGGCGCGGAAGGGCGCCTGGTCCTATTCCGCCCCAGGCTGATTCTGTGCCGCCGTAGCTTTTCTCCCCAGCGCATTGCTATCCTTTGGCTCGCCAGGCACATGGCGTTGCTAACGTCTTAAATTCGCAGCTGATTTACGCCGGGTCTCGCACATGATCCCATGGCACTATCGTTGCTGTCTCTTTCTTCTTATATAAGGAGCACCAGCCTATGCACCCCATCCACCCTATGGTCGTCCACTTTCCGATTGCGCTGTTAATCACAAGCGTGGTCTTCGATCTTCTGTCCACGCGATGGCGCCACAAGAGCTTCCAGGATGCCGGCTTCTACACCTTGATTGCGGGGCTCCTGGGAGCGGCCATCGCCGTGCTGACCGGTGCCATGGCCGAAGAGTTGGCGGAGGACAAGGGCATTCCGGAATCGGTCCTGGAGATCCATGAGGCGCTCGGCTACGCCACGCTTCTGTTCTTCATCGGCCTCCTCGCGCTCCGCCTGCTCATGCGATGGAAGCTGATCAGTGAGCGCCCTGCGCTGTACCTGGCCATGGGAGTTGCCGGCATTGTGATCCTGTCGGCCGCGGGCTATTTCGGCGGCAGTCTCGTCTACGATTTCGGCGCCGGCGTGAGCATGCCGGTGCAATGATGCCATGAGCAGTCTTGCGCAGATTCTCAGTCACGCAAAGGGCCATGCGCCGAACATCCTGAAGACCCTGCTTGCGATTCAGTCCGAGCTGGGCCATGTCCCTCCGGCGTCGGTTCCGGACATTGCCGGGGCGCTGGGCGTGACCGACGCTGAAGTGGCGGGAGTGCTCTCCGGCTATCCCGATCTGCGGACGGAAGCGCCGGGCCGGCACGTGGTCCGGGTCTGCCAGGGAGAGTCCTGCGTGGCGAACCATTGCGGGCGGGTGCTGAAGGAGCTCGAAAAGAAACTCGGCATCGGTCTCGGCGGGACGACGAGGGACGGCCGGTTTACGCTTGAAAAGGTGTACTGCGTGGGCA
>JAUSHW010000181.1 GCA_030648395.1 Nitrospirales bacterium | reverse complement strand
ATCCATGACCTGCGCATGGTATTGTATCCTTTCTTTCCTCACTTAGTAAACTTTAATCCGACAAAAAAATGACTTACTAGGTCGCACCCGGCCGCCTCGCCTTGAAAAATAGGTACAACAGATAGACGTCCAGCAGAATCGCCACCACCATGACGCTGTATGCCAGGGGGCTTGCCATCAACTTCAAGTCGATCAGCACACGAGACAGGCCGAACCCGACGACCCAGGCATCAAAGCTCATGCAGATGCGGCGAAACGTCTCGGCGTCGAGTCGTCGAATGAGATAGGCCCCAAGCGGAATCCCGACGAGGACGCCCGGAATAATCGTCAGGAAGATGCTCTGGCTTTCGGTTGAAAACAGGCCGAGGTAGTAATACGCGATGGCGGTCAGACTCGACTCGGCCACGCGAACCAATCCGAGACCGGCCCGAAACTCTCGTTTGACCAGGCCTTGATTATTGAACAAAATCGCAAGCGGCGGACCGGATACGGTCGTGACGGAATACAGGAAGCCAAGCCCCGCTCCGAAAGGGAGGCCGATGGCCCTTTCCGACCGAATCGGCCTTCGAATGCCGGCTGCCTGGATAAGAATGAGGGGAAGCAGAACAGTATAGGTGACAAACTTGATCCAGCCCGGATGAAGCGAGGCGAGAAGGTAACTGCCGAGTGCAATACCGGGCAGCAGGCCGATGAGAATGGGATAAACGCGTTTCCAGACAGCCGGAACGCTGGCCCTATTGATGAACAGCACATACAGGTTGATCAGGACTTCGATCAGAACCAGCGCCGGATTTAGGATGCGATTGGTGTAGAACAGCAGGGCGACCGGCACGGTGAGCGAGGAAAACCCGTACCCCAGAGCCCCGTTGACGAACGCCGCAAAGAGCGTAATTCCGACCAGTACGATTACGCTGATGTCGAATTCGGGCATGGCTTATTTCCTAGAGCGTTTGCGCGGGCTGCGGGCCCCTGCGATGAAATCTTCCAGGCTGTGGTTGTCCAGGATATCGGCAATCGCGTTCCGTACCCCGCCCATCACTTCCTGCAACGGGCAATAGGCTTTCTTCACGTACGGGCAGTCATCGCACTTTCTATAGGCCGTTTTGCTGACGCAGCCGATCGGCGCCAGAGGGCCATCCAAGATGCGGATGACCTGCCCCAGCGTGACCTTGGACGGCGGCTTGATCAAAGCATACCCGCCGGAGGCGCCTCGGGTGCTGGCCAAAAGACCGGCGTGCTTCAGCGCCAGAAGGATCTGCTCCAAGAACACGAGCGGAATGTGCTGCCGGTCGGCGATCTGCTGCCGCCGGATCGGATCCTTGCCGTAGACAGCCGTCAGCTCAATCAGAGCCCGCAGGCCGTATTCGCTCTTTTTGGAGAATTTCATGCGCCGCCAATCCTAATGTTTATAGACTGTGTCAACATAGTATACATGTAACGCGCAAGTCAAGAAATTTCTTGCTTCGGGGGGAGCGTGACATCATCTCCGTGCATTCGCTATAATGAGTTTTCCTTGGACAAGCCACGGACGGAATATGGAACTGGTATTTCTCAGACACGGAGCGGCTGCGGACCGGGAAGACTGGAAGGGCGACGATGCGGACCGCCCGCTGACGGCGGACGGCGCCGACCGGACCAAGGACGTGGTGCGCGGCCTCAAGGCGCTCAAGGTCAAGCCGGATGTCATTCTCTCCAGCCCCCTGCTGAGGGCCAGAGAAACGGCCGAGATCGCCAAAAAGGGATTGCTCACGGGCGCGAAGGTCGAGCTTGCGGAGGAACTCGGGCCCGCCGCCTCACCGGACCGGCTGATCGCCCGGCTCGGCGACCTCGCGGACAAGCCGGTGGTCCTCTGCGTCGGCCACGAACCTCACATCAGTTCGACCATTTCGGCGATGGTCTCCGGCAAAACCGCCGCCGCCTTCGACGTGAAGAAGGCCGGCGCCTGCTGCATCCGGTTCACGGGCATCCCCAAAGCCGGGGCCGGCACCCTGTTGTGGCTCCTGCCGCCCAAGTTCCTCCGCGTCATCGCGGGCCAGTAGCGCAGGACTCCGGCAACCCCGGCTTGCGAACGACAGCGCGGGTAAGCTTTCGGTATCGCCGATACTCCTTCTGCATCTCCCCACGGCAGGCCAACTTCATCTTTCCGGCCAGGCGGCGGAACTGGTCGCGGTCGCAGTAATCCCCCAACGTCCGCTGAAGCCTCTGGAGCGCGGCCACTGAGGGGCGACTCCCCCAGGACGTCTCCAGGATGATTTCCTCCTGATAGCGAAGCGACTTGACCAGCAGGCGCAGGCGATGTAGCTCTTTCCGTTTGGCCTTGGCCGACAATCCGCGCAATGCATCGCTCAGGCGATCGGCGTGCTCCCGGCCAAGCAACTCGAGTCGCATCGCCAGAGCGTCGTCAGGCCCGCGCATCCGGGCGAGTGACGTCCTCTCCAGCAACGCTCGGATCGCCTCCACATACCCGGTATGGGCCACTTTCGTCTCTTCTTCACGCAACGCCCAGGCTACGCATCGCACGTCGTCATCAGCGCCGCGCCGGCGACGGAGGGAGCGGAGGAAGACATCCAGGGCACGAAGACGGCTCAGCCACATGACGCCCTTCGCAAGAGAGGACGCAGCCTGGGGACATTGCATGAGTTCCGCATACGCCTGCAGCCTCCGCAAGTGGGTGCGCAGCCGGTGCACAGTTTCGGGATGAAACGGGGGTTTCTTGAGCGCGCGGGCAAAACCAACCGCATGAGCATAATAGAGAGCAGCGCGTTTTTCGATCGCCTCCACGGCGTCCGGTTCGTGCGCCGTCAGCGGAGAGCCTGGAACGCCAGTGTCACGCCGTACGCGACCAGCCCCGCGCCGGGAAGCGTGAACAGCCAGGCATAGACGATCCGCATCGTGACGCCCCACCGCACCGCCGAGAGGCGCTTGGCGCATCCGACACCCATGATGGAAGTGGTAATGGTGTGCGTCGTGCTGACGGGCATGCCGAAATGCGCCGTCCCGAGCAGGATCAGTGCCGCGCTGGTCTCGGCGGCGAAACCGTGCACCGGTTCCAGCTTCACAATGCGCATCCCCAGTGTGCGGATGATACGCCACCCGCCCGCCAACGTCCCCAATCCCATCGCCACCGCGCAAGACAGAATCACCCAGATGGGCACTTCCACGGTGCTGATGGCGCCCGTCGAGACCAGCGCAAGCGTGATGATCCCCATCGCCTTCTGCGCGTCGTTGGCGCCGTGGCTGAACGCCATAAAGCCCGATGAGATCAACTGCAATCGCCGGAACCCACGATTAGCCGTCCCGCGCGGAACCCGGAACATCACCCGGTAGGTGACCAGAATAAGCAGATAGCCCAGCACAAACCCCACGAGCGGCGAAAGCAGCATCGCTTCCAGCACCTTCTGCAGACCCGACAGCTTCACCGCCGCCATCCCGCTCTGCGCCAGCGCGCCGCCGATGATCCCGCCGATCAGAGCGTGAGACGAACTGGTGGGAAGCCCCAGGATCAGGGTAAAGAGATTCCACGCGATCGCCCCGGAGAGCGCGGCGATCACGGTCGTCTCCTGGATCATCGACGCCTCCACAATTCCCCCGCCGATCATTTTGGCCACGGCGGTGGACATGAAAGCGCCGGCGATGTTGAGCACGGCGGCCATGAAAACGGCCCGCCCGGGACTGAGCACATGCGTGGAGACAACCGTGGCAATGGCATTGGCGCTGTCGTGCCAGCCGTTCGAGAAATCGAAGGCCAGGGCCAGCACCACCACGAGGATGAGCAGAACGGTGGGATCGAACATGGTCAGGCGAGAAAACCTATCCGTGCATGATTGAGACGCAACGGGAGAAAAAACGCCGGGTCAGACATGCTTCAGGAGAATGCGCTCGAGGATGTTGGACACATCCTCGCACCGATCGGTGCCCTCCTCAAGACTTTCATAGATTTCTTTCCATTTGATAACGACCAGCGGATCTTTCTCGCTCTCGAACAACCGGGCAACGGCGTCTCTGGTGATCCGGTCCGCATCGTTTTCGAGACTGTTCACCGTTACAAAACATGCGTTCAGGTCGGTCCCCTTGCCCAACTGAGAGATGCCGCGACCGAGTTCCTCAGAGGACTCATAAATGATACCGGCCAACTGGATGGCTTCATTCGTCGGCTTCTCGATCTTGTAGATGGCCAACCGGTCGGTCACCGCCTCCACGCAGTCCAGCACGTCGTCGATGGCGCTGGCCAGACCGTAAATGTCCTCGCGATCGATCGGCGTGATAAAGGTCTGGTTCAGTTTCCTGATGATCGTGTGGGTGATGGCATCGCCGGCCGACTCGATCCGCTTGATCTCACGAGCCTTCTTGTCGACGTCGGTGTACGACTCCATCATTTCCTTCAAGCGGAGGCTGCCCAGGACCATGTTCCGGGCCGCCTCGTTGAACATCTCAAAAAAGGCGGGCTCGCGGGGGAAGAGGTTGAACACAGACTACTCCTGGATGGGATTTAGATCAGCCGATTACAGGCAGGGTGAGCATAGCGGCTTTACAGGGATAAATCAACGCCGCCATGTCCGCGATTTTACGGGGATCCCTTTATTTTGCGATCAAATTCCCCCCACCGCGTAGCGCAGG
>JAUSHW010000180.1 GCA_030648395.1 Nitrospirales bacterium | reverse complement strand
GCCGTCGGCACCCACTCCGGCGGAAACAGGAGCATAGCCTTCAGCTTGCGCCCGCTGGCGTTCTGGGGAGCCGTCTTCTCGATCTGAATGATGTCGCTCGCCATGCTGTAAACCTATAAAGCCCGCAGGATGTTCAAAAAGTCCGCCCAGCAAGGCCGCAGCAAGCAAGAAGCCGAGGCGTACGCGGGAGGGTACGTTGAGGCTTCGAGCGATGCGAGAACGCCGCTGGCGGACTTTTTCAACATCCTGCTAGGCGCCGACGCCGCTGAGGCTGCCCGCATCCACTTCAGGAGGCCTGAACTGGAGGGCCGGCAGCTTGCTGGTTCCAAAGTGGGCGATGTAGAGAAAGATGTATTCGCGGATGAAGATCTTCAGGTCCCACCCCCGATAGTGATTGCGCTCGAACTCCTCGAAAACCCGCTCCGCCTCCTCGACACTGAGCCCCTCCTTCACGGTGAAATAGTAGTCCAGCGCGAGGTCCCACTCCGGATTGATATAGGGCGTAACGCCGAACTTCTCGGGGTTCTTCGCGACAGGCGTGTGCTTGCTGAGGTCGAACGTGCCGAACCCGATCGAGTGCACGAGGTCCTTGTTGTCCTCAAGGAACCGCACGGAATCAAACGCCTCCTGGCGGGTCTCGCCGGGAAACCCGAAGAAGCCCATGCAGTGGTTCCAGATGCCGGCGTCGGCCGCCAGCTTCAGGCTGCGCTTGATGACCTCCTTCGTGGTGGCCTTGTCCATGAGTTGTAGGACACGCTCGTTGCCGGACTCGTAGCCGTAATGGAGGAACTTGCACCCGGAGGCCCGCGCATCGTTCCAGACTTCCTGATCAGAGAGGCTCTTCTCGAACCGCATGTGGGTGGTCCAGGCGATGTCCATGTTCGTCTCGACGAGCTTGCGCGTCAGCTTGCGGAACAGGGCCGGCGGATAGGACTCGTCAGTGAAGTGGAAATGGCGGCAGTGGTACTTGGTCTTGAGCAGGCGGATCTCCTCAATGATCTCGTCGATCTTCTTGGTCCGGTACCCGGCCGTGTAGCCCTCGCCGTGGTCGCAGAACTCGCAGCGGCCCCAGTAGCAGCCGCGGGTCGCCAGGTACGGCAGGATTCGCGCCGGCGTGAAGTATTTCTCCAGCGGCAGCCCGTCGAAATCGGGAGGCGGCAGCGCAGACATGTCCTCGGCATAGCTCACGGACGAGGTCTGGATGCCGGACGCGTCGCGATAGATCAGGTTGGGCACGCCTTCCAATGTGCGCCCGGCTCCGACCGCTTCGACCAGTTGGAGAAACGCGGTCTCGCCTTCATAGACCACCGCGCTGTCGAACAGGGCGAAGAGCTGCGGCTTGTTCGGTAGCACGTCGCGGAGGCGGGTGACCGTGTTGCCGCCGATAGTCACATGGATGTGCGGGAAGTGCCGCTTGATGAGGGCACAGAAGGTCATCGTGGAGAAGAGCTGCTGCTGCAGGACGATTGAGATCCCGATCACGTCCGGCCGTTCGGCTTCGATCGCCGGCTTCAGAATGTGCTCGAAGACATCACGGTAGACGTTGACCTGGGTGTCCTCGATCGCATCCAGCACCTCGGAGGAGATGAAGATTTTGTACGACAGGTCGGTTTCCATGGGCGGCATGCAGATGCGGGCGGGCGCATAGACCAGCGAGATCGTCTCCGTCACTTCGCGAAACGTGTTGATCGCCCACTCCAGCTTCTCCGCGTCGTAGAACTCCGGCCCCCGGACGATGGCCTTGGCCTTCTCCGCCTTCTCCGTCAGCTCGGCAACGCGGCTCCGGGTCAGGCCGACCAGGGACAGCTGCAAGGCCTGTTCGGCGTCGCTCAAGCTTCGGGACCGTGACGCTTTTCTCAGCCGGTCGAGCACCTGCGGCACGCGCTTGAGGACAATGCGGTTCAGAAAGTCGCCGCTGAAGAACCAGTCGTACATTTCGAGATTGACGTCCTTCTGGACGACCTGGTGGCCGGCGGCACGGAGGACACAGGTGAGGGAGGGCAGACTGAGATAGGGTTCGGAGGGGTACCAGTCCGGCGGAAAGACCAGCATCACCTTCATCTTCCGCCCGCTGTCGGCTTCCGCCGCGCGGGGTTTCAGCTGGATGAGCCCGCCTTTTCCGTACTTGACCTTCATGCGAAGCGGTTCCGTGCTATCTGCGATCGGGGACGCCGCCCTCACGGCGCGCTCCCCGTGAATACCGTGATGAATCATGATTGTAGGCCCTGCTGAAGATGCCGGTCAAGGGCATTCAGGCGCCTTGACAAACCCTCCCGCGCCAGCCAGAATTCGGGGGATGAATCCGTCCACGCCCGAAGGAAAGCCGGCCATGACGCCCCTGGAGGCCCGCGCGCACCTCCATTATTTAATGTCGCTGTGCCTTCGCAAGGAAGAGTCCTTCGGCCCCCTGGCCTTTGAGTTCGGCCGCACGTACGACATGGACCAGCTCGGCCTGCTGCCGGAGGAGCAATTCAACCTCTGGATGGCGCTCGCCGACGCCTACGCGGACGAACCCAAGCGCTTCAAGTTCAAACTGGAGGCCCTGCAGAAGGCCCTCGACGTGACGCATCGTTCCCGGTATGCCGACCAGGAGCTGCTGCGGCACATCCGCCAGGAGATTCAAAAGACCGAAGCCGAGCTGGCGATTTACAACGAAGCCTACCGGACGCAACGGCCGGCCGCGCCCGGGAAATTCCAGATCATCGTGGAGACGGACCTGCCGGACTATTTCCTGACCATCGCGCAGAAGCGCGCCACCGCCTACTACCAGAAGAAATTCAAGTTGTCCTCCGAGGCGCACACGGCCCAGCAGTTCAAGAACCCCGGCACCGAGCGCAAGTTCCAGCCCGACAACCTCATCGTCCACAAGGAGTTCCCCGGCGCGTGCGCCCCCTTCATGAATGCGCGGACCAACGCGTTTCATCTCATGCTGCCGTTCGATCTGAAAATCAGCCGCAAGCCCGACGAGCCCCTCGCCGCCGGCGTCCGGATCTGGTACGCGAAGATGGGCTACTCCTATCCGCTCCGGTACGAAATGGGGAAGCTCTGCAGCTACTTCGGCGACGAGGTGCTGGACATCGCGCTGGACGACCCCGACCTCTTGTTCGTGTCAGTGTCGGAGGTGAAGGAGACCGAGCTGGGGAGCGTGGAGCGCGCGCTGCCGCCGGACGTCCCGCCCGAGGTCGGATTGCCGCGCGCCATCCTGGAGGGCTCGCATACCCTGGGGCCGTTCCTGCAGATCGTGTGCAACGTGAAAGTGTGGTTCGACGCCTCAAGCGTCGCGCTGCTGCTGCAGGGGGCGCCGGACCTGAACGAGTACGGGCTCTTCGGCGCCTCCGGCCTGGC
>JAUSHW010000154.1 GCA_030648395.1 Nitrospirales bacterium | reverse complement strand
AGATATTTCTTTCAGGTGCTTTGAATCGGCTCAGGGCTTCTGCTGGGCATTCATGCCCAGGTGCATGCGCTGACGCCCCACGTGTATTTCCAGAATATGGTCATGGCCGTGCTGGCGACTTCGCTCGGAATGTGCAAGCTGCTGCGGGAACGCGGGACGCTGCAGGGACGGTACGGTTCGCTTCTCTGGCCGGTCCTGCTGATGTTGCTGGGCGCGCAGCTTCTCTTCTACGTGGAGCACTGAGCGCTAGCTTGCCCCATTAATCGTCCCGAATTCCGCCGGCATTTTCACGTAGAAGATTTGGATGCCCTCCTCCCGCAGCATTCCCAGCAGGCGGTCCGCTTCCTCGGCGCTCACCATGAACACGACCTCCACCGGCAGGTTGCCCGCCAACTCGAAGAAGTGCTCCTCGTGCAGTACGCCGTGCCGGCCATACCCGGCGATCGCGCGGAAGGCCGAGCCGCCGTGGATGCCCATCCGCTTGGCTTGCTCCAGGATCCATTCGTAGAGCAGCAGCCTTTTGTGCCTTCTGAACTCGTGCATGTAGAGTTTGAGACAGGTGCCGTTCATGATACCCCCTGTGTTGTGAGTAGTTTCATGGTCAGGATCCCCAAAGCCGTCATGATGAGGGAGCCGGCCACGTGGCTGAGGATCAGGAGGCCCCCCCAAAGATATTCCTGCCGCGTGAGCAGTGTCATGGTTTCGGCCGAGAATGTGGAAAAGGTGGTGAGCCCGCCGAGAAATCCGGTCGTGATCAACAGGGTCATTTCCGGAGACAGCACGGCGTGCCGAGTGATGAGGACCATTGCGATCCCCATGAAATAGCCCCCCACGAGATTGGCCGCCAGGGTTCCCAGCGGCACGGTCGGAAAGATCGGGTTCAACAGCGTTCCGAGCCCCCAGCGCATCCACGCGCCCACCGCCGCTCCGACACCTACGGCAAGAAACGCATACACCTCCATGCCCTCCCTTCGGGTGCGATCCTAGATCAGTTTCGCGTCCCCGGCAATCGATGCAATGGCGGCGATGACGCCATCGTGGCAGGCGCCGTTTGAGGCGGCCAGCCCGCGCCGGTTGCGCAACTCTTTGCCGCCGTATTGCAGCGCGGTTCCGGCGAGGTCCGTCAGGCGCCCGCCCGCGCCGCGGAGGATGGCTTCCGGGCCGCAGGAGTCCCATGCCTTCGTAAAGCCGGAGAGATCGAGATACAGGTCGGCCTGCTGCATGGCGATGAGCCCGGTCTTGAGGCCGACACTGCCCAGCGTCATTTCCTTGCCGGCGCCCAACCGCGCTCTGATGGCGTCCGTCAGGGGGTGCCGGTGCGACCGCGACATGACCAGACGCAGGCTGGGCAACTCCGCCCTGGTCGAGGCCCGCAGCGGGCGCCGCACGCCCTGTTCCTCGACCCACGCCTCCTGATCGGCAATGCCGGCGAAGAGGACGTCGCCGGCGGGGCGGTAGACGGCGCCGACGCGGGCCTGGCCGTCCACCGCCAGCCCGATCATGACCGCAAACTCGCCGTTCTTCGCGATGAACTCGTGCGTGCCGTCAAGCGGGTCCACGTACCAGACGCGGCCTTTTTTGAGCGCGTCCGAGTTGTCCGCGCTCTCTTCCGCGACCACGCCGTCTTTCGGGAAGGCAGTGCGGAGCCCCGCCACGATAAACTCATTGGCCCGCTTGTCCGCGTCGGTCACCGGGTCGTCGTGGCCTTTATAGGATACGGCGAAGTCGGTCGCGTAGATCGTCATGAGAATCGCGCCGGCCGCCCGCGCGAGACGCACCGCCTCGTCCCGTTCGCGCGTGAAGCCTGTCACGAGAAATTGCGGTGGTCGAGGGAGGGGAAGATGTTGTCCTTTTCCTCGATATCCTTGAGCCAGCCGGCGTCCACGCGGCCCGCGAGGAGCTGCTCGCAGATGCGGGTGAAGCGGGCGATGTGGTCCTTCGTGCGCTTCACGGCGTACTCCACCATCGTGCCCGTCTTCATGATGAAGGCCCAGTCGGAGCTTTGCGCCAGCAGCAGCTCGCGGCCGGCCTGCGCTACTGCGCGTTGCGTGAGCCCGTCCGCCTTGGAGAACCGGTGCGTCAGCTCCTCCATCCGTCGCGCGGCCGTATGCAGGTGCCGGTAGATCCAGTCGTTCCCGCCGTTGAGCCAGACCTCATGGTAGCCCTTGTGCCCCCAGGAGGACCCGCAGGGCGTGCAGACCTGGTTGATCTCGTGCCGCTCCAGATACTCGGCGGGCGTGATCGGCTTCACGGTCTGCTGATCGAAGTGCATTTTGCGGAAGAGAAAATCGATCCACTCCGGTCCTTCGAACCACCAGTGCCCGAAGAGCTCGGCGTCGTACGGCGCCACCACGATCGGCGGCCGGTCCATCGTGGGGCGGAGCCATTCGACCTGGCGCTCCCGGTTGAAGAGGAAGTTGCCGGCGTGGTCGGCGGCCCGCTGCATCGCCCAGTCCCGGTCGTAGACCTGCTTCTGGTCGGTCTTGCCGGAGATCCGGCAGTACTTCATGCCGGTGCTGCCGCGCTTGCCGTCCGGCTGGATGTACGGCTTGATGTACTCGTAGTCCAGGTCCCAGCCGATGTCGCGATAGTAGTCGCGGTAGGCCGGGTCGCCGGGATAGCCTTCCTCGGCGCTCCACACCTGCTTCGAGGATTCGAGGTCGCGGGCGAACGCGGCGACGCCGGTCGGGCAGAACACGGGCGCGTGCACGCCATAGCGGGGGCTGGGCTCGGCGTAGAGGAGCCCGTGGGACTCGGTGAAGAAGAACTGGATCCCCACGTCGCGCAGGACCTCGTCGAGGCCGGGGAAATAGCCGCACTCCGGGAGCCAGATGCCGTGGGGCGGCCGGCCGAACGTCTCTTCGTAGTGGGCCACGGC
>JAUSHW010000144.1 GCA_030648395.1 Nitrospirales bacterium | reverse complement strand
CGTCGGTTTTCGGCGCGCCAAAATACGTGTCGGATCCGAAGTCCACGGCCGCCCGGCTCGGCCGTGTGCTGCAAACCGATGTGCGGCAGCTTGAGTCCAAGCTCAAGAGCACGCGGGACTTCGTCTGGCTGGCGCGCCGGCTCGAACCGGAGCGGGCGGAAGGGCTGCAAGGCCTGTCCATGGACGGCATCGGCGTGATCCCGGAGGGCCGCCGCTTCTATCCCAAGGGCGCCATGCTGTCCCATGTCCTCGGATTTGCGAATATCGACAATCAGGGATTGGAAGGCCTGGAGCGGCGGTACGACGCCCAGCTTCGCGGTGAGCGCGGGCATCTCGTCGTGGAACGGGACGCCTTCGGCGGCGCCGTCTTCCCGAAGGAGCTCAACTACGTCGCCCCGTCGCCCGGGAAGGACCTCGTCCTCACGATCGACGAAGTCATTCAGTACATCGCCGAACAGGAGCTCGACGAGGTGGTCACGCGCACGCGGGCGGCCGCGGGGGTCGTCATCGTGGTGGAGCCGAAGACCGGCGCGATCATGGCCCTGGCGGTGCGGCCGACGTTCGACCCGAACGCGCCCAAGGGGGACGCGAACCTGTGGCGCAACCGCACCATCAGCGACTCCTACGAGCCGGGCTCGACGTTCAAGCTGGTCGCCGCCGCGGCCGCGCTCGAAGAAAAGCTGGTCTCGCCGGACGAGCTCATTTTCGGCGAGGACGGGGCGTTCGCAGTCGAGAACACCGTCGTCCATGACAGCCACAAGAACGGCTGGATGACCTTCGCCCAGGTCCTTCAGAAGTCCAGCAACATCGGCATGATCAAAGTGGCCCAGCGTCTGGGGCCGGACAAGCTGGCCCGGTACGTCAGCGCCTTTGGGTTCGGCCAGAAGACAGACGTGGACCTGAGCGGGGAACAGCGGGGGCTTACCAAGGAGCCGCAGGCCTGGGGCCGCCGCACGCTGGCCTCGATCGCCATGGGGCAGGAGATCGGCGTGACGCCGATGCAGCTGGTGATGGCGGTGTCGGCCATCGCGAACGGCGGGTCGCTCATGCGTCCTTTCCTGGTTTCGGAGGTCCGTACGCCCGCCGGAGAAACCGTCGCCCGCTTCGATCCGATCGTCCGGCGCCGCGCCGTCTCGCCGGAAACCGCCCGGGTCATGACCGACATCCTGCGCGGCGTGGTGCTGTCCGGCGGCACCGGCACGCTGGCGGCGCTGCCCGGGTATGACGTGGCCGGCAAAACCGGGACCGCCCAGAAGGCGGACCCGTTGACCGGCGGCTATTCGGCCACGCGGACGGTCAGCTCGTTCGTGGGCTTTCTTCCGGCGAACGATCCGAAGCTGTGCATCCTGGTGATGGTGGATGAGCCGCAAACCGTCCATTGGGGCGGGACCGTGGCAGCGCCCGTCTTCCAACGGATCGCGGCGCAGGCGGTTCGGCATCTCGGCATCCTGCCGAAATCGGAGGAGAACCCGATTCTTGCGGCGCGATGAGACTGCGGGACTTGGTGAAACCGCTCGGTGAGGTCGTGGTGCACGGCGATCTGGATCGGGAGATCACGGGGTTGACGGATGATTCACGGCGGGTGTCTCCGGGAGGGCTGTTCGTGGCGGTGAAGGGCACACAGGCAGACGGCCATCGGTATCTGAGTCAGGCCGTGTCCGCGGGCGCGGGGGCGCTGGTCGTCGAGGCCGGATGCGCGCCGGCCGGCACGCTGGATGCGTTCGACGTGCCCGTCATTGAGGTCCGCGATTCGCGACATGTCCTCGGCGTCCTGGCGTCCCGCCTGCTCGGCGATCCGTCGCACCGGCTCAAGATGATCGGCGTGACCGGCACCAATGGGAAAACCACGACGACCTACCTCTGCAAGTCCGTGCTGGAGGCCGCGGGCGCCAGGGTGGGACTGGTCGGGACCGTGGCCTACCTGATCGGGAGCGCGCGGATTGAGGCAACCCACACGACACCGGGCGCCGTGGAGCTGCAGGGGCTGTTCAAGAAGATGGCCGATGCCGCGAGCGACGCGGCGGTGATGGAAGTCTCCTCCCACGCGCTCGCGCTCGATCGGACGGCGGGCTGCGAGTTCGGGACGGCGGTGTTCACCAACCTCACGCAGGATCATCTGGATTTTCATGCCGACATGGAAGACTACTTTCAGGCGAAGCTGCGGCTCTTCGCGGGGCTCGGGCCGGAGGGGCGGGCCATCGTGAACCTCGATGATCCCTATGGGGCTCGCGTTGCGGAAGCGACCAGGGCGCGCGTCTGGACCTATGCCATTGATCGGCCGGCCGACCTGCGCGCCGGGGATGTCCGGATCTCGCTGGAAGGCCTGCGCTTCACGGCGCAGACGCCGGCCGGGGCCGTGGCGCTGCGCTCTCCGCTGGTGGGACGCCACAACGTCTACAACATTCTTGCGGCCGTCGGCGTGGGGCTGGAGCAGGGGATCGCCCTGCCGACGATCGCGGCCGGCATTGCCGCCCTGGCGAACGTGCCGGGACGGTTCGAGCGGGTCGAGGCGGGCCAGTCCTTCACGGTGGTCGTTGACTACGCGCATACCGAGGACGCCCTGTTCCGATTGCTCACCACGGCGGAGGCGGTCAAGACGGGGCGGATCATCACGGTATTCGGCTGCGGCGGCGACCGGGACCGCGGCAAGCGGCCCAAGATGGGGCGGGTCAGCGCGGTCTACAGCGACGTCGTGGTCGTGACGTCCGACAATCCCCGGACCGAGGACCCCGAGGCCATCATCAGCGAAATCATTCCCGGCGTCCAGGCCGGTTTGCGGGAGGCGGGCCGCGGCCGGTACGTCGTCCACGCGGACCGCCGCGCGGCGATCGAGGAGGCTGTGCGGATGGCGCAGCCGGGCGATCTGGTGCTGCTCGCGGGGAAGGGCCATGAGAATTACCAGATCATCGGAACGAACAAGCACCCGTTCGACGATCGCGTGGTGGCGCGCGAGGCGATCGAGGCGCTGACGCGATGACCGTCGCGCTGGAGCCGGCGGGATGCACGGAATCAATAACGGATGGCACGGTGGCCTTTTTCACAAGCGCTGACATAGTCGCACTCACCGGCGGCGCGCTCTCCCAGGGCGCGCCGGGAACGGCAGTCCGGCGCGTGTGGACGGATTCGCGGACGGTCCGGCGCGGCGACCTCTTTGTCGCCCTGGCCGGCGCGCGGTTCGATGGACACCGGTTTGTCGCGGAGGCGCTCAGGAAAGGCGCCGTCGGGGCCCTTGTTCAGCATGGATTCAAGCTCCCCGGGACGGCGCTCCTGATTGCAGTTGACGAGCCCCTCCGCGCGTTTCAGGACCTGGCCCGTGCGCACCGGCAGCGGTTCGACATTCCGGTGGTGGCGGTCAGCGGGAGCAACGGCAAGACGACGACCAAGGACATGATTGCCGCCATCCTGGCCGAACGGTTCATCACGCTGAAGACCGAGGGCAATCTCAATAACCACATCGGTGTGCCGCAGACGCTGCTGCGCCTGGCCTCGCGCCACGAGGCGGCGGTCATCGAGATGGGCATCAGCGGGCTGGGGGAAATGGCGCGTCTCTGCGAGATCGCGGAGCCGACTCACGGGGTGCTGACGAACATCGGCCCGACCCACCTGGAGACGCTCGGCGACGTCCGCACGGTGGCGCGGGCCAAGGGCGAGATGCTCGACGCGCTGCCCGCGGGCGGCACGGCCGTGCTCAATGCCGACGACGCCTTCTACGACGAGCTGTGCGCGCGGGTGCGTGGGCGGGTGCTCTCCTTCGGGTTGTCACGGAGGGCCGACGTGCGAGCCCTGCATGTCGAGACGCAGGGGCCGTCCGCCACGACGCTGCGCGTCGGTGTGCGCGATCGCGCCCGCCCGTTCTCGATCAGCCTGGCGATTGCGGGCGCGCACAACGTCGCCAACGCGCTGGCGGCCGTGGCGGCGGGACTGGCCGTCGGGGTCGGCGAGGGCGCGATTCGCGCGGGCCTCGCGCGCTATCGCCCGGCCGGCATGCGCTCCGAGGTGCGCCGGTGGCGGGGCGTGACGGTGCTGAACGATTGCTACAACGCCAATCCGGCCTCCATGCGGGCCGCCCTCCGGTGGCTGACCGAGGCCAGGGGAACCGGCCGGGCGATCGCCGTGCTGGGCGACATGCTGGAGCTCGGGGGAGAGACCGCGCAGGCCCATCGGGACATCGGTGCGGAGGCGGCGCGTCTGGGAACGGATTATCTGCTGACGGTGGGAGATCTGGCGGCCGGCATCGCAGAAGGCGCGCGGGGGGCAGGGATGCCGGCTGACCACGTGATCACGGCGCGCGACCATGGCGCCCTGACTGAGCGGCTCCGGGGCATTCTCCGCAAGGGCGACGTGGTGCTGCTCAAGGGCTCGCGCGGGGCACGGATGGAACGCGCCCTGGAGGCGCTATGAGAACGCTGCTCAGCCAAGACTTCGCAGCTACGGAAGCCGCAGGCGCATAATGCTGTACTTATTATTATATCCGCTCCACACGCAGTTCTCGATCTTCAATGTCTTCCGCTACCTGAGCTTCCGGATCATCTATGCCTCGCTCACGGCCTTCCTGATCGTGTTCGTGCTGGCGCCACCGGTGATCCGCAAGCTGCAGAGCTACGGCATTGGGCAGAAGATCCGCGAGGACGGCCCCAGCCATCATCAGGTGAAAGGCGGGACACCCACCATGGGCGGCGTGCTGATCCTGTTCGCGGTGGTCGTCGCCACGCTGCTGTGGACCGACTTGACGAATCGCTATGTCTGGCTGGCGGTGTTCGCGATGATCAGTTTCGGCGCGGTCGGGTTCTGGGACGACTATCTGAAGACCGTGCGCGGCAGGAATCAGGGGCTGACGGCTCTCCAGAAAATTGTGGCGCAGGCCGTCGTCGCGCTTGGCATCGGCGCGCTGTTCTATTCACTGCCGGCGTATTCCACGCAACTGAGCGTCCCGTTCTTCAAGTCCTTCTCACCCGACATCGGGCTCTTCTACATCCCGTTCGCCGTGCTCGTCATCGTGGGGGCCTCCAACGCCGTCAACCTGACGGACGGGCTGGACGGGCTGGCCATCGGGCCGGTCATGGTCGCCGCCATGGCCTATACCGTCGTCGCCTACATCTCGGGGCACAAGGTGTTCGCCGACCACCTCCTGATTCCCTACATCGAAGGCTCGGGCGAGCTGGCGATCTTCACGGGGTCCATCCTCGGCGCCAGCCTGGGCTTCCTCTGGTTCAACACCTACCCGGCGTCGGTGTTCATGGGGGACGTGGGCTCGCTGCCGCTGGGCGCGGCGCTCGGCACCGTCGCGGTGATCAGCAAACATGAATTGTTGCTGGTGCTGGTCGGCGGGGTCTTCGTGATCGAGGCGCTCTCGGTGATCTTCCAGGTGGTGTCGTACAAATCGCGGGGCAAGCGGGTGTTCCTCATGGCGCCCATCCATCACCATTTCGAGCTGAAGGGCTGGGAAGAGCCCAAGGTGGTGGTACGCCTGTGGATCATTGCCATGCTGCTGGCCCTGGTGAGCTTGAGCACGTTGAAGCTGCGATGAGCGTGATGATGAACGAGCAGACGTCGTTGGAAGTCGCCGGCAAGCGGGTCGCCGTCATCGGGCTGGGACGGAGCGGCCAGGCCGCCGTCCGTCTGCTCCAGCGCCTGGGCGCGCGCGTGACCGTGGCGGACCAAAAGCCGTCCTCGGAGCTGGCGGCCGCGCTGGGCGGACTGTCCGCCGGAGAAGTGGAGATCCACGGCGCCGGCGCCTATGAGCCGGCTCTGCGCGGAGCGGAGGTCGTGGTGGTCAGCCCGGGTGTGCCGATGGCGATTGCACCGCTTCAGCGAGCCCGCCAGGCCGGCGTGCGCATTATCGGGGAGCTGGAGCTTGCCTCGCGTCATCTCACGGGGAGGGTGCTTGCGGTGACCGGGACGAATGGCAAGAGCACGACAGTCACGTGGATCGGGGAGCTCTTGCGGGGCGCGGGCTTCGATCCGTTCGTCGGCGGGAACCTGGGCACGCCGTTGGCGGAGGCGGCCCTGGCCTCGCTCGAAGGCAAGGCCTGGGACCTTGTCGTGGCCGAAGTGTCCAGCTTTCAATTGGAGACGATCGAGACATTTCATCCGTGGATCGGGGCGGTCCTGAACGTCACGCCGGACCACCTCGACCGCTATCCCTCCATGGAGGCGTACGCCGCGGCCAAGCTGCGGCTGTTTGAGAATCAAGGCGACGAGGACTATGCGGTCCTCAATGCCGATGACCCCTGGCTGTCGCGCTTGGCCGTGCGGTCGCGCGGCGCACGGATCGAGTTCAGCCGGACCCGCCCGGTCGAGCGCGGCCTGTATTTGGACGGGAACATGATGATCCTGTCGAATCTGGCCGGGCGGCGCGAGGAGGTGTGCCAGGTCGACGCCCTGCAGGTCAAGGGCGCCCACAACATTGAAAACGCGATGGCGGCCGCTGCGGTGGCCGCGCTCGCCGGCTGCCCGATGGACGCCATCAGCCGGGGCATGCGCGCCTTCCGCGGGCTGGAGCATGTCATGGAGGTCGTGCGGGTCCTGCGGGGCGTGGCCTACATCAACGACTCCAAGGGCACCAATGTGGACGCCACGATCAAGGCGCTCGAGAGCCTGCCGGCTCCCGTCATCCTGATCGCCGGCGGCCGGGAGAAAGGCGGCGAATATCCGGGGCTGGCCGAGGCGGTCCGGCGCAAGGCCAAGCGAATCATTCTGCTCGGCGAGGCGCGCGCCCGCCTGCGCGAGGTCCTGGCGGGAATATGTCCGGTCACGGAGGCCGCGAGCCTGAGGGACGCGGTACGCGACGCGGCGAACACGGCGGCGGCGGGCGACACCGTGCTGCTGTCTCCGGCCTGCGCGAGTTTCGACATGTTTGCGGACTACAAGGACCGCGGGCGGCAGTTCAAGGAGGCCGTGCATGAGCTGGGCTGATCAGCAGGCCATGACGCTGCGCTGGCCGGATGCCGGCGTGGCCGAGCGTCCCCGGCGCGGGGATCAAACCATCCTGGTGCTGACGCTCCTGCTTGTCGCCGTGGGCCTGGGCATGATCTACAGCGCGAGCGGCGTCATGGCGCACAAGCGGTTCGGCGACGCCTCGTATTTTCTCAAGCGGCAGGCGCTCTGGCTTGCGTTCGGCCTGCTGTGCCTGCTTGCCGTGGCGAGGACCGATCTGAACACCTTGCGGCGCTGGGCGGTGCCCATGCTCTTTCTGGGCGCGCTCGGACTTGTGCTGGTGTTGATCCCCGGCGTCGGCGTGACGGTCAAAGGCGCGCGCCGCTGGCTGCGGGTGGGGATGTGGACGGTCCAGCCGTCGGAATTGATGAAGGTGGGCATCCTGCTCTACCTGGCCCACTACCTGGCGAAGAAAGGATCCCGCCTCACCGATTTCTGGCGCGGCTTCATGCCGCCGCTGGTCGTGGTCGGCGCGATCGTGGGGCTCATTCTGGTCGAGCCGGACATGGGCACCGCCGCCGTGATCGGACTGGTGACGCTGGGTCTGCTGTTCGCCGGGGGCGCGCGCCTCGGCCACTTGATGGTGATCGGTCTCGCGGCCCTGCCGGTGCTCTACCTGCTCGTCATGCGGGTGGCCTACCGCCGCCAGCGCATCATGAGTTTTCTGGATCCCTGGAGCGATCCCGCCGGATCGGGGTTCCAGGTGATCCAGTCGCAGCTCGCGCTGGGCAGCGGCGGCCTGGCCGGCGTGGGGCTGGGGGAGGGCCGCCAGAAGCTGTTCTACCTGCCGGAGCCGCACACGGATTTCGTGCTGTCGGCGCTCGGCGAGGAAGCGGGATTCCTGGGCACGATCGCCGTGCTGCTGCTGCTCGGCTGGTTCGTGGCGAGGGGCTTCGCGATCGCTCTGGAAGCCGACGACCCCTTTGCCCGGTACCTGGCCCTGGGCGTCTGCTTCTTTGTAGGCTTTCACACGCTGATCAACGTGGGGGTGATCACCGGGTTGCTGCCCACGAAAGGGTTGACGCTGCCGTTCGTGAGTTACGGGGGGTCGTCGCTGGTGGTCAACATGATCGGGACCGGGCTCCTCATCGCGGTCTCGCGGCACCGGCCGCCGATCTAGACCGCCTGATGCGCGTGATCATTGCAGCCGGGGGCACCGGCGGCCATCTGTATCCGGGGGTGGCGCTGGCCCGCGAGTTCGAGCGGCAGATGCCCGGCAGCGACACGATGTTTGTGGGAACGACGCGAGGATTGGAGACGAACGTGGTGCCGAGAGAGGGGTTCGAATTGATCACGATCGCGGCGCGGGGCGTCATGGGCAAGGGTGCGGCCGGGGCGTTGCAAGGTCTGGCCCTGGTTCCGCTCGGCGTGGCGCAGTGCCTGGCGGTCTGCCGGAAGCGGCGGCCCGACCTTGCGATCGGCGTCGGCGGCTATACGAGCCCGCCGCTGATCCTGGCCGCGTTTCTTCTGGGC
>JAUSHW010000139.1 GCA_030648395.1 Nitrospirales bacterium | reverse complement strand
TGTCGTCCCACGGCAGCGGCCGCAACAACGGCGACCTCTGCGCGAAGGGCTTCTTCGGCTACCAGTACGTCAACCACGCCGACCGGCTCACAACCCCCTTGGTCCGGCAGGCGGACGGGAAACTACACCCTGTGACGTGGGACGAGGTGCTGCCCCTGCTGGCCGAACGGCTCACGCAGATCAAGCTGGCAGAGGGCGCGGATGCCATCGGCGGGCTGATTTCCGCCCGCTGCACGAACGAGGACCTCTATCTTTTCCAGAAATTCATGCGACTGGCGATCGGCTCGAACCACCTGGACAGCACGGCGCGCTACGGCCACGTCAACGCCGCGCGGGCGCTCCGGCGCGTGCAAGGCACCAACCGCTGGACGGTCTCCTACGAGGACATCGTCCATGCCGACGCCCTGCTGCTGATCGGCACGCAGGTCACGGCCGCCAATCCGATCGTCGGGCTGAAAGTGAAAGAAGCCGTCAAAAAGCATGGCGCCAAGCTGCTCACCATCGAGACGCTTGTCCCGTCAATCGAAACGACCAGCAACATCACCAACCTGTCGGCGCTGCACGCTGCAGTCCCGCCCGGCCGCCACGCCGCCGCCGTGCGCGGGCTCGTCAAGGCCGTCTTCGACGAGAACCTTGTGGACGCCGGGCTGAGCGCGCGCGCCGGCGACTACGTCTCGCGCGTTCGCTCCGCAGCCACGGCTGCACCGTACGAGAACGGCGCGAACGAGACTACGCTTCGCGCCATCGCAAAAACGTTTGCCGGCGCGCGGCGCGGAGTGATCCTGATCGGACAAGACCTGCTGCAGGCGCCCGGCGGCCACGACGCCGCAGTGAACCTTCTGGACTTCCTGCTGCTGATCGGCAAGCTCACGCAACCCGGCTGGGGTCTCGCGCCGCTCACAGAAGAGAACAACGAGCAGGGCGCCCTCGAGATGGGCGCCACGGCGGAATACCTTCCCGGCCCGGCCGAGCTCGCCGATCCTGCGGCGCGGAGCCGGATAGCGGACGCGTGGAAGGGCGAGCCGCCGGCCGCGAAAGGGATGCGACTGCTCGAGATGCTCGACGCGGCCCGCGCGGGAAAGCTGAAGGCCATGTTGATCATCGGCGAGAACCCGGTACGGAGCCTGCCCCTGTCCGTGAAGGTCGCCGAGGCGCTGGAGAAGTTGGACCTGCTCGTCGTCCAGGAACTCTTCCTGACGGAAACGGCCAAGCTGGCCGACGTCGTGCTGCCGGCCTGCTCCTATGCCGAGAAGACCGGCACTTTCACCAACTCCGAAGGCTTCGTCCAGAAGGTCCGCCCCGGGCTCGAGCCGGTCGGCGACAGCCGTCCGGACTGGGACATCCTTTCCGCCCTCTCTGTGACGATGGGCTATCCGCTGGAGTACGGCGACGCGAAGGAGATCCTGAAGGAGATCCGCGCGGTCATCCCCGGCTACCGGGTCCTGGGCGCGACGACCGAGCCGGCCCAAGTGGATGCCAAGACGGTCGAGCGCTACGTCACGACCGGCTTTGCCGAAGATCTCGCAGCACGGTACAGCGCCGAGACCGGGCCACAGACCGGCGGTCATCGCTGGTCGCTGACCATCGGCCAGACCCTGTTCCACTCCGGCGCGATGTCCACCAGGGCCAACGGCCTGCTCGAACTGCAGAAGGACGGCAAGCTCATCATGAACCCCGCCGACGCGCAACGCCTGGGCATCACGGAAGGCGGGCGCGCGCGGCTAACGTCAATGTCCGGCGAGGCGACAGTCCCGGTGACACTGCTGGGCCGCATCCCGGAGGGCACCCTGTTCTTTCCCGAATCGTTCCGGGAGGCGCTCGCTGGGCTGCCGGGCATGAGCCTCGACCCGGTGACAGGCGTGCCCTATTGCAAACAACTGCTGGTGTCCGTGGACAAAATCGCGGGAGGGAAGTAGCGGATGGACATGCTCGTATTCGCAGGCGCGTCGGTGGTCAAGATCGCCGTGGTCATGGTCACCGTATTGCTCACCGTGGCCGTGCTCACCCTGGCCGAACGAAAGGTGCTGAGCTGGATGCAGGACCGCATGGGGCCGATGGAAGTGGGCCCGTACGGCATCCTCCAGCCAATCGCCGACGGCATCAAGCTGTTCTTCAAGGAGGACATCATTCCCTCCGGGGCAAACTGGCTGCTCTTCTCGCTGGCCCCGATCATCTCCCTCATCCCGGCCTTCATCGGCTTCGCGGTGGTGCCGTACGGGCCCAACGTCGAGGTCGAGCTGTATGGGGTCACGATCAAGCCGTTCATCATCACGGACATCAACATCGGGATCCTGTACGTCCTGGCCTTCACCTCCATCGGTGCCTACGGCGTCATCCTGGGCGGCTGGGCGTCCAACAACAAGTACTCCCTGCTCGGCGGCCTGCGCGCGGCGGCGCAGGTGATCAGCTACGAACTGAACGTCGGCCTGGCGATCATCGGCGTCATCATCCTTTCGGGGTCGCTCAGCATGGTCACGATCGCGGAGAAGCAGGCCGGCGGAATCCTGAACTGGAATATCATCGGGATGGGACATGGACTGGGAATCTGGTGGTGGATTCCCGTCACCCAGGTCATCGGGTTCGTCGTGTACTTCATCGCGTCCGTGGCGGAGACGAACCGCCTCCCCTTCGACCTGCCGGAAGCGGACAGCGAACTGGTGGCCGGCTGGATGACCGAATACAGCGGGATGCGCTTCGCCTTTTTCTTCATGGCGGAATACGCCAATATGATCCTGGTGTCCTGCATCGCGTCGGTGCTCTTCCTCGGCGGCTACCACGCGCCGTACCCGGGGACATTACTCCCGGGCATCCTGGGCTACTTCGAAGGCATCGCCTGGTTCACGGTGAAGGTGTACGGCTTCCTGTTCCTGTTCTTCTGGATCCGCGCCACGCTGCCGCGCCTGCGCTATGACCAGCTCATGCGCTTCGGGTGGAAAGTGCTGCTGCCGCTGGCGCTGGCGAACATCGTCATCACCTCGATCGCCGTGTACTTCCTGAGATAAGAAGGAGCGCGCACCGCCATGGCCGTCGCAGATTTGGTCAAGACGTTCACCTTCTATGAAATCCTGGTGGGGATGAAGGCCACGATCACGGTCTTCATCCAACGGATCATTCTCCGCAACCGCAAGGCCATCACCCTGCAGTATCCCCATGAAAAGCGGGACCTGCCCGGCACCTACCGCGGGATGATCGCCCTGCTCAAGTATGACGACGGGACCGAGAAATGCGTCGGCTGCGACCTCTGCGAGGCGGCCTGCCCCTCCCGGGTCATCACGGTCATCAGCGCGGAAGTCGAGGGCGAGCCGATGAAGCGGTACGCCAGGGAATACTCCATGGACATGACCCGCTGTCTCTTCTGCGGCCTCTGCGTGGACGCCTGCCCGGTGGACGCGCTGGCCATGACGAAGGAGTTCGCGTGGGCCCGATACAACAAGCGCGACCTCCGGCTCGACAAGCCGCAATTGCTTGCGCTCGGCGACCGCAACTTCCCCGAACGCGAGAAGAAGCTGGAGTTCCAGCACCCCAACGTGGCCTATTTCAACATCGGCCACAAAAACCTGCCGTCCAAGGCCTCATAGGGACCCGACGCAATCGTGGCCACCCTGTCCTTCTTCTACTTCGGGAGTGTCATCGTCCTGACCGCCATCCTTGTGGTCGCCCTGCGCAACCCCGTGCACAGCGTCATCGCACTCCTCGTGATGTTCTTCCACATCGCGGGCCTGTTCGTCACCCTGCACGCCGAGTTCCTGGCGGCGGTCCAGCTGATCGTGTACGCCGGCGCCATCCTCGTGCTGTACCTGTTCGTCGTGATGATCCTGAACCTCCAGCAGGACGACTCCTACCAGCGGCAGGTGAAGTGGGGGCTGGGGCTGGGGCTGATTGCGCTCGCGGAAATCATCGCCATCATCAGCAAGGTGGCGCTGCCGGAGGAACCGGCGAGCGGCAAGACCGCCGCGGGCGAAGCGGCGGAGACCATCGCCGGCAATACCGAAACGGTGGGGAAGGCGCTCTACACCACGTACCTGTTTCCCTTCGAAGTGGCCTCGCTGATCCTGCTGGTCGCCATGATCGGCGCCATCATCATGGCCAAGAAGGGGATCATGGGCCCGGAGGCCAAATAAGATTATGGTCCCGCTGTCCTACTACATGATCCTCAGCGCGATCGTGTTCGTCACGGGCGTCGTTGGCGTGCTGATCCGGCGCAACATCATCATGTTGCTGCTCTCCATTGAGCTGATGCTGAACGCCACGAACATCAACTTCGTGGCCTTCTCGTACTATCTGGACAACATCGCGGGGCAGGTCTTCGTCTTCTTCGCGCTC
>JAUSHW010000137.1 GCA_030648395.1 Nitrospirales bacterium | reverse complement strand
TGTAGCGGTATTCCTTCTGATCGCAGCGGCCGCAGTAGAGGATTCCGTCGCCGGTCCTTGAATTAATGGTCGGCGTGAACAGCGCGGTCGTGCTCCGGCCGAGCATTTCTCCGCCGCAACCGGGTCGTGGGCACGGTTTGCTTAGTTTCTGCATGGCCCAAAAGGCGCTACAGATACTTGGGGGGCGGCAAGGATGCCGCAAACTGGGCTGTCATTTTGGCCAAACGCCTGCACAACACGCGGGCGAACTTTCGATAGATCTTGCTGCCCAGGACAGGATGACGCCGCAAGACGGCATGGAGCTCCTTTTGACTCAACACCAGTGCCTTGAATCGAGTCGTCGCTTCCACCGAGGCCGATGCAGGGGGCATCTTCAGGAACGTCAGCTCACCCAGGAGCTCGTTTTTCCCCACCGTGGACACCTCGACCTGTCTTCCGTCCGGGCGTTTCTTTTTAATCGAGGCTTCTCCCGCCAGGAGGATGAAGAGGTTGGGAACGACCTTGCCCTCCTGGATGAGCACATCGCCTGCGCGACCCTCGATCACGGAACCGAGCGGTTCCAGCAAAAGAAGTTCCCCCTCCGTCAGATCGGAAAAGAGCGACACGTCTTCAAGGATGCGTAGAATTTTTCACGACCTCGCGAGACAGAAAATTTGGACACGCTGCATGTTCAGCAGTCTGTCTTTTGTGGCGGGAAGTGTCAACGAAAAATGTGGCCTGGTGGCGCAGACTGCGTCACAGGGTTTTCATGTCGATGACGAAGCGGTAGCGCACGTCGCCTTTGATCGTCCGCGCGTACGCCGCTTCGACCTGCTGGATGGGAATTACCTCGACATCCGACGTGATGTTCTGGGCCGCGCAGTAATCGAGCATTTCCTGCGTCTCGCGAGTGCCGCCGATAAGCGAGCCCGCCAGGGTTCTTCGCTTGAGGATGAGCGAGAAGGCATTGACCTCCAGCGGTTTGGGCGATACGCCCACCAGCGCCAGCGCGCCGTCCCGGCGCAAGAGATTCAGATATGCATTGAGATCGTGGGGCGCAGAGACCGCGTCGAGGATGAGGTCAAACCGATTGGCGAGTGCCGCCAGGCTCTGCGGGTCTTTCGTCATGACGAACTCGTGCGCGCCCAGTCGGCGCGCGTCCGGCTCTTTCGAGGGGGACGTGCTGAAGACCGTCACTTCAGCGCCCATGGCGGCGGCCAGCTTGACCGCCATGTGCCCCAACCCGCCGAGCCCGACCACGCCGACGCGCCGGCCCGGACCGGCCTTGAAGTGCCGGAGCGGCGAGTACATGGTGATTCCGGCGCAGAGCAGAGGGGCGACGTTTGCCGGCGGGAGATTGGGGGAAATCTTGAGCGTGTAGTTCTCGTCCACGACGATGTGCGAGGAATAGCCCCCGTACGTCGGCGTTTTGCCGTCCTTCTCGGTGCTGTTGTACGTGAAGACGATGGGTCCCTCGCAGTACTGCTCCAGGCCTTCCTTGCAGCTTCCGCAGACCCGGCAGGAGTCCACGAAACAGCCGACTCCTGCCGGCTCGCCGATGGTGAAGCGTGTCACCTTGGAGCCGACGCGCGTCACGCGCCCGACGATTTCATGTCCGGGGACCATCGGGAAAATCGCGCCGCCCCACTCGTCCCGCGCCTGATGGATGTCGGAGTGACAGATGCCGCAGTAGAGGATTTCGATGAGTACGTCGTGGGGGCCCGGTTCGCGCCGCTCGAAGGCGAACGGTTCGAGCTTCGATGTGGGACCTTTCGTGGCGTATCCGCGTATCGGGGGCATGGCGTGATCTCCTTACAAGGCCGCTAGTCTGTCCTGGGAACGAAGAAGTGTCAATGGGGCCGGACGGGGAGAGGCGCCATTCGCGCGCCGGGACAGTGGAAGTGGAAAATACGCGTGCCCCGTGAGATGATGAAACAAATCGGGTGAGAGGGGAGGCCATGCGGAACACCACATCCATCGGTGCCTATTTGCTCGCGCGTTTGCATCAGCTCGGTCTGCGCCATATCTTCGGCATCCCCGGCGACTACGTGCTGACGCTGTTCAAGCTGATCGAGGAATCCCCGATCATGCATGTGGGGACGACACGGGAGGACTCCGCCGGCCATGCGGCCGACGCCTACGCCCGGATTCATGGGATCGGCGCAGCCTGCGTGACCTATTGCGTGGGGGGCCTCAACATTGTCAACGCCGTGGCCTGCGCCTATGCGGAGCGGTCGCCGGTGGTGCTGCTGTCCGGCTCGCCTGGCCTTGCGGAGCGCGTGCACAACCCGCTGCTCCATCACATGGTCCGCGAGTTCTCCACGCAACGCGAGGTGTTTGAAAAGGTGACCGTTGCCGCCGCCGTGCTGGACGATCCGTTGACGGCCGAGCGGGAGATCAACCGGGCCCTGGCCGCGCTCATGCGATACAAGCGCCCGGTCTATCTGGAGATCCCGCGCGATCTCGTGCTGACGCCGATCGAGGTCTCGTCGCCCCCGCTTGCTGAGTCCGTCGAACGCAGCGATCCGGCCGCCCTGGCGGAGGCCGTCGCCGAAGTGCGCGACATGCTGACGAAGGCGGAGAGGCCGATGGTCCTCGCGGGCGCGGAAGTCCATCGCTTCGGCGTGCAGGATGATCTGACCAGCCTCGTGGAGCGCCTGAACGCGCCCGTCGCCTCGACCCTGTTGGGGAAATCAGCCATCCGCGAGGACCATCCCCTTTATCTGGGCGTCTATGGCGGCCTCATCGGGCGCGAGGAGCTGCAGCAGTTCGTCGGCGAGGCCGACTGCCTGCTGATGCTGGGCTCCATCCTGACCGACATCGAAGACGTCGGCGCCCACTCCACGTTGCAGGAGGCCGGGCGGACGGTCCACGCGACGGCGGACGCCGTCACCATCAAGCACCATCGCTACGACAGCGTCCGGTTCGAGGAGTTTGTCCGCGCCCTGGCGGCCGCGCCGCTGCCGTCCTTTCGGGCGAGGCCGATGCCGCCACTCGAGGCGGCCCGCGCCGAACCGGTCGCCGCCGGCTCGCCGGTGACCCTGCGCGGCCTGTTCGGCCATCTCGACACCCTGTTGGACGAGAAGACGCTCGTCATCGCCGACGTGGGCGAGTCCTTGTTCGCGTCGGCCGACCTGCGCGTCCACCAGAGCGCGGAGTTCCTGGCGCCCGCCTACTACACCTCCATGGGCTTCGCCGTGCCGGCCGCGCTGGGGGCGGGGTTTGCCGGTCCGTCGTTGCGCCCGATCGTGCTGGTGGGCGACGGCGCCTTTCAGATGACCGGCACGGAACTCTCCACGTGCCTGCGCCACGGCCAGGCTCCGGTCGTGGTGATTCTGAACAACCGCGGCTACTCGACCGAGCGCGCAATCCTGGACGGCCCGTTCAATGACGTGCGTGAGTGGCGCTACGAAAAAATCTGCGAGCTGATCGGGGGAGGGGTGGGGCACCGCGTGGCCACCCACGGGGAGCTGGTCGCGGCGCTGGGCGCCGCGCTGGGCGATGCCGGCCACATGCACGTATTGAACGTGCTGCTGGATCCCGCCGATCGCTCTGCTGCGATGGTGCGGCTCGCCCGCCGCCTGGCGAAACGAGTCTCAGCGGCCGTCCGGCTCACTCCCTGACCGTCGGGTCCTGTCCAGCCACTCCGGGTAGGAGAAAGAGTTATCGGCCACGAAGGTCGCGGTGGGGGAATCGGCGAAGATACGTTCGGCGATCTTCTGCATGTGTGCTTCGACCCGCGATGGCTCGCCGAACGCCTCGAATCCGAAACTCCAGTAGGCCGCCCCTTCTACCGTGACCTTCGTCAGTTCGACGTTGCAGCCATTGGCAAGGAAGACCCTGCCGGCGGCGACTTCATGCCTGGAATCGCCTTCCAGCGAGAACGTCCGCAGCGTCCGTTCCTTCCCCACCGTGATCCAGAGGTGGGGGGCGCTTGCGCGAAGTTTCTCGAATTCCGCGACCGCCGCGTCCCCGCCGATCTGCTTCTCCCACAGTTCGACGTTGCCGGCGATGTCCGTGGCGAACGTGCGCAGTCCCGGCGCCCCGACCAGGGACTTGACCTCCAGTCGCCCCTCCCGCAGCTTGACGTTGAGGCCGAGCGGGGCGGGAAACAGCAGGTAGTGGTCCTCGCGCGGCGCGGCCTTGTCGGGCAGGCCGCCGCGGCAGAACCATTGGGCAATGGCTGCCGGGATGGAACCTTCGAAGAACCAGCGGACTTCCGCCGTCGGCATCAGCGGCTCGCGTGCTCCTCGATGGTCTTCAGCATCGCTTCTTTCGTGAGGGGTTTGATCAGGTGGGCCGTGCAGCCGGCGTCGAGCGTTTCCAGCAGCTTCTCCTTCTGGTCGTGGGAGGTCAGCGCGATGATCGGAACGGGGTCCAGATCCTCCTCCTGCTCCCATTGCCGGATTTCCCGCGTGGCGGTGATGCCGTTCATGACGGGCATCTCCAAGTCCATGAACACCAGGTCGTAGCGCACGGCTTGAAACATCTCGACCGCGACCTGGCCGTTCTCCGCCATATCCAACGCGTAGGGCGTGTCCTTGAAATAGGTTTGCGTGAACGCGCGGATCGCGGCCGAGTCCTCGGCCAGCAGGATACGCAGGGGCGTCATGCGATCCACCCGTACAGCTTGATCGTCATGGGCCGCATCATATCAGAAAACAGTTCTGACAGGGTGGCGCCACCGTTGGCCGGTCTGGGAGAGAGGCGAAAGAGAAGTTACGGAACCGGGATCAGGGTATCACTGAACGTGGTGCGGAGGAGGCTGTTGCTTGCGCCGCTGAAGATCTTCCAGTGGAGGTTCAGGGGCTCCTCACCAAGGGCCGCGTTGACGGCATAATACAAGAGCATCGGGACGGTGGTGAAGATGGCATGCAAGGGCAGCGTGCCCAGGGCGATGATTTGGCCGAGAGTGGACGCCACGCTGAGAATAGAGGACGTCACGCTCGCCGTGCGAAAGTACTGCTGAACCGTCGCTTCGTCCTTGAGGGTTTCCGATACGCTGTCGAGGTAGGCCTGAAATGCCTTGGCGCGTTGAATGCGGTCGGACGACGAGGAGTAGTCCGGCGCGCTCTCTGATGCCGAGGCGGTTCCTGCGGCTTCCCTCAGAATCCGGAGTATCGTTTTTTCTGGGACCAACAACTGCACGTGCATGGCGGTTGGGGGATCCGGCGACATCGATTCAAGCGGAATGACGATCTCGATGAAGGGCTCCGGTGACGATGCCTTCGACGAGAGGTCCTGGGGAAGCGTCGGCCGGGGGAGTGGCTGGGTCAGTCGCGTGGACAGGGCTGTCTGAATGGACGGGATGATGAAGCGATCAATATAGGTGCGCCACGCATCGGCATTATAGGGAGTGGGGCTGGTCGTGCCAGGAGACGTCTTCCCGATCAACGCATTCTGAGGCGATTCGTCAGAGTCCGGCAGTGCCGGAGGGTCCGCTGGCTGAATGCCCTCCAGGGCGTCAGGCGGCGGCGTGGCCGCGGCATAGCTGTGGGCCCAGGTAAACGGCGGCGTGCTTGCCGAGGGCATGACGGTGAGGAAAGCCGTGTCGTATCCGGCTTCTGATTCTGCCGGCAGCCAGAGGCAGGCGGCAAGCAGAACGATTGGACTGATGCGTCGCAAATACTGCATGGAACCGATAATGTCCTCTTCGAGACCGGGGAATACAAGGGAAATCGTCCCGGCGGTGTCTGGAGAAGAAAAACCCCCTTACTCCTTGGGCTGAAGCAAGGGGGGATGCGTGATGGGAAACCTCTCTAGGCGGCTGGGGCGGCGGCGGCTTTCGGGGCCGGAATGATGGTGACCCGGCGCCGGTCTTTTGGACCTTCGAACCGCACGGTGCCGGCGACCTTCGCGTACAGCGTGTCGTCCTTCCCCTGGCCGACGTTGAAGCCCGGATGGAACCTGGTGCCCCGCTGGCGCACGATGATGCTCCCGCCCGGCACGACCTCGCCTCCGTAGCATTTCACGCCGAGATACTGGGGGTTGCTGTCCCGCCCGTTCCGGCAGGCGCCCTGTCCTTTTTTATGTGCCATGGCTTAGCCCTCTGAAATCCCGGTGATCTTCAGTTTGGTGAACGACTGCCGGTGCCCGTTGGTCCGGCGGTAGTTCTTGCGGCGTTTCTTCTTGAACACGATGATCTTGGCGTGCCGGTCCTGGGCCAGGATTTCGCCGGTGACTGTCGCTTTGGCCACGGTGGGGGTCCCGATCGTGGTCCCGGCCTCGCCGGAGATCAGCAGGATCTTGTCCAGCGTAATGGTGGCCCCGACGGCGCCTTCCAGCTTCTCCACTTCCAGGACATCGCCCTGCTCTGCCCGGTATTGTTTCCCGCCTGTCTCGACGATTGCGTACATTGCCTGAAGCTCCGTTTGGGTTCTTTAACTGATGTAAGGAGAGTGCATTTCTAACACAGGGCTGTGGGGCCTGTCAAGAAGGCGACGATCAACTATTTTCGCATGGCGGTATCCCGGGAGGCCTTCAGGCGTCGGGCTCTGGCCACGGCCTTCCGGGCTTCCGTTAATTTCTCCCGGACGTGCGCCTGCTTCAATTGCAATTCGACTAATTGCTCCTGGAGGCGGGCTTGCTCCTGGTTGTGCAGGCGTCGGCACGCCTCTCGGCTCAGGCCAATCCACGCGCCCCCTTTGGTGGCCCGCTTGATACGGTGGTCCAGGGACTCCTGGAGCTGTTTGGTGCGCATCGTCACGAGGGCCTTCAAAGCCATCTGCCTGAGCTCAATCTCCGTTTGTTCGGAGACTCTTTCGTGCGTGTTCGGGATAATCATCGGTCATGCCTCAGCCAGCCATCTGAAAAGGACTTAGCCTACCCATTATACGCCCTGTTCCGGCCTTTACGCCAATCGGTCAGAAATGGCGCGGCGCCAAGGCCTGCACAGTCTTCGGCGTTTGACTTGCCCCGGACCCGCTGCTATCATAACTTTTCTGGTCGTTGGAGGAGTGCCGATGGCGCTGAAGGAATCCGAGAAAATCTGGCTGGACGGCAAGCTTGTACCCTGGAAGGACGCCCAGATCCATGTCCTGACGCACAGCCTGCATTACGGCCTGTCCGCCTTCGAGGGCATCCGCTGCTACAAGGGCGAGCGGGGATCGGCCATCTTCCGCCTGAACGAGCACGTGGACCGGCTGTTCGCCTCCGCGCATATCTGTCTGCTGCCGATGCCGTTCGGCAGGAAGGAGATCGCCGACGCCATCTGCGAAACCGTCCGCGTCAACAAGCTGGTGGAGTGCTACATCCGGCCCATCGCGTTCGTGGGCTACGGCGACATGGGACTCTATGTGCCGGACAACCCGACCCGCGTGGCGATTGCGGCCTGGCCGTGGGGGGCGTATCTCGGCGAGGACGGCTTGAAAAACGGCATCCGGGCGAAGATTTCATCCTTCACCCGCCACCACGTCAACGTTAGCCTGACGCGCGCGAAGATCGCCGGCCACTACGTCAACTCCATTATGGCCAAGCGTGAGGTGAAGAACAGCGGCTATGACGAGGCGATCCTGCTCGACCCCGAGGGGTATGTTTCCGAGGGCACGGGCGAGAACATTTTCCTGGTGCGTAACGGCATTCTGAAAACCACGCCGCTGACCTCGATACTCGAGGGCATCACCCGCAACTCGATCATGGAACTGGCCCGCGAGCGCGGCGTGAAGGTGGTGGAGGAGCGGTTCACCCGCGACGAGCTCTACATCGCCGACGAGGTGTTCATGACTGGTACGGCCGCCGAGCTGACACCGATCCGCGAAGTGGACGATCGCACCGTCGGTACCGGCAAGCCGGGACCGCTCACCGTGGACCTGCAGAACGCGTTTTTTGACATTGTCAAGGGGCGTGATGCCAAGCACGCCTCCTGGCTCTCGCCACTCTGAATCACGATTCTTCCAGGGCCCGCAGTTCGGCGTCGGTCTGGCGCAACCGGATCGCTAGGGAGCGGGCCAGGCGCCAGAACACCTTCTTGTCCAGCAAGGGATGGTCCACGGCCACCTTGTCGAACCGCGCTCGCGAGATAATGTAGATGTCCGTGGGCGCGCACGCCACGGCGTCGGCGGATCGCACGGCGTAATCGATAAAAGCCATGTCACCGAAGAAATCCCCCCGGCCGAACGTCACGAGATGATGCTGTCGGCCCCCTGCCAGGGGCAGGACGATCCGGACGATGCCCCGCCGGATCAGGTAAATTTCATCTCCCTGGTCGCCGTGCTGAAAGACCTTCTGTCCCGTTTCGTACGACCGCTCCTCGACGCATGACGCGAGCGCCCCGAGGGTGTCCGCGTCGAACCCCTTCAGCAGGTTGATCTCGCTCAGGTTAAGCGGAGTTTCCTGTCCCGCCTGCAGGAGTCCTGCTTCCTCCAGAATTCGATCCTCCGTCCACTCCAGCGCGTCGTCGAGCTCGTCGAAGATTTTGACGTTTCTGGTCGGTTTCACGAGACCCACCTGGTCGAAGTACGTCTGGAGATCCTGGCCGGTCGGCAGGTTGGGAGGGAGGGCGCTGAAGATGAGCGTGCCCTTGCGCTCGGCGAGCCGCGCCTCGATCTGGTCGAGCAGGTGGGTCGCCGTGAAATCCACGGACTGCACGCGGCGCATGTCCAGG
>JAUSHW010000133.1 GCA_030648395.1 Nitrospirales bacterium | reverse complement strand
GCTGGACGGGACCGCTATCATCAGCAGCCGGGAGGCCCTGGACCTGACCGCCATCCCGGACAGCCTGCTGATCGTGGGCGGCGGGGTGGAGGGCTGCGAGTTCGCGTCGCTGTTCAGCGTGCTCGGCACAAAGGTGACGCTCGTGGAGATGCTGCCGCGCATCCTGCCCACCGAGGACGAAGAGGTCTCCGCGCTGCTGGCCGCCGAGCTGAAGAAGCTGGGCGTGACGATTCTGGTGAACGCCCGCGTGGAGAAAGTCGCGGTCGGCCCGGATGGAGTCTCGACCACGCTGGCGGACGGTAATACCGTGGCGTCCGCCAAAGTGCTGGTGTCGATCGGGCGGCGATTCAATACGGGTGGCAAGACCGATGAATTGGGATTGGAAGAGACGGGGGTACAGCTCGGCCGCCGCGGCGAGATCCTCGTCAACGAGCGCATGGAGACGAATGTGCCGGGCGTCTACGCGATCGGCGATGTGACCGGCAAGGCAATGCTGGCCCATGTGGCGTCGGCCCAGGGGAAGGTCGCGGTCCGCAACATTCTCGGCCGGCCGGCCACGATGTCGTACGACGTGATCCCGGCGGGGATCTTCACGTTCCCGGAGGTCGGGCGCGTGGGGCTGACCGAGCAGGAGGCCAGGCAGCGTGGCATGGAAATCAAGATCGGCAAGTTCCGCCCGATCGGGCTGGGCAAGGCGCACGCGTCCGGCGAAACGAGTGGCCTGATGAAAATCGTCACTGAGGCGAAGACCGGCCGGATCGTCGGCGTGCACCTCGTCGGGTCGCATGCGGCGGACCTGATTCACGAAGCCGCTGTCGCCATGCAGATGGGCGCCACCGCTGCGACGCTCGCCGAGACGATTCACGCGCATCCCACGATGCCGGAGGGATTGATGGAAGCGGCCGAGGATGTGGAAGGCATGGCGATCCACCTCGCCCGCCGGAAAGTGAGCGCGGCATGACCTGGCTGCAAGGTCTGCTCGTCAAGCTCCTGATGCTCGCCGTGACGGTGGGCGTCCTTTACTGGGCCGTCAATCCCGAGATGGTTTCCGAGCCTGAACAGGCCGTGGCGGTCCTGCCGCAGGCTGACGATGCGCAGGGCGGGGACGAGCCGGAAGGAACGCCGCAGGTTGCACAGAATATTCCGGCGCGTCCTGTCCAAACGTCGGCGGTGTCCTCCCCGGCCCGGCCCTCGCCGCCACCGCGTCGCGCCGTGACATTCCCGCTGGATATCAACAAGGCCCGGATCGAGGATCTGATGGAGTTGCCGGGCATCGGCGAAACGCTGGCCCAGCGCATCGTGGAGTACCGGAAGAGCCATGGCGGGTTTCGCAGCGTGGACGAGTTGCGGAAAGTGCGGGGCATCGGGGAGAAACGGATGGCGCAGCTCCGGCCCCTGGTCATGACGGCGGTGGTTCCATGAGCGAAGGCGGAAAAATCTAAATGAGCGAAGTGGAACGGCAGCTCGCCCTCATCGCGCGCGGCACTGTCGAGATCATCCAGAAAAAGGAGCTTGAGGAAAAACTGGCCGCCTCGATCAAGGAGCGGCGGCCGCTCCGCATCAAGGCGGGCTTTGATCCCACCGCGCCGGACCTGCATCTCGGCCACACCGTCCTCATCCACAAGCTGAAGCACTTTCAGGACCTGGGCCATGAGGTGATCTTCCTCATCGGCGACTTCACGGGCATGATCGGAGACCCGACCGGCGTGTCGGAAACCCGGAAGTCGCTCACGAAGGAGGAGGTGCGGCAGAACGCCAAGACCTACGAACGCCAGATTTTCAAAATCCTCGACCCCGGCCGGACCACCCTCGACTTCAACAGCCGCTGGATGAATGCCATGACGGCCGAGCAGCTCATTCACCTGAGCGCGCACTACAGCGTGGCCCGGATGCTGGAGCGCGACGATTTCCACAAGCGCTATCACGACCAGAAGCCGATCAGCATCCACGAGTTCCTGTACCCGCTGGTCCAGGGGTACGATTCCGTGGCCCTCGAGGCGGACGTCGAACTCGGCGGCACCGATCAGAAATTCAACCTGCTGGTCGGCCGCGACCTCCAGCGCGTGTACGGCCAGCCGCCGCAGATCGTGATCACGATGCCGCTGCTCGAAGGCACCGATGGCGTCCGCAAGATGAGCAAGAGCCTGGGCAACTACATTGCGCTCGAAGACCGGCCTGGGGACATGTTCGGGAAGATCATGTCCATCTCGGATACGCTCATGCTGCGGTATTACGAACTGCTCACCACGGAAGACTTGAACGCCGTCAAGGCCATGCACCCGATGGAGGCCAAGCTGGCGCTGGCGCATCGCATGGTCGCCACGTATCACGGGGCGGCGGCGGCCGACGAGGCGCGGGCAGAGTTCCAGCAGCGGTTCAGCCAGCGGGAGTTTCCGGTGGAATCGGCGGAGCGCAAGACGCTGCCCGCCGGGCCCACCCCGCTGGTCGCCGTGCTGGTGCAGGCCGGGCTCGCGCCCAGCAAGACCGAGGCGCGGCGGCTGATCGCGCAGGGCGGTGTCGAGATTGACGGCGAGAAGGTGACCGACGGCGATCACGTCATGGCCGGGGAGCTTGGCCGGGACTACCGGCTGAAGGTCGGCAAGAAGCGCTTCGCCGTGATTCGCTTCGACGGCGGGGCGTAACCGCGGTTGACTTGCCCGGAAGGCTTAGCGGATAATCAAATCCAAGGGCGGGAGTAGCGCAGTGGTAGCGCAGCGGCTTCCCAAGCCGTCGGTCGCGGGTTCAAATCCCGTCTCCCGCTCCAAACCAAGCCAGCTCGGTCCGGTTAAACTGCTTTCTTGATCTTGCCGCTGCGGATGCAGCGCGTGCAGGCGAGGATGCGGCTCGTTGCGCCGTTGATGAGTGCCCGGATGCTCTGAAGATTCGGGCGAAAGACCCGTCTGGTGCGGTTGTTGGCGTGGCTGACGGTGTTGCCGGTCGCGCGTTTCTTTCCGCAGATTTCACATTCCCTAGCCACGGTAGTGCCCCCCTAATTACTCAAGCTGAGGCGCATGCTACCACAACGGGTCTTTCGCTGACAAGTGACGCCCGTCATGAATATTCCCGCTAGTTTGCCAGGAGCTTCTGCAGGGCGATGGTCACGAGAATGCCGATGGCGGCCATCACGACCATCACTTCGATCAACGGAAATTGCTTGTTCTCGCCCGCCGCTTTTTTGAGTATCTGTTCCATGTCTGCTCCCTCCTGTTTGGTTCTTCGTTTTCTGCTTCTTGTGGCGTTCAATCACGCCATCTGCTATGAGATATAGCAACCGCCATACCATCCCGGCGAAGACTTGAACATGTTGAAAAATTTACGGTTCTTGGAATCGCCAGGCCGAGCCGGTGGAACGACCACAAATTTTTGTCGCCGTTGCGGTCACAAATTTTGGTGCGTGGATTCCTGCGGGGCTTCTTATTGATCTTTTGGGATGAGACAGCGAGAATGACCCCGCGAGACGTTGATATGAATGGATTGAGCGAGACATTGCAGGGGATCGCCCACGCGCTGGAGTCGGCGGAACGGATCGGGCCGAAGGGCCGCTCCGCCATTCACGTCTTCGTCGCCGATCGGGTGGCGCAGGCGCTCAGGGATGCGGTTCGGGCCCCTGCGGTTGAGGCGGACAT
>JAUSHW010000128.1 GCA_030648395.1 Nitrospirales bacterium | reverse complement strand
GGGACGCCGGCGCAGGTCGGCCGCCTGATCCTGTGGGAGTCAGGATTGCTGGGGCTCGCGGGGACGATCCTGGGGTTGGGGGCGGGCCTGGTGCTGTCCGTGCTTCTGATCGAGGTGATCAACAAGCAGTCGTTCGGCTGGACCATCGTGTTGTATCCTGCGCCGTGGGTGTGGTTGGAGGCGGCAGGGCTGGCGTTGTTCACCACGCTGCTCGCGGGATACGGACCGGCCCGGCGGGCAGCGCGCCTGCCGGTGGCAGAGGGCCTGCAGTATGAGTAAAGCCCTCGCGCTGGTGGCATGGACGCTTATCTTCGCGGTCGGCATAACAGTGGGCGCGGGAGGGGCGTCTGCGGGGCCCCCTCCCGCTAAAATGGCCGAGCCGGAGGACCCTCTCATGGAGGCGCTCCTGCTGATCGATGAGAAGTATGTTACAAAGCCCCAGGTCTCGCAGTACCGCGGGATGGCCGGGCAGGGCCTGTTGCGGATCGCAAACGCGATCGGGCGATCCAGGGTAGGATTGGAGGATACGCTGGAGGAGTGGGCCTTTCGGTGCGCAAAGCGTCCCATCAAAAAATCCTTTAGAAAAGACGCGATAAGGTCGGTGGAAGCCGTGTACGCGGCGCTTCAGGAGGCCATGGCCATTGGGAAGATCTGCGCGGAGGGCGCGCCGGTGCCGCCCGATCTGGTGTATCTGGCCGTCAAGGGCGTGGCCTCGGCGCTCGACTCGCAGAGCTATCTGATCGAGCCCGGCAAGTATGAGGACATCAAGACCGAGTCGCAGGAGGCTGTGACGGGCGAGGTCGGGCTGGAACTCGAAGACCGTAGGGGCGCGCTGGTCGTCTCGGACGTGAAGCTGGGGATGCCGGCCGACGGCGCGGGCGTCAGGCTGGGCGACCGGCTCGTACGGGTTGACGACGCGTCCGTCGCCGGGCTGTCCGTGGCGCGCGCGGAGGAACTGCTGCGCGGCTCCATCGGGTCAAGCATCGTCCTCACCGTCGAACGGGAGGGGTCAGACGCGCCCTTGCCTTTCACGATGGCCCGGCAGGCGCACCGCTTTCAGAGCGTGAAGTTCCGGCTTATGAACGGCTTCGTCGGGTACGTCCGCGTCGTGCTGTTTCACGGGCAGACCGCGCAGGACCTCGCGACCGCCTTCGAACGGCTGCAGGCGCTGAACATGAAGGCCATGATCGTGGATCTCCGGGACAATTCGGGAGGGCTGCTGAACTCCGCGATCGGGGTGACCGAGAACTTCATCGAGCGCGGCGGGCTGATCGTGGTGATCAACGGGCGCGGCGGGCGGCGCGACGAGCACCGGTCCCAGGCGAGCGCGCCTCCGTTCACCAAACCCCTCGTCGTCCTGATCAACCAGCGGACGGCGAGCAGCGCGGAGATCATGGCGGCGGCGCTGCGGGACTGGGAACGCGCGATTCTGGTGGGGACGAAGTCGCACGGGAAGGGGTCGGTCCAGTCGATCTACCCGCTGCCGGGTAACTACGCGCTCCGGCTGACGACGGCCTACTATGTGACGCCGCTCGGAAAAAAAATCGACAGCGAGGGCATCGAGCCGGACGTCGTGGTGGAAAACAAGGACGAGCAACTCGCAAAGGCGCTCGAGCTGCTTTTCAAGAACGCGCCGTCACTGCAAAAATAATAATACCCCCTTTTTTACCTTTTCCGCCCTGCCGTGTCTCATTGACAAAGAGGGCAATTCCGCCTACTCTTCCTTTTGCAACGGAGGCGACATGGATTCGGAACTTGCACAACGCTTTGATGAGATCAGCCAGCACTTTACCGCGATCAATCAACGATTTGAGCAGTTAAACGGGCGCCTTGATGCGCGTTTTGGGGCGATCGATGCTCGGTTTGAGAGGATCGACGACCGTTTTCTGGCAATGGATGAACAATTCGAAGAACTGAAGGATCGGGTCGAGGAAAGCAAACGGTATAGCGGAATACTGGTCGAAGGGCTCCGCTACGAAGTACACTTGGTGGCCGAAGGTCTGGCGACCTTCATCGATGGCCGATACACGCAGGATCAGGCCCACATCCAACGCCAATTCCGAGAAACCCAGGCCCTCATGCATTTGTCCTACGACCAGCTCCGCCAGCGCGTGGAGAATATCGAGAACAAGGACCAGAACTAACCCCGCTTCTGGTGAAATCTTCTGAATGTAGGGGCGTGATTCATCACGCCCTCATGTGCAAGAAAGATGCAGGCAAGATGGGCGCAATGAATTGCGCCCCTACGTTGCTTCGCTCTATTGCGCCGGCACCGGCGCGCCGACGGTGTCCACTTCGAAGCCGAGGTCTTCGATCATCTGCCAGGCCTCCTCAGCGGGCATGCCGGGCGTGGTGAGGTAGCCTCCGACGAAGAGCGAGTCGGCGGGATAGAGCGCCAGGGCCTGCAGCGAGCGCAGGTTGAACTCGCGGCCTCCCGCGACGCGCAGTTCCGTGCGCGGGTGCAGGAAACGGAACAGGCAGAGGATCTTCAGGCAGCGCTGCGGCGTGAGGTTCTTCTGGCCCTGCATCGGCGTGCCTTCCGCCGGATACAGGAAGTTCATCGGGATTGAATCCGGACGCACTTCGCGTAGCGACAATGCCAGGTCGATCACGTCCTCGTCCGTCTCGCCCATGCCGGCGATCCCGCCCGAGCAGATTTCCATGCCGGCGGCTCTCGCGTTGCTGATTGTCGCGAGCCGGTCCTGGTAGCTGTGCGTCGTGACCATCTGGGGATGGAACCGCTCCGAGGCGTTCAGATTGTGATTGATCCGATCCACGCCGGCCTCCTTCAGCCGCCGCGCATCGTCCTTCGTCAGCAACCCCAGCGAGCAGCAGACCTGGACCGGCACCGTGCCCTTGATCTCGCGGACGGCCTCGCTGATCTCGTTGATCTCGCGGTCCAGAGGGCCGCGCCCGCTGATGACGATGCAGTAGCGGATGGCCTTGGATTCCGACGCCCGCCGCGCGCCTTCTACCATCTGGGATTTCTTGAGCAGGCCGTATTTCTTGATGTCCGCGGTCGAGTCCGCCGACTGCGAGCAGTAGCCGCAGTCTTCCTGGCAGGCGCCGCTCTTGGCGTTCTGGAGCATCTGAAGACGGACCTTGCGCCCGAAGAATTTATGGCGCACCGCGTACGCGGCATTGAGCAGTTCCAGCAGGCGGTCGTCCGGGGTTTGCAGGACGGCCCGGGCCTCTTCGCGTGACGGCGCCTCGCCGGCAATCGCTTTTTCCGATAGGATACGATAGTCCATTTCCGTTACTCCTTGATCAGGGACACGCCGGTCATTTCCGGTGGTTGGGGGATGCCCATCAGGTTGAGAATCGTGGGGGCGACGTCCGCCAGGACGCCGGAGGCCCGCAGGGCGTGCGGCTTGTCGTCCACGATGATGCAGGGCACCGGGTTCAGTGTATGCGCCGTGTGCGGCTGGCCGGTTTCGTAATCCACCATCTGCTCGAGGTTGCCGTGGTCCGCAGTCAGGAGGACGGCCCCGCCGATCCGGCGCATGGCGGTGATGACCATGTTCAGGCACTCGTCGATCACTTCGGCCGCCTGGACGGCCGCCGTCAGGATGCCTGTATGGCCCACCATGTCCGGGTTCGCGAAGTTCAGCACGATCAGGTGATACTGGCCGGACTCGATGCGGCGCACCGCCTCCGCGGCGACTTCCCGTGCGGACATCTCCGGTTTGTGGTCGTAGGTCGCGACGTCGCGCGGCGAGGGGATCAGGACGCGATCCTCGCCCGCATAGGGCTGCTCCTCCCCGCCGTTGAAAAAGTATGTCACGTGCGCGTACTTCTCGGTCTCGGCGATGCGGAGCTGCTTGAGCCCACGCTCGCTGATGATCTCCGGCAGGATCCGCGTCAGGCGGAACGGCGCGAACGCCGTCGGGTGCGTGAAGGTCTCGTCGTAGGAGGTCATCGTGGCGAAGGCCGCCAGCTTCCTGACGGTTTTGCGGGGGAACGCCTCGAAGCCCGGGTCGGTGAGGGCGCGCGTCAGCTCGCGCGCCCGGTCCGCGCGGAAGTTGTAGAAGAAGACCCCGTCGTCGTCGTCGATGCTGCCGACCGGGTTGCCGTGCTGATCCACGACGGCGGCGGGCGCCACGAACTCGTCCGTGATCTTCTCGTTGTAGCTGGCCGTCACGGCCTCTTCGGCTGATGTGCGGTGCGCGCCGGCGCCGTCCACGAGGGCGGCATAGGCCTTCGCGATGCGGTCCCAGCGCTGATCGCGGTCCATCGCGTAGTAGCGGCCCATCACGGTGGCGATCGTCCCCACGCCGAGCCGGCGCATCATGGCCTCAGTCTCCCTGACGTAGCCGAGGCCGCTTTGCGGGGGCGTGTCGCGTCCGTCCAGGAACGCGTGCACGAAGACCGGCGGGCGGCCTTCCGCCTTCACCATTTTCAAGATGGCCTCCAGGTGCGAGAGGTGGCTGTGCACGCCGCCGTCCGACAGGAGCCCCAGCAGATGCAGGCGGCCGCCGGTCGAGCGGGTCTTGTGGAGGACGTCTGTGATCGCCGCATTGTTCGCAAAGGAGCCGTCTCGGATCGCCCGGTTGATACGGGTAAAGTCCTGGTACACGATCCGGCCGGCACCCATGTTCATGTGGCCGACTTCGGAGTTGCCCATCTGGTTGTCGGGGAGGCCCGTGTCCTCGCCGGAGGCCGACAGCAGGGTGTGCGAGTGGTCCCGGAGCAGCGAGTTGTAGAACGGCAGTTTGGCGAGCGCGACGGCGTTGGCGTCCTTGCGCGGGTTGACGCCCCAGCCGTCCAGGATGATCAGCGCAACAGGTTTAACGGCCGTGGTGTTCATGATCGGAGTGGCAGGGGCGGTTTGCGAACCGCCCTAGACGATTTCGATCGGCGAGGCCACGGTCGGGTAGGGCCGTGGCTGTGCGCTGTCGCGGGCGCCTTCCCGCGACGGGCTCCCGCTGCCGACCGTGGGGGCCATGACGGCCAGCGTATTCCAGCGGCCGCAGGCCGGGCAGCGCCCGCTCCATTCCCTGGTCTCGTAGCGGCAGGCGCCGCAGGCCAGCGGGGTCATGCCCGCCCGTGATCTGCTGATCACCTCCTGCATCTCCATGAGTGCGGTCTCGGTGTCGCCCTTCCGGATGTACAGACTGGCCAGGATATGAAGGATATCCCCGGACGGGTCCTGAATGCCCTCCAGGGTGGAGAGCATGTCAAACGCGTCGTCGATCATCTCCAGGCGGTAGTAGAGCTTCCCGAGGGCCAGCTTCAGCGACGGGTCGTTGTTCCTCTTGGCAAGGGACTGCTGGTAGATGCGGAGCATTTCACCGGGCTCGCCCATCTCCAGGTAGAGGTCTTCCATGCGCTGCAGCAAGATCGGATTGCCCGTTTTGACATAGGATTTCTCCCAGGATTCCGCCGCCTGCCGGAGCTTGCCTTCCCGGATCAGGGTCTCGCCGAATCCAATCCTTGCCGGCAGGAACCCTTTGTCCAGCTTGATGGCGTCCTTGAAGTGGCGCCGGGCTTGATCGCGATCGCCGCGCTCCATGTACTGCCGCCCCAACTCGTATTTCAGGCCGGCGAGGACCTGGTTTTCGGCGCGGACCTCCGGCTCGGTCAGGCCCGCCTTCAGGAGGCGCTCCTGGACGGCGTGGGCGTCCTTCCACTTCTCGTTGCGGATGTGGATGTCCCGGATGCGATAGAGGGCGGTCGGATTGGTGCCGTCGAGCTTGAGCACGTCCTCCAGCGCCTGGATGGCTTCATCAAAGCGCCTGGCGTCCTCCAGATCGCGGGCCAGTGAGAGGAGGATCTCCATGCTGCCTTCTTCAAGCAGCCGGGCCTTCCGGTGCAGCCGGATGGCCTCGTTGTAATGCCGCTCCTTGCGGAAGATGTTGCCGAGCGAGAGGAGCGCGCGGGTATGGTTGGGGTCCAGCGCCAGCACCTTCTGTAATTGCGAAATGGCTTCGTTAGTCCGCCGGGAGAGCGATGCCAGCACGCCGTTGGTGTAGTAACTCTGGAGCTTCTCCTCGCGTTTGCGCCTCTGGGTGGACCGCCAGTTGAGGATGTGCGCGCGGATCTCGCGCACGCCGACGAGCATGACGACGGCCAGTGCGCCTGCCGCGATGCAGGCCAGGACGAGATAGATCGGAGTGACATGCGTCGAGGATTGCGGGGACAGCTTGAGCGTGACCGGGTCGGGGTTCAGGGCGCTGAACTGTACGGCCGCAATGATGGCGGCGATCAGCGTGAGGATCCAGATGAAGAACCGCATGACTACCCTCGCTGTCTGGCTGCTCGCTCCTTCGCCGGGCGCCGCTTAGGAACGCTGACGGGCGCCTCGGTGCGGGCCTTCGGAAGCGGCACGCGCTTGGTGTCGGCCCAGAGCCGGTCCAGCCCGTAATGCTCGCGCACGCCCCGCTTGAAGACATGGACGATGACGTCGTTATAGTCCATGAGAACCCACACACCCGCCTCGGTTCCTTCGAGGCCCATGAGCCGGTACCCCTTCTCGGACAGTACCTTATCGATATGTTCTTGTACGGCGAGAGCCTGCCGTTCGGATTCAGCGGAACAAATTACGAAATAATCCGCCACTCCAGAGGCGAGAGCGACGTCTAAGATCACGATCTCAGAGGCTTTTTTATCTTCGGCTGCCAGGGCTGCCAGCTTGGCTTTCGCCCGCGATTCTTGGACTATTGCGATGACTCTCCCCCCAAAATATGATGGTGCAGTATATAAGACTCGACGCCGGCTGGCAAGATGTTTTCCAGGGTCTGTCTGTGTTTAAGACGCGTTCTGATGTCCTGCGCCGACACGTTACAGGGAGGAATCGGCAGCCCCCAGAGCGATTGTCCGTTTGTGATCCGGACCTCTTGCACCTCGACCTGACCGGCGTCCAGGCGCTCCAAAGGTGCGATGTCCTTGATCCCGAGAATCGAAAGGTTTATCAGTGACTTGAAGAGGCTGCCTGGCCTTGAAACCACGGCGAATTCGCAGAGCTGTAGCAGGTTCTCAGGCTCCCTCCAGCTTGCAATTTCCTTGAAGGCGTCAATCCCGATGATGAAGATGAACCGGGTGTCGGCGGGGCGGATTTTCCGGAGTTCTCGGACGGTGTCGATCGTGTACGATTTTGCCGGTCGCGTCGTTTCGATATCCGACACCTGGAAGTAGGGATACGGAGCGATGGCGAGTCGCACCATCTCCAGACGGTGCGCGGCCGGAATGAAATCCGATTGCGGTTTGTGGGGCGGGTCGCCGGTTGGGATGAAGAGGACCGCATCGAGGTCGAGACGGGTTTTCGCGGTTTCGGCCACCAGCAGGTGGCACCGGTGGATGGGGTTGAACGCGCCGCCGTAGAGACCGAGCTTCATTCCCGGAGTTGGCCGGTGCCGAGCACGATGAACTTGGTGCTGGTGAGCTCTTCCAGCCCCATCGCGCCGCGCGCGTGGATGCGCGTCGTGCTGATGCCGATCTCGGCGCCGAGGCCGAACTGGTGGCCGTCGTGCAGGCGCGTCGAGGCGTTGTGGAACACGGCGGCGGCGTCCACTTCGTTGAGGAACCGCGCGGCGCGGCCCTGGTCCTGCGTCACGATTGCTTCGGAGTGCTGCGAGCCGTGGCGGGCGATGTGCTCCATCGCCTGTTCCATATTGTCCACGACGCGGACGGCCAGGATGAGGTCCAGGAACTCGGTGCCCCAGTCCGAGTCGGCGGCGGGCTTGACGCCCGGCGCGAGCGCGACGGTTTTCGGGCAGCCGCGGACCTCTACGCCGGCTTTCTGGTAGCGCGTGATGAGCGGCGGCAGAAACGCCGACGCGACGGCTTGGTGCACCAGGAGCGTCTCCATGGCGTTGCAGGTGCCGGGTCGCTGCACCTTGGCGTTGAAGCAGATGGCGTCGGCCATCGTGAGATCGGCCTTGTCGTCCACGTAGGTGTGGCACACGCCCTTGTCGTGCTTGATGACCGGGATCGTGGACTCCTTCATGATGAACTGCATCAGGCCCTCGCCGCCGCGCGGGATGATCAGGTCGATCAGCTTGTCCTGCTTGAGCAGCAGGGTGGAGACCTGGCGGTCGGGGTTGTCGATGAACGTGATGGCGCCAGCCGGAATGCCGGTCTTTTCGCCGGCCTCCATCAGCACCTTCACGATGGCGGCGTTGGACTGGATGGCTTCCGAGCCCCCGCGCAGAACGACCGCGTTGCCGGATTTCAGACAGAGCGATGCGGCGTCGGCCGTCACGTTGGGGCGCGACTCGTAGATAATCCCGATCACGCCGATCGGCACGCGCACGCGGCTGACTTTCATGCCGTTCGGCCGCTGCCAGACCTTCGTCACGTCGCCGACGGGGTCGGGGAGCGCCGCCACTTCGCGCAGGCCTGCCGCCATTTCCTTGATGCGCTTTGTGTTCAGCGTGAGGCGGTCAATCGCCGCCTTCGTCAACCCGCCGGCCGCGGCGACGTCCTTTTTGTTGGCCTCGAGGAGTTCGGCTTCGCGCGCTTCGAGCGCATCGGCCATGGCCAGGAGCGCTGTGTTTTTGACGGCGGTGGGCACCGTCGCCAGCTGTCGCGCGGCGGCCTTGGCTTGCGAGGCCTTCTGGATGACGTAATCGGCGAGGCTCACAGAATCACCAGATTGTCCCGGTGGATGACCTCGTCGTAGTCCTTGTACCCGAGGGTCTTTTGGATCTCGCCGCTCTTGAGGCCCTTGATCTTCGCGATGGCCTCGGAGCCGTAGTTCACGAGCCCCTTCGCGAATTCGCGCCCGGAGCGGTCCGCGCAGGCGACGGCGTCGCCTGCCTCGAACTCATCGTGCACTGCCGTGATGCCGGACGCGAGCAGGCTTTTGCCTTTGCGCGTGAGAGCCTCGACGGCGCCGTCGTCCAGTGTGAGGCGGCCTTTGGCCTTCATCGTGTAGCCGATCCAGTGCTTGCGGCTGGTGAGCCGCTCGCCCTTCGGAAGGAAGAAGGTGCCGATCTGGCTGCCGTGGAACAACGCCGTCAGGTGTCCGGGCTTCTCCCCGTTCACGATGGCCGTGGCCACGCCGTACGTGGCGGCCTTCTTCGCCGCCAGGACCTTGGTGCGCATGCCGCCGGTGCCTTCGAAGCTGGTCGTGCCGCCGGCGCGCCGCTCGATCTCGGCCGTCACGTCCGTGACCACCGGAATCAGCGTGGCCTTCGGGTTGTGGCGGGGATCCTCGGTGTAGAGTCCCTCGACGTCGGAGAGGATCACGAGGAGATCGGCGTCCACGAGGTGCGCGACCATGCCGGCCAGGCTGTCGTTGTCGCCGAAGCGGATCTCGTCCACGGCGACGGTGTCGTTCTCGTTGATGATCGGCACGACGTCATACTCGAGCAGGGCCGTCAGGGTGTGGCGCGAGTTGAGAAAGCGCGCGCGGTTCGTCAGGTCCTCCCGCGTGAGGAGCACCTGCGCGACCTTCTGGCCTGTCTTCTCGAACGCCTTCTCGTAGGCCCACATGAGGCGTGACTGGCCGACGGCGGCGGCGGCCTGCTTGAGCGGGAGGCTCTTGGGGTATTCCTTCAGGCCGAGCTTCTCGATGCCGCACACGATGGCGCCGGAGGACACCATCAGGATCTCCCGGCCTTGGGCCTTCAACCCGGCCAGTTCGCCGGCGAGCCGATCGATGCGCTCGGTGTTCAGGCCGGTGCCCTTGGCTGCGACGAGGCGGCTGCCTATCTTGATGACAACGCGTTTGGCGTCTTTGATAATCTGATCGCGCATCGTTGCTACACGCTCGCTGCCACTTTTGTCTTTAACGGCGTCCGAAGCTTGGCGACCTGCTCGCCGAGGAACCGCACCAGGGGCTTTAAGCCGGTGCCGGTGACGGCCGAGATCGGAAACATCCGCAGGCGGCGCCTTCGGCAATGGGCTTCCAGCTTCTTGAGGTTTTTGCAGTCGCCCGCCACGTCGAGCTTCGTTGCCGCCACGGCGAACGGCTTCTTCGCGAAGGCGGGGTTGTACAGCTTCAGCTCGTTCCGCAGGGTTTGCAGGCTTTCGACAGGGTCCTCGGCCACGCCGTCGCTGATGTCCACGAGGTGCAGCAGGTAGGACGTGCGCTCCAGGTGGCGCAGGAACTGAAAGCCGAGGCCCTTGCCTTCGTGCGCGCCCTCAATGAGGCCGGGCACGTCCGCCACGACGAAGTGCCGGTCCTCGTTCACGGCCACGACGCCGAGGTTCGGCGTCAGGGTCGTGAAGGGATAGTCGGCGATCTTGGGGCGGGCGGCCGAGATGGCGCCGATCAGCGTGGACTTGCCGGCGTTCGGGTAGCCCACGAGGCCGACGTCCGCAAGGAGCTTCAAGTCCAGCTGAACCCAGCGTTCCACGCCGTGGCCGCCGGGATCGCAGCGCGTTGGGACGCGGTTGGTGGAGGAGGCGAAGCGGGCGTTCCCTCGGCCGCCGCGGCCGCGACGCGCGATGATTTCCTGCTGGCCGTTCTCCGTCAGGTCGGCGAGGATGTCCCCCGTCTCGAAGTCCTTTGCGATGGTGCCCACGGGCACGCGGATGGTCAGTGTCGGCGCGGAGCGGCCGTGGGAGTTGTTGCCTTCGCCGTGGCCGCCGTCCTTCGCGATGTGGTGCTGCTGGAATTGCAGGTCGAGCAGGGTGGACATGCGATCGGTCGCTTCCATCACGACGTCGCCGCCGTGGCCACCGTCGCCGCCGTCCGGCCCGCCGTACGGGACGTGCTTCTCCCTGCGAAAGCTCCGCACCCCGTTCCCGCCGTCCCCGGCCTTCACATAAATTTTTACCTGATCAACAAAATCCACGGAATTGTTCCCATCTTGTCGTAGGGGCGACCCGCTGGGTCGCCCGCACATGAGGGCGAGGCGTCGCCTCGCCCCTACACCAGAAATGACGCCACTCGGCGCACCCGCTTAGTGTGCAGACAGTATAAATCCCAATGACTTGCAAAGCAAACCGGAGGGGGGAAGGTCAGTCAGGAGTGCCAATAACTCGCACCTTACACTTCCTCGATCATTCCCCGAAGTTTTGCCGGGTCGTAAGCCGCTTGCGTCTTGCAGTGGACAACAGGGATGCCTGCGCGTCCAAGCACCGTATCAACAAGCTCGTCTCTGTCCTGCCTGTCTGGTCGATCATGTGAGCGATCATCCAGTTCCACCACTTTTCGCACGGCCCCGGTTTGCGGATCGATAAGGACAAAGTCCACGCATTTTCTGTCGATACGATTGTAGTTGCTCATTCGGGTCGAGAGATCGTCCGCCACCACGTCGACCAATGCGATCAAGGGGACTTGCGTGTAGATTCGGATATGAGGAGGGGTGACTTTCTCCAACGCCTCCAGGAAGAGCGTTTCTGCTTTCGTCAGAAGAGGGCGGGGCCTGAACTGCACGTCATCGGAGAGTCCGCTTTTCCTGTTGGCCTTGAGCAGGCGTTCCTTTATCAAGGCAAACGCGGAAACGATAATAATGAGCAAGAAAACCGGCCAGCTCAGTGCATGAAAGATATCGGTGGGTCCAAATCCTGTGGCGTGCGAGAACCGCAATAGCATCGAGAAGTCTTCCTCGGTTCGTTTTCTTTGGGATCAAAACTGGGCCAGGCAATGGAGCTGGTCCCCTTCAGCTGTTCCCGTCAATCCACGTCTGTGCCGCTTGCAGCCCGGCGGCCTCGGCGTCCACGGGCCGTTCGCACGACTCCTTCGCATACCCCTTGCTGACGCTGTTTGACCCTTTGCCCACCACCGTGATCGAAAACTGACACCACCACTGGCCTCTCTCCCGCAGCTCCACCTGGAGGGTGATGCCGTGCAGCTTGTAGCGGTATTCCTTCTGATCGCAGCGGCCGCAGTAGAGGATTCCATCGCCGGTCCTTGAATTAATGGTCGGCGTGAACAACGCGGTCGTGCTCCTGCCGAGCATTTCCCCGCCGCAACCGGGTCGTGGGCACGGCTTGCTCAGCTTCTGCATGGTCCAAGCGCTAAAGATACTTGGGGAGCGGCACGGATGCCGCAAACTGGGCTGTCATTTTGGTCAAACGCCTGCACAACACGCGGGCGAACTTTCGATAGATCTTGCTGCCCAAGACAGGATGACGCCGCAAGACGGCGTGGAGCTCCTTTTGACTCAACACCAGCGCCTTGAATCGAGTCGTCGCCTCCACCGAGGCCGATGCAGGGGGCATCTTCAGGAACGTCAGCTCACCCAGGAGCTCGTT
>JAUSHW010000121.1 GCA_030648395.1 Nitrospirales bacterium | reverse complement strand
GGCGAACAGGCGGCGGCGAATCTCTGGAAGATCCGCGACCTGGCGGATGACCTGGCTGCCGACCCCGACATGACGCTGGCCGGCTTTGTGGAAGTGCTGGCCGGGCGGATCGCCGATCCCCCCGAAGAGTCTGAGAGCGGGCTGGCAGAGGAGTCGCTTGAAGCCGTGCGGGTCATGAGCATTCACAAGGCCAAGGGTCTGGAGTTTCCCATCGTCGTGTTGGTCGGGATGCACGCAGGCACGCTCGCGCAGCGCGACCCGATCCAGGTGCAGCACGATTGGTCCACGGGCGTCGCGGGCATCCGCCTCGGCGCGACCGGCACGTTGGGCGGCCTGTTCGCCTCGGAAAAGTTGGAAGCCCGGACGACAGCCGAGCAGCGGCGCCTGTTGTACGTCGGCATGACGCGGGCCAAGGAGCGGCTCATTCTTTCCGGGGCGCTGACCGGCCGGTCTTCGAGCGGCAATTTTCTTTCGCTGCTCCGGGACGTCATCGGGGAGGCGGTCGGGAGCCGGGATGCGACCGAGTTGTCGGTGGGGGAGGGCGGCCTCACGCAGGCGATTCTTCCCGCGGACGAAGGCCGGCCCCGCGAGCGGGCGGCGAAAGAGCGGGCGCCCCGGTCTGCCGACGATGTGTCGGGATTCGAGGCGCGCCGTCAGGCGCGCGCGGAGCGTTGGGCGCAATGCCGGGAGCGGCCGGTTGTCCTGACGCCGTCAACGCTCAAAAGCCTGCCTCGTGGCCCCAGTGGAGTTGGGTCACAGGTGGAAGGGGGGCTTGCCGCAGAGATCGGAAAGCTGGCCCATAAAGCCATGGAACAGTGGAGTTACAGAGAAGAAGTTAAAGTCATGCTTGAGAAGTTTTTGAAGGACGCCGGCCGCTGGATTCCTGAAGAGTTCCAAGGGCGCTCGGCAGAGATCATGAGCGAGGTCCAGGACGTACTGAAGACCTTTGCGCGCTCGGAAGCCTATGCCGAGTTGCAAGGCGCCACGATCCTGGCGCGCGAAGTCCCATTTATGATGCCGTGGTCGGGGCTCCCGCCCGCTATAATGGAAGGGCGGATCGATCTCCTGTACGAAAAGGACGGCGGATTATGGGTGGCGGATTACAAGACGGATCGTATTACCGAGGCTGAGGTGGTCGGACGCATGGAAACCTATCGGCCGCAGGCCGAGGCCTATACCAAAGCCGTCCGGCAATCGTTCGGTCGAACCCCCGCCGGATTCAAGCTCATCTTCCTCCGGTTGGGCGCAAGCGTTCAGGTCAACGTATAGGCGCTGCATGCCCGGCACCTTCACCATTGATTTCCAGGACCGGACGCGAGCCTCGATCACCTATGAGGCCGTTGCTCCACGGTCGGGCGATGCCTGGACCGAAATGCTTTACCACGTGGCCTTCTGCGTCGGCCGGGCGCTGGTCAATCTGGAGCTCGAGGAGCGGGTCGAGTACGCGCGGAAATTCGACGCCTGGGTGGGAAGCGGCTTCGCCGATTTTCCGGTCCACGTCGCGCCCCCCGCGGTACTGACTCCCTGCGCGCGGTTCGTGTCGTCGTTCGACGGGGACGTGCCGAGCTATACCAGGGGCGCGTACGGGTTCGGCTTGAACGCGCGGGGCCTGGACTATTACGGGCCGATGGCGGCGGCGGTGCTGTTGCACCACGTTCACGATGCCTGGGATCGGGCGGAGGATCTGCTGCAGCCGGTGCGGGCTCTGTGTCGGCGCGTGGTGGACGAAGGCGCGGATGAGGCCGGCCACGTCACGTTCGTCACGGACTGCGTGACCGAGGCGCTCAAGAATTTCGAGCGTCGCGGCATCCGCCCCGCGGCCGCGCAGCGGTCTTTCGCAGACCTTGACCCAGTGCCCCTGCGAGCGGCGGCGCAAGGGAAGTCGTGGCGAAACGTGCTGGCCGTTGCCGGTGCTGCCCTTATGCTGGTTTTCGGGCTGGCACTCTACTTCCGGCCCTCTCCGCCCGCGACGGTGTCGGCGCCGCCCGTGCCGGTTGTCGCCAAGACGCCGGCGCCACAGGAGCGGGAGGAGGCCCCCCGCCCGCCGGAGCGGGTACCCGCGCCGCTCCCGCTCCCACCTTCGAAACCTTCGCCGGTTACTGAGGAGCCGAAGCGCGTTGAAGTTGTGACGCCCTCCAAGGCGCCAGTGGCAGAGGAGGCTCCGCGTCCCGTGCCTCCTCCCGTAACTGCTCCTGCTCCTAAAGTGGAAATTCCAGTCAAGCCGAAGGAAGTGGCTGTTCCGGAGACTCCCGCCAAAGTCGCCCCTCCCGCACCCGTTCAGCTTCCAGTTCAACCTAAGCCCGAGCCGAAGCCGGTGCCGGAGGCTCGCGTGGTGCAGCCATCTCCGACGCCGATGCACGAGCGCGTGGTGACGGGCCGGGACGGGGCGCCGATGGTGCTGGTGCCGGCGGGAGAATTTTTAATGGGTAACCAGGCCGAGGAAGACGCGCCGCCTCATCGTGTCTACCTGGACGCGTTTTACATCGACCGGTATGAGGTCACCAACGGCCGGTATCTGAAGTTTGTGGAGGCTACCCGCCATCGCGCGCCCCAGCATGTCGTCGATCCGCAATACGATCTCTGGGCGGGGCCGGTGCTTACGCAGGGGGTCGTGGACCTGCCGGTCGTCAACGTGGATTGGTCCGATGCGGACGCCTACTGTCGGTGGGCCGGCAAGCGCCTGCCGACGGAGGCGGAATGGGAGAAGGCGGCGCGCGGAACGGACAGCCGGATTTATCCGTGGGGGAACGAGGCGCCGAGTCT
>JAUSHW010000118.1 GCA_030648395.1 Nitrospirales bacterium | reverse complement strand
AGGCGGGGATTCCCCGACGCGCGAGACCGGCAGAACGACCCCGCGTCCGGTGCCCATGTTCAGAGCCGACCACCCGTTCCTGTTTCTCATCCGCCAGAGAGCCTCCGGGCAGATCCTCTTCATGGGCCGTGTGATGATTCCGACCATCGCACAGAAATTCACTCCCGTGCTGTGAGTGGCAGTATCCGTTAAAGCGCGGCTTATTCCTGTTGGGCCTTCTCGACCTTGGCCCAGGAGTCTCGGAGCGCGACCGTCCGATTGAAGGCGAGCGTGCCCCCTGCCGAATCGGCATCCACGCAAAAATAGCCCTGCCGCTCGAACTGGTACCGATTCCCAGACGCCGCGCCCGCGAGACTCGGTTCCACCTTGCAGCCCGTCAAGCGTTCGAGCGAGTTTGGATTCACATTCACGGTGTAATCCTGCCCTTCCGGCACGTCGTCCGGGTCGGCCTTGACGAAGAGATGATCATAGAGCCGCACCTCCGCGTCCAGCGCATGGGCCGCCGACACCCAGTGCAACGTGCCCTTCACCTTGCGTCCCGCCTGCGGCCCGCCGCTCTTCGTCTCCGGATCGTAGCTGCAACGCACTTCCACCACTTCGCCGGTGCGCTCGTCCTTCACAACTCCCGTGCATTTGATGATATAGGCGTAGCGGAGGCGGACCTCCTTCCCGGGAGTGAGACGGAAAAATTTAGGGGGTGGGACTTCGCGAAAGTCGTCCTGTTCGATGTACAGCACCCGTGAAAAGGGCACCGTCCGGGTCCCCGCCTCCGGGTCCTCCGGATTATTGACGGCCGACAGGTCTTCCGCCTGGCCTTCCGGATAGTTTTCGATGACCACCTTCAATGGCCGCAGCACGGCCATCACGCGCAGGGCCCGGCGGTTCAGGTCCTCGCGGATGAAATGTTCGAGCAGGGCCATTTCGATGGTCCCATCGCGCTTCTGCACGCCGATGTGCTCGCAGAAGGCGCGGATCGCCTCGGGCGTATAGCCCCGCCGCCGCAATCCTTTGAGCGTCGGGAGGCGCGGATCGTCCCAGCCGTGAACGTGCCCCTTGCCGACCAGTTCCAGCAAGCGCCGCTTGCTCATGACGGTGTGGGTGAGATTCAGGCGCGCGAACTCGATCTGCCGGGGATGACAGGGCACGTCCAGGTTGTCCAGGAACCAGTCGTACAGCGGGCGATGGTCCTCGAACTCCAACGTGCAGATGGAATGGGTGATCCCCTCGATGGCGTCCGAGATCGGATGGGCGTAGTCGTAGGTCGGATAGATGCGCCACGTCTCGCCCGTGCGGTGATGGGCGGCGTGCCGGATGCGGTAGAGGGTCGGATCGCGCAGGTTGATGTTTGGCGCGGCCATGTCAATCTTCGCACGCAGCACGTGCGCCCCGTCCGGGAACTCGCCCGCCTTCATGTGCGCGAACAGGTCCAGGTTCTCCTCGACCGAGCGCGTCCGGTGGGGGCTGTCCCGGCCTGGTTCAGTCAGCGTGCCCCGATGCTTGCGGATCTCCTCGGCGCTCAGGCTGTCCACATAGGCCTTGCCCGTGGTGATCAACTGCCGGGCGTACTCGTAGAGTCGCTCGAAGTAGCCCGAGGCGTAGAACAGCCGGTCGCCCCAGTCGAAGCCCAGCCAGCGCACGTCGGCCTGGATGGACTCCACGTACTCCACGCTCTCCGTGCTCGGGTTCGTATCGTCGAAGCGCAGGTGGGTGACGCCCCGGTGCGCGGCCGCCAGGCCGAAGTTGAGGCAGATGGACTTGGCGTGGCCGATGTGCAGGTAGCCGTTCGGCTCCGGGGGGAACCGGGTCACAATGCGGCTGTGCTTGCCGGTCGCGAGATCCTGCTCGACGATCTCGCGGATGAAGTTCCCGGCGGCGGACGAATTGGGGCTGGCCATCGGATCAACGCCTCCTGTGCGCCCCTGTTCTATCACAGACGGGGCGGCAGGAGAAACCGGCCGGCGCTTGATTCTCCGGGCCGGCGGAGTAAGATGAGTGCCTGGCAGGGAAGATCGCCATGCAATTCGCATCCTACGATCCGGAAAATTTTTACGACGAGACGTTCGAAAGCCGGGGCCGGCCACGACCCGGCTGCACGCTCGTGATGGAGAAGATCGCCTCGCTGACCGACGGGGAGTTCAAGCGGCGCCAGCAGGCGGCGGAGCGGGTCCTGCTGGATATGGGCGTGACGTTCGGCGTGCAGGGGGAGGCGACCGGCCAGGAGCACATCTTCCCCTTCGATATCGTGCCCCGGATCGTCGAGGCCTCCGTGTGGGAGCGACTCGAGCGGGGTTTGCGCCAGCGCGTGACGGCGCTGAATTGCTTCCTGCAGGATGTCTATCACGACAAGAAGATCATCAAGGACGGGATCCTGCCGGGAGACCTCGTCGCGTCCAGCAAGGGCTTTCTCAAAGCGTGCGAAGGGCTGAATCCCCCGAAAGGGATCTGGTGCCATATCGCGGGGATCGATCTGGTGCGGGTCACCGACGGCACGTTCTATGTCCTTGAGGACAACATGCGATGTCCCTCCGGCGTGGCCTACGTGCTGGAAGCCCGCCAGGTCATGAAGCGCACTTTTCCGGAGCTGTTCGAGGCGTCCCGCGTGCGACCGGTGGACGAGTACCCCGGCCGGCTCCTGGATACCCTGCAGTGTCTCACCGATCGGCCGGATCCGACGGTCGTCATCCTGACGCCAGGGATCTACAATTCGGCCTACTACGAGCATTCGCTCCTGGCCCGGAAGATGGGCGTGGAACTCGTCGAAGGCGCCGATCTGGTCGTCGTGGACGGGTTTGTGCAGATGCGGACCACCAGGGGCTTGAAGCGGGTCGACGTGATCTATCGCCGGGTCAACGACGAGTTTCTTGACCCGCTCGTGTTCCGGGAAGAGTCCCTGCTGGGGGTGCCCGGTCTCATGGACGTGTACCGGAAGGGACGCGTGGCCCTAGCGAATGCCCCGGGCACGGGCGTGGCGGACGACAAAGCCATCTACGCCTACGTGGAGAAATTCATCCGCTACTACCTCGGCGAGGAGCCCGTGATCCCGAATGTGCCCACCTATCTTTGCTCGGATGAGAAGGATCGCGCCTACGTCCTGGACCATCTGGACCAGCTCGTGATCAAGGCCACCAACGAAGCCGGGGGGCGCGGCATGCTGATCGGCTCGCAGGCCAGCCGGCGGGAGCGCGAGGAGTTTGCCGGCCGCATCCTGGCCGACCCCCGGAACTATATCGCCCAGCCGGTGCTGGCGCTCTCCCGGGTCCCCACGATTTGCGGAGATCACTTCGAAGGGCGCCATGTTGACCTTCGTCCGTACATTTTGTATGGTCGCGACATTCATGTGATGCCCGGCGGATTGACCCGCGTCGCGCTGAAAAAAGGCTCACTGGTGGTCAATTCGTGCCAGGGCGGCGGCAACAAGGACACGTGGGTGCTGTCGTGAGCGGATCGTCGCGATGTTAAGCCGGGTGGCCAGCGCAATCTACTGGATGAACCGCTATATCGAGCGGGCCGAAAACTACGCCCGCTTCATCGACGTCAGACTCACGCTCACGCTGGACCTGCCCGAGGGCACGGCCGAGCAGTGGGATCCGCTGGTGCGAACCACCGGGGACGATGCGGTGTTCGCCGGGCGGTTCGGCAAACCGACGAAGGAGAACGTGATCCGATTCCTGGCCGCCGACACCGACAACCCGAACTCCATCCTGTCCTGCCTCTCGGCCGCCCGGCAGAACGCCCGCTCGGTCCGTGAGATCATTTCCTCCGAGATGTGGGAGCAGGTCAATCGCTCGTACCTGACGGTCACGGACGCCGTCTCCAGCGGGCGGTTCATGCAGAACCCGCAGGGTTTCTTCGCCGAGGTCAAAATGGCGAGCCACCTGTTCGGCGGCATCACGGACGCCACGATGTCCCACGGCGAGGGGTGGCACTTCGGGCGCCTCGGCCGTCTCCTGGAACGCGCCGACAAGACCTCGCGGATTCTCGACGTGAAGTATTTCATCCTCCTGCCGGACGTGTCTGATGTCGGTACGCCCTTCGACAACATCCAGTGGTCCGCCCTGCTGAAGTCGGCCAGCGCGCTGGAAATGTACCGCAAGCACGCCGGCCGCATCACGCCCCACCAGGTCGTCGAATTCCTGATCTTCAACCCGAATTTCCCCCGGGCCATCCGCTACTGCCTCATCAAAGGGGAGGATTCGCTGCACGCGATCCTGGGCTCGGACGGCGGCGCCGGCCAGAACCTCGCGGGAAGACGGCTGGGCCGGCTGCGGGCGGACCTGGACTATGCCGATATCGGAGAGATCACCGCGCAGGGGCTGCACGAATTCCTCGATAATTTGCAGGCCGAGCTCAACCGGGTCGGTGATGCGATCTTCGAAGCCTTCTTCGCGCTGCGCCCCGTCGAGGGCGCCATGATCAAAGGGGACATCCAATGACCTTCTGTCTGGGCATGAAAGTTCAGGACGGGTTGATCGGCATCGCCGACACGCGGGTGACGACGGGCGTGGAATGCATCACGGCGCGGAAGGTGTCCATCCACCAGCACGGCCGGCACTCGATGTTCCTGATGACCTCGGGCCTGCGGTCGGTCCGGGACAAGGCGGTCACCTACTTCGAAGAGGTGATCGGCGAGAGCGACGAGACGTTCGACAAGCTGTACAAGGCGGTGAATGTGCTCGCGAGGCAGATCCGGCGCGTGGCCGAAGAGGACAGGGAGCCGCTCGACAAAAGCGGGCTCCCCTTCAATCTCCACGCGCTCGTCGGCGGCCAGCTGGAGAACGATCCGGAACACAAGCTGTACCTGCTGTATCCGGCAGGCAACTGGGTCGAGGTCAGCGAGGGCACTCCCTATTGCATCATCGGCGAATCCGGCTACGGCAAGCCCCTGCTCGACCGGGTGCTCCGGTATGAGTCGTCCATGGACCTGGCCCTGAAGGTCGGGTTTCTCGCCTTTGACGCCACCCGGACCAGCTCGACGAGCGTCGAGTACCCCCTCGACGTGGTCGCCTACCGGACCGACACTTTCGACATCGTCGAATCCCGCTTTGAGAAAGATGACCTCCTGAACAGCTCGGCCTGGTGGCAGGCCCGGATTGCTGAATCGGTCGACCAGCTGCCGGCACAATGGACGGACCGCGTGCTCGCCCCGCTCTCCAACCACACCACCCGGGCACCACGTCCGGATCGCACCACGGGCCCCACCTGATGACGTTTGAGATCCGCCACACGACTCGCTATACCTTCGGCAAACCGGTTTTCCTGGAACCGCATCTTCTCAGGTTGCGGCCGCGCTCCGATGCCGTCCAACGCCTCGTGCACTTCGACCTGTCGGTCTTTCCCGAGCCCGCGGGACGCTCGGAATGCCTGGACCTCGACGGGAACTGTGTCTGCCAACTCTGGTTCGACAGCGCCACCGATCGCCTGGAGATCCGTACCGTTTCCGTGGTCGAGACGACCCGGGCCAACCCCTTTGATTTCCTGATCACCCCCGCAACCGGGCTGACCCTGCCGATGCGATATCCCGCAACGCTGGTCCCGTCCCTGAGGCCCTACCTGGACAGCCCGCCTGCCGTGCCGGACAACGTGGCAAAGTTCGGAACCGAGCTCGCCGAGGCCGTGAAGTGGGAGACGCTCCCGTTTCTCTCGACCCTGACCACCCGCCTTCCTCAACAATGCACGGTCGTCGTTCGGGAAGAAGGCGACCCGCTGCCGCCGGACGTGGTCCTGGCCCAACGGCAGGGATCCTGCCGGGACCTGACCCTCCTCTTTATCGCCGCGTGCCGCGCTGTGGGGCTCGCTGCCCGTTTTGTCAGTGGCTATCAGGAAGGCGACCCCGACCAGTCCAGAAGGGACCTGCACGCCTGGGTTGAGGTCTACCTTCCCGGCGCGGGATGGCGCGGGTACGATCCGACTCTGGGGCTGGTCGTCGGCGACCGGCACATCGCGTTGGCCGCCGGTCCAACCTTTCGCGACGCCTCTCCGGTGACGGGCACCTTCCGCGGGACCGGCGCCACCGCGACCCTGCAGGCCGATATTACAATCACCGCCATTGCGAGCCCTCCGCGCACGTGAAGAGACCGGGTGTCGAAAACCGCTGATTACCGCCTTAGTCTTGCCCTCGGCGGCGCACTCGGCTAGACTTGAGAGATGCTGGCTTGCCCCACCTGTAAGACCCGCCTGGTCCACCAAGCCTCCCAGCAGGGAGGCCTTGAGCGCCTCCTGGGTCTGTTCACGATGTATCCCTTTCGCTGCCAGCTCTGCACGCACCGATTCCTGGCCTTTGTATGGCGGTACAGCGCAAGCCCCAAGCGCGAATACGACCGGGTTCCCGCGCAATACCCCGTGACACTCTACCCCGCGACCCCTGGGAAGCAGGACGAAGGCATTCAGGGCACGACTGTCAATCTCTCGATTACAGGCGGGCTGATCGAGACAACCGCCCGCGTGCCGCAAGGGACCTCCATGCGTCTGACGATTCATCCGTCCGGCCCGGTCCCGCACATCACGGTGGAAGGCGCCCTGGTGCGGGCCGTTGTGGAGAACAAGCTGGCGCTGGAATTTTTCAAGATCGCTCCCGAGGAAGAACAGCGGCTCCGCGTCTTCATGGAAGCCCACCTCCTCTGCCGCCCGAAGTGAGCTGCCCTGAACGTGGGGTCTGACCCCGTTTCTGCCCCTCTTAATCCTGGCGGTTGGGGACGAAATGGAAGTTCATCTGCTGGCCGGCGCCCTGGTCCTCTGGATTGGCGGGCTCCCAGGATCCGATCGTGGCATTGCCCTGGGTGAGCGCCTGGCTCAATAAGCGCCCGAACGCATCGAGATCGCGGACGGGCTGATTGTTGATCTCGGCAATCACCGACTTGACCTTGATGCCGGCGCGATCAGCCAGGCTGTCGCCGATGATTTCGAACACCGCAACCCCCTCCGACGTCCTGAGATTCAATTCCTTGCGGATGTCCTCCGTCACCGGACCAACAATCGCCCCGAACTCCTCCGCCAGGGCCTTTGGGTCCGCGCCCTTTACGGCCGCAGCATCGGCCGTGGAAACCATCGCAAGACCGAGGAACCCCGCCAGGACCACCCCGCCCAGAGCTTGCCAGTGCTTCATGGTTAGGCCTCCTTCTCGTTTAAGGCTACCGTACGCCCTCAACGTTAGAAGGCCATTAAGCCGGGATTAGAAATGCCTAACGTGGCAGGAAAACAATGCCTGGGGACTATGGGAGAGACGGCAAGGGGGGCGGCCCGTCACCCGCCGTAGACG
>JAUSHW010000076.1 GCA_030648395.1 Nitrospirales bacterium | reverse complement strand
ATCCGCCCTCGGGCCGCGGCGTGCGCACTCGCATCTCCGACGACCTTCTCTGGCTGCCGTACGCCGTCATCCACTGCATTGAAGCCACCGGCGACAGGACCGTGCTGGACGAAGTCGTCCCATTTTTGGAAGGCGATGCGCTGGTCGAGGGACAACACGAATCATACTTTCAGCCGCGTGTGTCAGAGACTCGCGCGACACTCTTTGAACATTGCGCGCGAGCGCTGGACCGCAGCCTCGCCGTCGGCAGCCACGGCCTCCCGCTGATGGGCACGGGCGACTGGAATGACGGCATGAACCGCGTCGGCCAGCAGGGCAAGGGAGAAAGCGTGTGGCTCGGCTGGTTCCTGCATACGATTCTCTGGGAGTTTGCCAAAGTTGCGGCCGCGCGCGGCGAGCACAAGCGCGCGGAGACTTGGCGGCTCCACGTCAGTGCGCTCCAAGCGGCGCTCGAGCGGGAAGCGTGGGATGGCGAATGGTACCGGCGCGCGTACTTTGATGATGGCACTGCGCTCGGCTCCGCCACAAACCTGGAGTGCCGGATTGACTCCATCGCCCAGTCCTGGGGGGTCCTCAGTGGCGCGGCAGAACCGGGCCGCGGAGCACGCGCCATGGCCGCCGTCGAGCAGCACCTGGTGCGCCGGCCGGAGGGGCTGGTTGTGCTCTTCACGCCGCCCTTTGACCGCACGCCGCGTGATCCCGGCTACATCAAAGGGTACGTGCCCGGCATCCGTGAAAACGGCGGCCACTACACGCATGCGGCCGTGTGGACGGTGATGGCCTTCGCGGCCCTCGGCGACGGCGATAAGGCGGGCGAGCTGTTTCGAATGCTAAATCCCATCAACCGCACCACCTCGCGGGCGAACGTGCAGCGTTACAAAGTCGAGCCGTATGTGGTTGCGGGCGACGTGTATGCCGAGCCTCCACACGTCGGGCGCGGCGGATGGACCTGGTACACGGGTGCGGCGGGCTGGCTCTATCGCGCGGGCATGGAATGGATTCTCGGGTTCCGCGTGCGCGGCGCGGCGCTCTGCATCGATCCGTGCATCCCACGAACCTGGCCCGGGTACTCCATCCGCTTTCGGTATCACTCGGCTATCTATGACATCTCGGTGGACAATCCGCGCGGCGTCAGCCGCGGCGTGGCCCTGACCGAACTGGATGGCAAGCCGCTGGCCGGCAGCGCCAATATTCCACTCGTCGACGACGGCGCTGCGCATCAGATCCGCATCGTGCTGGGCTGAGCGGCGGATCATGCTGAGGAGAACAATCATGCGGTATGGAGTGTGGAGCCTGGTGGTCATGGCGTCGTTTTTGGCGGGCATTGGGACGGTGTCGGCAGAACAGTCAGCGGCGCTTTCGACGCCGGAAGCGGTGGTGCGTGAGTCGGTGCTTGCCAATGAGCGGCGCGATCTGGAAGGGATGGCCCGATTATTTCTTAAGGACCCCGACATCGTCTCCTACGGGATCATGGGCCTGAAGTTCGTCGGGTGGCCCCAATTGGAGGCGATACTCCGCGCCGAGTTCCAGTCGGTGACCCGGCTGGAGATTGCGATCAAGGAGCTGAAGGTCTGGACGCGCGGCGATGTCGCCTGGTTCTCGATGGAACTTGATTACACGCGCATCCTGCCAGGGCCGCAGGGCGAGACGCGCATGCCGATGGAGCTACGGGAGACAGGCGTCCTGGAAAAACGGGACGGGCAGTGGATCTTCCATAGCTGGCACGAGTCCACCCGCCGTACCAGGTTATAGGCCGGCGGCCGTGGAGAAGGCGGCTTGCAACTCCGCGTAGGTCTGCGTGACCGGAAACTGCGGGAACTCCTTGGTGATGGAGGCGGGGGGACGGAAGAAGATACCGGCGTCGGCGGCCAGCAGCATGGACGTGTCGTTGTAGGAATCGCCCGCGGCGACGATGTGAAAATTGAGCTGCTTCAGGGCCAGCACCGAGGCCCGTTTCTGGTCCGGCAGGCGCAGGTGATAATTCACGATCCGGCCGTCCGGCTCCACCTCCAGCGTATTGCAGAAGATGGTCGGGTAGTCGAGCTGCCGCATGAGGGGCGCCGCAAACTGGGCGAACGTGTCTGAGAGGATGATCACCTGGCAGCGCGCCCGCAGCCACAACAGGAAGTCCTTCGCGCCGTCCAGCGGTGTCATCGTCGCAATCACGTCATGGATGTCTTGCAGGGTGAGCTTGTGCTCGGCCAGGATCTTAATGCGGCGCTTCATGAGCAGATCATAGTTCGGCTCTTCCCGCGTGGTGACGCGGAGTTCCGGAATGCGGGTCTTCTCCGCCAGGTTCAGCCAGACTTCGGGGACGAGCACGCCTTCCAGGTCGAGGCACGCCATCACAGGTTTGATGGCCACGGCTATCCGACGGCGGTGCGGGCCAGGCACGCGCGGACGCGCGCGGTGAGCTGGGGGATTGAAAAGGGCTTCGCCACGTAGTCGGTCACCCCGGCGGCGAAGCCGGCGCGGGTGTGCGCCTCATCGGCCATGGCGGTGAGCATGATGATCGGCAGGCGCGCGGTCTCGGGTTTCGCGCGCAGGGCCTTGACCACTTGGATGCCGTCCATGCCGGGCATTTTGAATTCCATCACCACGAGGTCGGGCATCTGCTCGTCGATCATCCGCAGCGCCTCCGGGCCGCTGCTGGCCTCGGTCACCGTGTGCTGATCCTGCTTGAGCGCCAGGACGGCCATCATCCGGATGTCCGGCTCGTCGTCCACGACGAGGATGCGGAAGCTACGCTGCGCGACGGACGCCTGGAAGGGGTCCGGCGTCACGAACGGCTTCAAGGCGAGCCGCGGCGCCAGGACGAGCTCACAGCCTTCGTACGCGCAGAAGACATCGAGGGTGGCTCCGAGTTGCAATGCCCGCTCGCGGGCCCGGTGTTCCATCTCCGCGACGAACCGGTCGTTATGGTCCGGGTCGTGGTGGGTCAGCGCGACGCGCTTGACGCCCGCTGCCGCCGCGATGTCCACGACGTATTCGTACGTGCTGTGCCCCCACGTTTTCTTTGAGGCGTACTCTTCGGGCGTGTACTGGGCGTCGTGGATGACGAGGTCGGCGTCGGCCATGAACTTGGCGTGGCGTCGGTCTCCCTCGTGCAGGATGGACTCGATGCGGCCCGGCGCGGCGTCGGCGCGCCAGAGCTGTTCGGAGAACGGCTCATGGTCCACCAGGTAGACGACCGCAACGCCGTCGGCTTCGATGCGGTAGCCGAGCGTCATCGCCGGGTGATGGAGAAATTGCGTGGCGACCCGCACACCGCCGACCTTGTGGATGCCCTCGGTCAGGTCGTGGTAGGTGATCTCGGCGGGGAGCTGATTGAGTTCGATCGGGAAATACGTGAACTCCATCTGGCCGGCCAGCACGTCGTGCAACGAGCCCCGGCTACCCTCCGGTCCGTAGATCGCCACGGAGTTGCCTTGCTTGAACGCAGTGGTGAAAAACGGGAAGCCCTGGATGTGGTCCCAGTGCGTGTGGCCAAGGAGAATGCTCGAATGGATCGACTTTTTCCCCTGCGACGCCAGCTCAACGGCAAGCGGGTGCGCGCCGGTGCCGCAGTCGAAGATCAGCAGGTCGCCTTTGTCGGTGGTCAGTTCGACGCAGGACGTATTGCCGCCGAAATGGTTCGTGCCCGGCCCCGGCGTGGCAATTGAGCCTCTTGTTCCCCAGAACCGTACGCGCATGGGTCCGCAACCTCCTGCAATCCGTGGGGGATTCTAACCGTCTAGGGCGGAAGGTGCAAGTGTCGGCTGGCATCGCGCAGAGGTTCGGGTTAGAATCTGCCGGCTCAGGAGGAGGGAGCGCGCATGCAGCAGTGGGTCGGCATCTGGTTCCAGTGGGTGCATGATTGGGGCTATCCCGGCATCATCGTGTTGATGGCGATGGAGAGTTCCATCGTGCCGATTCCGAGCGAGATCATCATCCCGCCCGCGGCCTACTGGGCGGCGCAGGGCCGGTACAGTTTCTGGGGCGTCGTACTCGCGGGAACGGTCGGCAGCTATCTCGGCGCCGCGGGGACCTACTGGGTTGCGAGGTGGTTGGGGCGGCCGTTGTTGGTCAAATACGGCCGATACATTTTCTGCCCGGAGGACAAGCTGCTCCGGGCCGAGCGCTGGCTGGCCCGCTATGAAGCGGGCGGGGTTTTTTTCGCCAGGCTGGTGCCGGTCGTGCGGCATCTCATCGGCATCCCGGCAGGTCTCGTGCGCATGCCGTTTGGCACGTACAGTGTGATGACGATCGTCGGGGCTGGGCTGTGGTGTTGGGTGCTGGCCTGGTTCGGCGGCAATCTGCTGGGCGACCGGCCCGACCTCATCAACGATCCGGCGCTGCTCGTGCAGGTGCTACGCGAGCGCTCGTGGCTGATCGGCGGGTTTGCCGTCCTGCTGTGCGCGCTGTACGTCTTCGTGATGCGGGTGACGGCGCCGAAGAAGTCCGTTCCCCCGTGACCGCCCCCCGCGCCCTCGCCTTCTACAAGCCCTACGGCGTGTTGTCGTGCTTTACCGATTCGGAGGGCCGGTCCACGCTGGCGGACTTCATTCAGGTCCCCGGTGTCTATTCGGCGGGGCGGCTGGACTACGACACGGAAGGCTTGCTGGTGCTGACCGCAGACGGCGCGCTCGCGCATTGCATCACGGACCCCCGGCACAAACTTCCCAAAGTCTATCTGGTGCAGGTCGAACGGGTGCCGGACGATGCGGCGCTGGCGTTGTTGCGTCAAGGCGTGCTCCTGAAGGGCCGGCGGACGAAGCCCGCCGAAGTGGAGTTGCTGCCCGACGCTCCGAATCTCCCGCCGCGTCCGGTGCCCATCCGATTCCGCAAGTCCGTCCCGACGGCCTGGCTGCAGGTCACCTTGCAGGAGGGTCAGAATCGCCAGGTTCGCCGCATGACCGCGGCGGCGGGGCATCCGGCGCTGCGCCTCGTCCGCGTCGCCGTCGGGCCTGTCACGCTGGGCGACCTGCAGCCAGGCCAGTGGCGCGAACTCAAGGGAGCCGAGGTGGCGGGCCTTCGTAAGTTATGAGGGGCGAAGCCGACGGATTGCATTGGCCCGTCGCTGTTGATAGAATTTTCCCATGAGCACTGATTGGAACGTCCTGGTGCGGCACGCGGTCGTGGGGCTGTGCGGGGTGGTCCTGCTGGCGGGCGGCGCGGCGTTTGCCCAGT
>JAUSHW010000074.1 GCA_030648395.1 Nitrospirales bacterium | reverse complement strand
TGTACCGTGGCGCCGTGGCCCTCTATGAAAAGGCGCTGGGCCCGACCCATGCGGATTATGCCACGGCCGTCAATAACCTCGCCACGCTCTACCATACCACCCGGGCCTATGACCGGGCGGAACCGCTCTTCCGCCACGTGCTGACGCTCAGACAGAATGCGTTGGGGCCGGAACATCCGGCGGTCGCCGGCTCGTTGTTGAACCTTGCCAGCGTGGCCGCGGCGCAAGGGAATTACGCGGGCGCCATTCGGTACGTGCAGACCGCCGCCGCGCTGGAAGACCGGCTGATCCCCAACGTGTTCGCGTTCACGACGGAGAAACAGAAACTGCAATTCATGCAGACCCTCTCCGGCAGCTATTATGGGTTCCTCTCGCTGGTGCAGCAACACATGCCGCAGGATCCGGTGGTGGCGCGCGAAGCCTTGCAAATGGTGTGGCGCCGCAAAGGCCTGGTCTTCGATGCCGAATCCCGCGCGCGCGAGGCGACACACGCGCGTTTGCCGGACGCCGCCCGGAAGTCGGCGGGCGAGGCGTTTGCGCTGCGGAGCGAGCTGGCCGGACTTTTCCTGCATCGCCCGGCTGGGATGACGGCGGCGCAACACCACCAGGCGATCGAGGCGCTGCTTGCTCAAATCGAGGACCGTGAGCGACAGTTGGCGGGCGTCAACGCGGTCTTTGCCCGCGAACGCGCGCAAAAGACGGCCGACATTGCGTCCGTGGCGCGCCGGCTGCCCCCTCACGCGGCGCTGATCGAGTTCGTCAAATTTCGTGACTACGACTTTCGCGCCGGGGACTGGCGTCCCTCGTGGCGCTACCTGGCGTTCGTGCTCACGGCGACCGGGACCGTGACGCTCGTGGACCTGGGGGAGGCCGACCCGTTGGAGGCGGCCGCCCGGCGCGCCGTTGAGAGCATCCACGTGGCGATGAGCACCCGCGGGGTGCAGATCCTGCCCGGTGCCAAGAAGCCGGCCCCCCCGACGCGCAAGAGTGATCCGAGTCTGCCGGCGTTGGCCGATCTGTACGAGAAGCTGTGGGCTCCGCTGGCGCCGGCGCTGGGCGACGTCAACCAGGTGATGCTCAGCCCGGACGGTATGCTCAATCTCGTGCCGTTCGTGGCCTTGCAGAATAAGGAGGGACAGGCTCTCGTGGAGCGGTATGCGCTGGCCTATCTGACGACCGGACGGGAACTCGTCGGGGCTGATCAGGTTGTGGCGCCACCGCAGAGCGCGTTGCTCCTGGTTGCGAATCCGGCGTTTGATAGGAAAACGAGCAAAATCAAGACAGGCGGCGTGGCGCTTCGGTACGGACTGGTGCGGGGCGGCTTCGAGCCGCTCCCCGGGACGGAGCAGGAAGCCAAGGACATTCCCTCGCTTGTGTCGGGGGAGGCCGGCGCCAAAACGGTGTTGGTCGCGGCGCAGGCGACCGAGCGTGCGGTGAAGGAGGCGCGGAGCCCCCGGATTATGCACCTTGCGACGCACGGCTTCTTTCTGCAAGATGCGCCCGCGGCGGCAAGCGCGAACACGCGCGGCCTCACGCTGTCGAAGCCCAAGACGGCCGTGAAAGCCGAACCCCAGACGGCCGGGCAAGATGAACTCCAGACCGCCCGCGCCGCCTCTCAGCCGTCGAGCGGGCAGAAGTACGAAAACCCGCTCGTCCGATCCGGGCTCGCGTTCGCGGGAGCCAACCATGCCTTGGATGCCACCAGCGGGGACGATGGTCTGTTGACCGCGCTCGAAATCACCGGGATGGATCTGGCCGGGACCGACTTGGTGGTGCTGTCGGCCTGCGAGACGGCCGTGGGCGAGGTGCGCACCGGGGAAGGCGTCTTCGGGCTCCGCCGGGCCTTTGCTATTGCGGGCGCGAAGAACCTCATGATGAGCCTGTGGCCGGTCAGCGATGAGGTGACGGCGAATCAGATGAAGTCCTTTTATGGCAAACTGCAACGGCTCCCGCCCGCTGAAGCGTTGCGGCAAGCGCAGATGGAAACGATTCGAGCTTTGCAAGCGAAGGATGGCACGGCCTCGCCGGGATTCTGGGCCCCCTTCATCCTGCAAGGGGCGCAGGCGTTAGGGCCGTAAATGCCCAGGGCGTTCCCCTGCCCGGCCTTCATTTTCAACCGGTCTCCCCACGACCGTCCCTACTTGCTATCCCTTGAACGTCTGTGTTATTTTGAGGCGGTGAAAGTGGGCTTGAGCCCACTTTTTTTTCTGTTATGACGGGTCGAGACCATCCCTTTGCACCAGTCGGTGGCGTTCCTTCGGGAACCGCCCACGCGTCCGAGCGGGTCGTCTCCATTGTCCAGCGGATTGTCGAGCCTGTCCTCGCCTCACTCGGGTTGGTGCTTGTCGCGGTGGAGGTGCGGGGGCAGGGACCGAATACTCTGATTCGGGTGGTCATTGAGCGGCCGCCGGATCAGGATGATGGAGCACTGTCCGTCGAGGACTGCGGGCGCTCCCACCTCTTGATCGGGCATGCGCTGGACGCGGAGGATCCCATTCCTCACGCCTTTGTGCTGGAGGTGTCGTCGCCGGGTTTGGATCGCCCTATCCGGCACGTCCATGAGTTCGAGCGGTTCAAGGGTCGCCTGGCGCGGTTCAAGCTGGCGGGCCCGGTGTTGGGGCAGATGGTCCTGGTCGGGCGGATTCAGAAACTGGACGACGCGCAGGTCTGGGTGGAATCGGTGCCCGAGGGAAAGCGGAGCGGAAACGCGACTCTGGTTGCGCTCCCGCTGGCCGATATCCTGGAGGCCAGGCTGGAAGTGGAATTCTGAGAAGAACGGAGCAGGAATTATGGGTCGAGAGCTCCTGACAGTGATTGAACAGATCGGGCGTGAAAAGGGGATCGATGCGAAGCGCATCCTCGAAGCCGTGGAGTCCGCCTTGCTCACGGCCGCGAAGAAGCGGTACGGCGCGGCAGAGAACATCCAGGTGCGCATTGATCGCAAGAGCGGCGAGATCGAGGCCATCTCGCTCAAGAAGATCGTCAACGAGGTGACCAACCCCCAATCCGAAGTCTCGCTGGCCGAGGCCCGCAAAGTGGACAGCGAGGCCGAATTGGGGGACGAGATCGGGGCCGTAATCGAAATCGAGGAGTTCGGCCGCATTGCGGCGCAGACCGCGAAGCAGGTGATCTTCCAAAAGGTCCGCGAGGCCGAATGGGAGGTCGTGCAGCGGGACTATACGGCGCGGCTGGGCGATCTCGTCAACGGTATCATCCTCGGCCAGGAGCGCCGCAACTATATCGTTGATCTCGGCAAGACCGAAGCCATTCTGCCGGCTCACGAGCAGATTCCACGGGAAACCTATCGGCGGGGGGATCGCGTCAAGGCCTATCTCCTGGAGGTGAAGCGGACGCTTCGGGACGTGCAGGTCATTCTGTCCCGCACCCACCCCAATTTCATCGTCAAGCTGTTCGAGGCGGAGGTGCCGGAGATCGCGGAGAAAATCGTGGAGATCAAGGGAGTGGTCCGTGAGCCGGGAGACCGGACGAAAATCGCCGTCGTGTCGCGTGACCGCGCGGTCGATCCGGTCGGCGCGTGCGTGGGGATGAAAGGCTCGCGGGTCCAGGCGGTGGTGCGCGAGCTGCGCGGCGAGAAGATCGACATCGTTGCGTGGACGCCGGATTCCCGGGTCTTTATTTCGGAAGCCCTGAACCCCGCCGTGATCGAAAAAGTGGGCGTGGACGAAGAGAAGAAGTCGGCGCTGGTGGTGGTCGCGGACAGTCAGTTGTCGCTGGCCATTGGCCGCAACGGGCAGAACGTGCGGCTTGCCGCCAAGCTGACCGGGTGGAAGATCGACATTATCGGTTCGAGCGAGTACGAGAAGGAGCGGGTCGTCCGGGACCAGGAAACGCGGGCTGCCATCGCGCACCAGTTGCAGGAGCAGCACGCGAAACTGGTCGATGCGGAATCGGCCGCGGCGGCCGCGCAGCAGGAAGCTCCCGCACCCGAGGGGAGCCAGGCGGCGGGTCAGGCCGAATCCGGAGATGAAGAGAAGGCTGTCGGGTAACGAAGGATGCGTGCGGGAATGCGGGTATTTGAGCTAGCCAAACAACTGGAGGTCCCAAGTAAGGATCTGATGAAGGACCTCAAGGGAATGGGCGTATCCGTCTCGACCCACATGGCCGTCCTCGAGGACGAGACCGTCGCGAAGATCCTGGCAAAATCATCGGCGAAGACCAAGAAACAGCCGGAAGCTCCTCCCGTCAAGGCGGCGAAGACCGTCAAGGCCAAGGCCGCCAAGCCCATCCAGGGAAAAGAAGAAAAAGGGCAGGCCTCGTCCCTGAAGCCGAAGGCCGCGGCCAGCCGTGCAGCCTCGTCCGCGAAGCCGGCGCCGCCGGTCGCGGAAGAGCCGAAGGCGGAAAAGAAGATGGTCCTGGTCAAGCGGCGGCCCATCGAGTCGTCTGCCTTGGACGACCTGGCTCCTCTACGGCCGGCGGAGGAGGCGCCCACAAGTGTCTCCGGCGCCGCCGAACCGCCGAAAGACGCCTTGCCGTCCACGGGCCCGCCTGCGCACGAGCCTTTGCCGTCACCGTCGGCGACTGCCACGATGGAACCGTCTGTTGCGCCGCCGCCTCGTCAGCCTGCGCCGGCATTGCCGTCTCGCGCGGTGGTGTCACCTCCGCCGATGGCCGCTGATACCACCCGCCACCCCGGCGGTAAAAAGCTCGCTGTCCCCGAACCGCCGCCTGAGCTGAAAGACAAGAACAAGAAAACCAGACGGGTGGGCCGTGGCCGTGAAGACGAGCCGGTTCCCACGCGCGACGATGCCGCCCGTTGGCGCGACATGCGGGCGATGCCGATGCACCGGCGTGAGGATAAATCGCGCCATGTCTCGACCGGGGCAACCACTGAAGGCACCAAGCCGCGCCTCAAGGCGGTCAAGCTTACGGAGGGGCTGACGGTCAAGGATTTTGCGGAAGCGGTGGGTCAAAAACCCGCGGATGTCATGCGCAAGCTCATGGACATGGGCACGATGCTGACCCTGAATCAACTGATGCCGTCCGATGCTGCATTGCTCCTGTCCGAGTCCTTCGGCGTGAAAGTCGAGATGATGGCCGAGCGTCCGGCCGAAGACCTCCTGACGGAGTCTGCGGAACCGGACGAAGAGCAGGTGCATCGCCCTCCCGTGGTGACGATCATGGGTCATGTGGATCATGGCAAGACCTCGCTGCTCGACGCGATCCGTGAGACCCGGGTGACGGAAGGGGAGGCCGGCGGCATCACGCAGCACATCGGCGCGTACGTCGTGCGTGCCCAGGGCAAGGCCATCACCTTCCTGGATACGCCGGGCCATGAGGCCTTCACGGCCATGCGCGCGCGGGGCGCGAAAGTCACCGATCTCGTGGTCCTGGTCGTGGCGGCCGATGACGGGGTCATGCCGCAGACCATCGAGGCCATCGATCATGCGCGGGCTGCGGACGTTCCGCTCATCGTGGCCGTCAATAAGATGGACAAGCCGGACGCCAACTCCGACCGGATCAAAAACCAGCTGGTGGAGCGGGGGCTGGTGCCGGAGGCCTGGGGAGGGGAGACGATCTACGTCGAGGTCTCGGCCAAGAAGAAGACCGGCCTGGATACGCTCCTGGAGATGATTCTGCTGCAGGCGGAGGTGCTGGAGCTGCGCGCCAACCCCGCCCGGCTGGCCAAGGGCACTGTCATCGAGGCCAAGGTCGATCGTGGGCGCGGGCCGGTCGCCACCGTGCTGGTTCAAACCGGCACGCTGCGGGTCGGCGATGCGTTTGTGGTGGGCACGTTCAGCGGCCGTGTCCGGGCGCTCTTCGACGACGCCGGCCGGTCCGTGAAGGAGGCGGGGCCCGCCATCCCGGCGGAAGTGGTCGGCCTGCTGGGGGTGCCGATGGCCGGCGACGAATTCGTGGTCACCAAGGACGAACGGATTGCGCGCGAAATCGCCGAGTCGCGGCTTGAAAAGCAGCGCACGGCAGGGATGGCGCCCGTCCGGAAGGTGACGCTGGACGATCTGTTCTCGCAGATGGCGGCCGGGACGGTCAAGGATCTTGGCCTCGTCATTCGGGCGGACGTGCAGGGATCGGCGGAAGCCATTGCCGATGCGATCGAGCGGCTCGGCACCGACGCCGTCAAGCCCCATGTCATTTTAAAAGGCGTGGGCGGCATCACGGAGAATGATGTCCAGCTGGCCGCCGCCTCGAACGCGATCATCATCGGCTTCAACGTCAGGCCGGAAGCGAAAGCGGCGGCGCTGGCTGAGCACGAAGGCGTCGACATCCGGGCCTACAGCATCATCTACGAGGTGCTGAACGACATCCGGGCCGCGATGGAAGGGCTGTTGGAGCCGACACTGAAGGAGCGGGTGCTGGGCCGGGCGGAGGTACGCCAGGTGTTCACGATCCCCAAGGCCGGCGCCGTGGCCGGCTGTTACGTGACGGACGGGACGATCGTGCGTGCGGGTTCCAGCGTGCGCGTTGTGCGGGACGGCGTCGTGGTCTATGAAGGGAAGATGGGGTCGCTCCGCCGGTTCAAGGATGACGTGAAGGAAGTGGCGACCGGCTACGAGTGCGGCATCGGCGTGGAGAATTTCAACGACATCAAGCCCGGCGACCGGCTCGAAGTGTTCACGATCGACAAGATCGCCACGAAGCTGTGATCGCCCTGCCCGATGGTCGTTGGCGTCTGTACAATTGATCTGCACCTGCCGGGCACCGGCTCGCTCAAGGACAAGCGCCGGATTCTCCTGAGCATGAAGGAGCGCATCAAGAAGGCGTACAATGTGTCGATTGCCGAGGTGGACGGGAACGATCTCTGGCAGCGGGCGGTCCTCGGCGTAGCCTGCGTGGCCAACGAGGGGCGGTATGTCAACCAGGTGCTGGACGGGGTGCTCAACGCCGTCCGCGCAAACCCCTCCGTCGAGCTGGTGGACCATCACACGGAATTCTATTGAGCCATGACGGGGTTCAAGCGCACTGACCGGGTGGGCGATCAGATCCGGATGGAGATCGCGGACATCCTGATGCGCAAGGTCAAGGATCCCCGCGTCGGCTTCGTGACCGTGACGGGCGTGGATGTGACCGCGGACTTGAAGCAGGCCTGGGTCTACGTGACCGTCCTGCAGCAGGGGGCGCAGGAAGCGGACGCCCAGGAAGCGGGCACCATGGAAGCGCTGTCGCGGGCGGAAGGATTTATCAAGGGTGAGCTGGGCCGGCGGTTGAAGCTTCGCTACGTGCCGGATTTGAAGTTCGTAAAGGATACGTCAATCGATCGCGTGGCGAAGGTGCTGACCCTGCTCGATGACATCAAGAAGGACCCGCATGAAGCTTGACCTTGCCCAGAGAACGGAGACGGCGCTGGACGGCGTGCTGGTCGTGAACAAGCCGGCGGGCTGGACGTCCCACGACGTGGTGGCCAGGGCGCGGGTCCTCCTCGGGGTCGCCAAGGTCGGCCACACGGGGACGCTGGATCCTGCGGCTACTGGCGTGCTGGTGCTGTGCCTTGGCAAGGCCACGCGGATTGCGGAGTATCTCGTGAATGCGGACAAGGAGTACCGGGCGGTGCTGCGGCTGGGCGTTGCGACCGACACGCAGGACGCGACGGGGACGGTGATCGCCGAGGCCGGGGGCGCGTTGCCGGACCGGGCGGCTATCGAAGCGGTGATGGGCCGGTTTGTCGGCCAACACCGGCAGGTGCCGCCGATGTACTCCGCCGTCAAGATCCAGGGCGTGCCGCTGTACAAGTCGGCTCGGGCGGGGCGGACCGTTGACCGTCCGGCGCGCGACTTCACGGTGCGGTCGCTCCAGATTCTTTCCGTTACGCCCACGCCGCCCACTCTCGACGTCACCTTTGACGTGGTCTGCAGCAAGGGCACCTACGTGCGCACGCTCTGCGCGGACATCGGCGAGGCCCTGGGCGTGGGCGGGCATCTGGCCGGGTTGGAGCGTCTGAGGGCTGGACGCTTCTGCATCGAGGACGCCCTGACGCTCGACGACCTGGCTGCGCTGGCCGGGCGGGAGGCTGTCGGGACGCGTCTGCACGCGCTCGCCGACGTGCTCGACGGCGTACCGGTGCTGACGCTGGACCCGCGTGCGGCCGACGGCGTGCGCCATGGGGTCGCGGTCCCGGCGGCGCAGGTGATCGGAATGGAAGGGCAGTGGGAGGCCGGCGCCTGTGTCCGTCTACAGGCTGCGGATGGCCGGTTGCTCGCGATCGGAAAGGTTCCCTGCGGGTCCGAGGACCTCAAGCAGGCCGCGCCGGGGACCGTCATTGCACTCGAAAAAGTTCTGGTATGATTGACGACGAAGGAGGTTGGACGGCATGGCGTTAACGAAAGAGTCGAAGACAGCGCTCGTTCAGGACTACAAGACCCACGGCACGGATACCGGGTCCCCTGAGGTGCAGATCGCGATCCTGACCAACCGGATCACGTACCTGACCGAACATTTCCGGGGGCACGCGAAGGATCACCATTCCCGGCGCGGGCTGCTGACGATGGTCAGCCGGCGGCGCCGGCTGTTGGATTATCTCCGTCGGCACGATGAGGAGCGGTACAAGTCCATCATCGCGCGGCTGAGCATTCGCCGCTAAGAGCATTCGGTCGAGACAGTGCGGGGCGGCCGGGCGATGGGCGTCCGGCCCGCCCCTCAAACCAGGCGTCACAGATGGACACCGATCTGCCCTGCTTCGTTCGCAAGCAGGCCAGATCCGTGGACATCTGCAGGCGCCAAGCTAAAGGGAGACACGACAGACATGGTGCATACCGTTGAACTCGAAATAGCCGGCCGGGTCCTCAAGCTGGAGACCGGGCATATGGCCAAACAGGCGGACGGATCAGTCCTGGCCACCTACGGCGACACCTACGTGCTGGCGACGGCCGTGGCTTCGCCGACCGCCAAGAAGGACCTCGATTTCCTGCCGCTCACGGTGGACTATCAGGAGAAGGCCTATTCCGCGGGCAAAATTCCGGGCGGCTTTTTCCGGCGCGAAGGCCAGCCGTCGGAGCGGGAAAAACTCACCAGCCGCCTGATCGACCGGCCGATGCGGCCGCTGTTCCCCAAAGGGTGGTACTACGAAACCCAGGTGATCGCGATGGTGATCTCAGCCGACCAGTCCGGCACATCCGACGTGATCGGGATCACCGCGGCGTCGGCGGCGCTCGCCGTCTCCAACATTCCGTTCAACGGGCCGGTGGCCGCCGTGCGGGTGGCCCGCCTCAAGGGGCAGTTCGTCATCAACCCGGTCCTGGGCGTGCTGGAGGACTGCGATCTGAGCCTGGTCGTGGCCGGCACGGCGGACGCTGTCATGATGGTGGAAGGCGGGGCGGCCGGCCTCCCCGAAAACGTCATGATCGCGGCCATCGAGCGGGCGCACGAGGAGATCAAGCGGATCGTCGACGCCATCAACAAGCTGGCCGCGAAGTGTCCCAAGCCCAAACGCGCGGCGGTGGTCGAGCAGATTGATCCGGCCCTGACAGAGATGGTCGAGGTGATCACGGCCGAAAAAATCCGGGAAGCGATCTTCATCCCCAACAAGACCGCCCGCCAGGAACGGCTGGATGCGATCAAGGCCGAAGCCGTGGAGGCCCTCAAAAAGGAGGACGACCCGAATCGCACGCGGCACGTGAAGCTGGTCTTTCACGACCTGGAATACACGGTCGTCCGCAAGATGATCCTCGAGGGCGGCAAGCGGGCAGACGGCCGCGGGCCCACGGACATCCGGGCGATCACCTGCGAAGTGGGGCTCCTGCCGCGAACGCACGGCTCGGCGCTCTTTACCCGGGGGGAGACGCAGGCCCTCGCGGTGGTCACGCTGGGCACCAGCGACGACGAGCAGAAGATCGACGCCCTGGAAGGCGAATACTACCGGAACTTCATGCTCCATTATAATTTCCCCCCGTTCAGCGTCGGCGAAGCCCGGCCGCTGCGCTCGCCGGGGCGGCGCGAGATCGGCCATGGCGCGCTCGCCGACCGGGCGCTCAAGCCGGTCCTGCCGAACAAGGCGGAGTTTCCCTATACCATCCGGCTGGTCTCGGACATCCTGGAGTCGAACGGCTCCTCTTCGATGGCGACGGTGTGCGGCGGGAGCCTCGCGCTGATGGACGCCGGCGTGCCCATTAAGGAGCCGGTGGCCGGCATCGCGATGGGGCTGATCAAAGAGGGTACCAAGGTGATGATCATCTCCGACATCCTGGGGCTCGAGGACCATCTCGGCGACATGGACTTCAAGGTGTGCGGCACGGCGCAGGGTGTGACGGCGCTGCAGATGGACATCAAGATCGGCGGCATCACGGCCCAGCTCATGGAAAAGGCCCTGGCGCAAGCGCGCGACGGGCGAATGCATATCCTTGAGCGCATGCGCACGGCTCTGACCGCGCCGCGCGAGAAGATGTCGTCCTACGCGCCCCGGATCTACACGATCAAGATCAAGCCGGAGAAGATCCGTGAGGTGATCGGGCCGGGCGGCAAAGTCATTCGCGACATCGTGGCCACCTGCGGTGTGAAAATGGACGTGCAGGACGACGGCACGGTCACCATCGCGTCGGCCGACGAGGCCTCCGCGCAGAAGGCGATCACCCGGGTGAACCAGATCACCGAGGAAGTCGAGATCGGCAAGCTCTATATGGGCAAGGTCCGGAAGATCATGGATTTCGGCGCCTTCGTCGAGGTGATGCCCGGCGTGGACGGGTTGGTGCATATCTCGCAACTGGCCCATCATCGCGTGCAAGTGGTGACGGATGAGGTCAAGGAAGGGGACGAAATTCTTGTGAAGGTGCTGGATGTGGACCGGCAGGGCAAGATCCGGCTCAGCCGGAAGGAAGCCATGCCGCCTCCCGAAGCGTCGGCTGAGTCGAAAACATAAGAGGCGCACACCCGCGTGTTTCGCAAGGAAGTGTTGGATAACGGCCTGCGGGTCGTGACCGAGCGGATTCCCTCGGTGCGGTCGGTCTCGATCGGCATCTGGGTGGATGTCGGCTCGCGGGACGAGCATCCCGGCGAGGAGGGCCTCTCGCACTTCATCGAGCACATGGTCTTCAAAGGCACGCGCCGCCGCTCGGCCGAGGCCATTTCACGGGAGATCGATGCGCTCGGCGGCGAGCTCAATGCCTTTACCTCGCGGGAAGGCACCACGTTTTATGCGAAGGTGCTGGACGAGCACGTCGGCGAGGGGATTGATCTGCTGGCGGACATCTTCCACCACTCCTGCTTTGATGCCAGGGAGGTGACCAAGGAGAAGCAGGTTGTGCTGGAGGAAATCAGCATGGCCGAGGACGATCCGGAGGACTACCTGTACGATCTGCACACGAAGAATGCCTTCCGGACCCATCCGCTGGGACGGCCGATCCTGGGGGAGGTCGCCACGATTCAAGCTCTCCGCAGACCCCGCGTGCTCGCTTTTCGCGACCGGCACTACCGGCCTTCCCAGGTCGTGATCTCGGTGGCGGGAAATTTTTCCTTTGAGCCGGTGCTCAAGCAGGTGAAGGCCGCATTCGGAGGGGCCTGGGGCCAGGGCCGGGCCTTCGACCGGAGGATCCCCCCGACGCTCGCGCGCGGGGTACGCGTCCGGACGAAACCGCTGGAGCAGGCCCACCTGTGTTTCGGGCTGAAAGGCGTGTCGCAGCGCGATAAGGACCGGTACGGCGCCTACGCGCTGAACGCGATCCTGGGCGGGGGCGTCAGTTCCCGGCTGTTCCAGGAAGTGCGGGAGAAGCGGGGCCTGGCCTATTCCATCTACTCCTCGGTCATGTGCTTTACCGACAGCGGGCTGTTGACGGTCTATGCCGGCGCCCGTCCGGAGGTGGCGCCCCGCGTGATGGGGCTCGTGCTGGCGGAACTCCGGCGGTTGCAGGCCAAGCCGGTGGGGCGCGCCGAACTGGCGCGGGCCAAGAGCCAGCTCAAGGGGAATTTCATGCTGGGGCTTGAGAGCACCAGTAGCCGCATGAGCAAGCTCGCCAAGGATGAAATGTACCACGGCCGCCATGTTCCCCTCAGGGAGATCATGGCGAACATTGACGCGGTCTCGGTGGACCAGCTGTCGCGGCTCAGCCGGGAGCTGCTCGATGACCGCCATCTGACCGTGACCGCGCTGGGGCCTCTCAAAAAGAAAGACGTCGAGTGCGCGATGCAGTAAGCGGGGAGGCCTCATGGAACTCGTCCGGTCCCGACGTGGTCTCCAAAAGAAGTTCGTCGCCTCCCTTCTAATCGTCGGATTCTCGCCGGGCATCGTCGCCCTCTTCGCCACCTACCTCTACAGCACCCAAACGCTGAAGAACACCATCGGGGACAGCTTCCAGCAGCTGGCCGCCTCGACCGCCAGGCGGATCGAGGTGATGATCGACGATGAGATCGACGAAGCCCGCCACCTTGCCGCGGCGCCTCTGGCGGTTCGTTTCTCGGTGGAAACGTCGAACCGATCCTATCGCGCGGGGGGCGAGCCTGCTGTGCAGGCGCAATTGCTGGAGCGAAGCGCCCGATGGGAACAGTTCCGCGCCGGAAAGGAGCCGACCCTCCCGGGCTTCATCAACCAGCGCACGCTGATGTATATCCAGAGCTGGCTGACCATCCGGCCGGGCGAATACAACAACATCCTGGTGACCGATGCGCGCGGGGCGCTGATTGCCGGCGTGAGTCCCGACGCGAAATACCTGCACGGCGATGCACTGTGGTGGAAGGAGGCCTACGCCGGCGGGCGCGGCGGGCTTTATGTCAGCGATATTTACGAACAGGCGCCGGCCGTCTATCTGTTGGACATCGCCGTCCCCATCCTGGATCAGGCCGGGACTCGCGCCGTCGGCGTGGCCAAGTTCGAGGTGCGGCGGGACAGTCTCATGAAGGCCATCATGGAAATCCGGGTCGGTGAGCGGGGGCACGGGATGCTCCTGAACACCGAGGGCACGCCGCTGATCTGCCCGGTGCTTCCTCCCACGGCGCACCTGATCAACGACCCGCTGATGAAACAGCTCATGCAGACCAAGCCGGGGTGGGTCGTGGCCGAGGACGACGCCCACGGCGGCCATAATTCCATCGTCGGCTTCGCCCCGATTACCTTCACGAACAAGCTGACGGAGACCAGCCTTGGCGGCAATCAGTGGTACGCCCTTGTCCGGCAGGATCCCGCCGAGACCTACGCCCCGGTCTACGCGCTGTTGCGAACGGTCGGGTTGATCGGGTTCGGCCTGGTGGTGGCGCTGGCTACGCTGGGCTTCTTTGTCGGCAGGCTGATCGTGAAGCCCGTCCTGCTGCTGCAGGAGCAGGCCGATGCCATCCGGCAGAACGTGCGCGATCTGGCGTCGGCGGGCCGGTTTGAGCGGATGCGCATGGGCACCGCCCGTCCCCGTGTCTCGGTGCGCACCGGTGACGAGCTGGAGTCCCTGGCGCTGGCCTTCAACCAGATGACCGAGGCGCTGGACGAAAGCCTGAAGACGATCCGGGACCAGGAGGACGAACTGGTGCGCAAGGAGAAGCTGGCCTCCGTGGGGCAATTGCTGGCGGCTCTCGCGCACGACATCAAGAACCCGCTCGGCGTGATCCGCAGTTCCGCCCAACTCGTGCTGGACGAGCGCCAGCCCGATGCCGTCAAGCGGGAGGTCGCGCAGTATGTGATCGACGAGACGGACCGGCTGACGAATCGGATCAACCACTTCCTGCGGTTCGCCCGGCAGAAGCCCCCGGACATCCAGCCGGTTTCCCCCCGCATGCTGCTGGACGCTGCCGTGCGCGAGTGGGAGGCGCTGGGGAAGGGGGAGCCGATCACGACGCACGTGCAGGCGCCGGACGGCGTGGCGGACCTGCTGGTGGACGCGGATCAGATCAAGGAAGCCCTCGTCAATCTGATGATCAATGCCAGGGAAGCCATGTCGCATGGGGGGACGCTGACCCTGTCGGCCGCCGCCGCCCCCGGCGGCGTCGCGCCCGAGGCGGTGGACATCCGTGTCGTGGACACCGGCGCCGGCATCAGCCCGGACCACCTCCGGCAGATTTTTGACCCGTTCTTCACCACGAAGGACTATGGCACGGGGCTGGGGCTGACCAATGCCAAGCGGCTGGTGGAGAACAACAGCGGACAGCTGGAGATTCATAGTACGGAAGGCCGGGGGACCGAAGTCCTGCTCCGGTTGCCGGCCCTCTCCGGTGGGAGCGAGAAGGAGACGCATGCCTGACGCGACGATCCTGATCATCGAGGATGAAGAGAAGATGCGGCGGCTGATGGACCTCGTCCTGCGCCCGGAGGGCTATCGCCTGCTCCTGGCCGACTCGGGGGAGGCCGGGCTGAAGCTGCTCGAGGAGGGCGGGATCGATCTCATCCTGACTGATTTGCAGATGGGCAAGGTCAGCGGGCTGGACGTTCTGGAACGCGTGATGCGGGAGTCGCCGGATGTGCCGGTCGTGATCATCACCGGGTTCGGGACGGTGAAGTCGGCGGTGGAGGCGATGAAGAAAGGCGCCTTCGACTACATCAGCAAGCCGCTCGACAACGACGAGCTGAAGATCATCGTCAAGCGGGCATTGGACATGCGGCGGCTGACGCAGGAGAACCGGGGGATGAGCCGGGAACTGCGCGAGCGGTTCGATTTCGACAACATCGTCGGGCGCTCCGCCGGGCTTGCCACGGTGAAGGCGCTCGCCCGCGATCTCGCCGCAACCGACTCGACGGTGCTGATCACCGGCGAGAGCGGCACCGGCAAGGAATTGCTGGCCCGGGCGATCCATTGCGCCAGTGCCCGCGCCGGCGGCCCGATGGTCGCGATCAATTGCGCGGCGATTCCGGAGCAGCTTCTTGAATCCGAGCTGTTCGGCTACGAGAAGGGCGCCTTTACGGACGCCAAAAAGGCCAAGCCGGGCCGCTTTCTTCTGGCGCACCGGGGCACGCTGTTCCTGGACGAGATCGGCGAGATGAGCGCGCCGATCCAGGCCAAGCTCCTGCGCGTGCTGGAGGACCACACGATCGAACCGCTCGGCGGGGTCAAGGGCGTCAAGGTGGACCTCCGGCTCGTGGTGGCGACGAACCGGGACCTGCGGGACCTGGTCCAGAAGGGCCGGTTTCGCGAGGATCTCTTCTATCGTATCAGCGTGTGCCAACTGCATCTGCCGCCTTTGCGGGAGCGGATGGGCGACATTTCGATTCTGCTGGAGCATTTTCTCGCGCGGTACCGGCGGGAGCGGGGCACGCGGATCGCGGGTCTCACGCCGGAGGCCATGCGCGTGGTCGAGGCCTATCCCTGGCCGGGCAACATCCGGGAGTTTCAGAACATGGTGGAGTGGGTCACCATCACCTGCAAGGACGAGCGGGTGGACGTGCGCGATCTGCCGGCCTACCTCAAGGCCGGATCGCCCGCTGCGGTCGGCGCGCCGTCTCAGCCGGGCGCCGAGCGGCCGTCCCTTCTGTCCTTCGGCATGTCAGTGGAGGACGTGGAGAAGGCCATGCTGCAGGAGGCGCTGGAAAAAGCCCGGGGCAACGTCTCCGAAGCGGCGCGATTGCTCAAGATCACCCGCAACACGCTCCGTTACCGCATGGGCAAATACAACATCACCGTGCCCGACGAATCCCCGTAGGGGCGGGATTCATCCCGCTGCTGCCTCCGCTTTCGCGCGCAGAACTTTTCGCAACTCGACCATGGCGAGCGTATCCCGCTTGCAGTATGCGAGCAGCGCCAGGCGGATGCGTTCCTTCTCGGCCGGGTCGGTGGCTTTGAAGACCATGTGATAGTAATGCTGGGAGGCTTCGGTGCCGCCCTGGATTTCGAGGTCGCCATAATCCAGCGAGGGCACCACAGCCGGCAGGACAGCCTTGAGCGAGAAGGAGCCGTTAAATTGTGGATGGTAGTAGTTGGTCTTGACGATCGGATGCAAATCCACAAGACGCGCCGAGACTTTCTCAAGGTCCTTCCTTAAGCTCGGGCACGCGGCGGCAAGGTCCTTGATCATCCGTTGCTCATATCCCGAATAGGCGCAGATACTGCCTTCCTGTCCAAGCGATGCCAGCAACGCCTTGGCGAGGTCCTCGCGTGGGTCCTGCTGTCCGGTGCACAGGTATTCGTCGTGGCGGACCTTCCCGTCCTCAGTTTCGATGTGGTTGGACCATTGGAACGGGATCGTCTGATACGGCCGCGTGTTGGGGTATTGCGGGATGGCCGGCGCGAATGTTTCAAAGTCAAGGTGGTGGACAGGGTAGCGCACGGTCTTGAGCGCACGCGTGAGCTTTGGCCCGGTCCATTCCACGTTGTCCTTCATCAGTTGCTGAGACCGTGCAAGCTTGAACGTGGGCGGGATCTCGTCAATGGTGGTGATGCCCTGCGTGACGAGCTTGTCAAACGTCCCTCGCCCGCCGGGCAAGTGAAACACCCACCGCTCTGGCTTGTCCTTGGTGCAATGTTCCCAGAATGGACAAGGATACGGTTCTTCGCAGTGGTAATCAGATTGGATGAGAGGCGGGGATGGACGCGCCAGCATCCCCCGCATGGCCACCAGCCTGAGTGGAACCTCAGTCATGGAAAAGGTAATCTTCTCCGTCAAATCAGCCAGCGCGAACAGTTGCCCTAAATCCAGTTCCCCGCCGGGGTAGACGTACTTGTTGTTGAGATGCATGAGCCACGACCCTGAAAGCGGGACACCCGCGCCTTTCAGGACATGGGTCTGGATCGCCACGTCGGGCAAGTGCTTGTCCTTGACCCCTCCGGAGGCCTTCACTTCTATCAGCCGCCACAGGTCCTGACCCACTCGTTCCAAGACATCAACACGCACCAGCACGTCGTCGAACTTGAATGTGCCCTCGAAAATGGCCGGGACGGACGGATTCCGAATCAGGTCAGCAGTCTCCTGAAGGGCTTGGGGAATCTGCGTGCGGTCCTGCGCGACCAGCACACCACCGGGGAACCGCTTGCGAGCCAGCTCGCCGACCTCCGTGCCCATATCCATAATGGCCTGCGTTTGCTCATCCGCTTCTGTTTTGAGCTCCGGCGAACGGATCTCCAGATAGAGTCTCTTATGGCACTGGCTGCCGGACATGTATTTGGATTTGGACAGACGGAGTATCATCGGCAATTCTTGATGAGGCATGAGGTGCTCTCCTTGAGGCGAACTCTACACCAGCCATGTTGAACGGTCGGGCCCTTCTTTGTATATACTGTGCCTATGAATCGCCATTCCGAACTGTCCTTCGCCGGCTCACTCAAGAGCGAGCCGCGCAGAAACTTCTACGAACACAACAAGCCCATCGCTGTGCTTATGATCCTTATCCTTTTCCTCCTTCCAATCGTTGGGGTCTTTGTCATTGGTATGTCGGGTGCGGTGCTGGGAGTGGTCATTTCAGTCTTAGGCTATTACCTGGCGCCCTATGTAATTCTCAAACTGCGTGAAGGGTGGGGAAGGGTGTGAGAGATCCGTTGCACGGGATCACGCTGGAGGCCATCGTCAGCCAACTGGTTGCGCGTCATGGGTGGGCTGAGATGGGGCGTCGCATCCCGGTCCGCTGTTTCCTCCATGACCCAAGCGTGAAGTCCAGCCTCACGTTTCTGCGGAAAACGCCCTGGGCGCGCAAGAAGGTCGAAGGGTGGTTCATCAGCGAAGAGAGCCTATAATCAACACCAAAGGAGAAGGCATCATCATGGGAATTCAACCGTTACAGGATTGGGTACTGATCGAACCGTCGGAGGCCGATGAAAAGACCGCCGGAGGGGTGGTCATCCCCGACACGGCTAAGGAGAAACCTGTCGAAGGAAAGGTCCTGGCCGTGGGGAAGGGACGCTGGGAAACACCGGAAAAGAAGTGGGGAAGTAAACCCAAAGAGAAAGAGAAAAAGGTCTTCAATCCCACGGTCCTTAAACCTGGCGATCAGGTCCTCTACGAGAAATACGGAACGACCCCAGTCGATCTGGACGGGAAGGAACTCGTTCTCGTCCGCGAGTCCGATGTCCTGGGCTGGAACAACAAAAGTAGGGTCAGTCTCCCCCTTTGAGCACATCCTCGTCGTACCCTGCGTCGTCATCTTCGCCCTGGCCGAGGCCCGCGCGAAAGGACTGCCGCAGATCTCTGATCTGGTCGGCCTGTATCACGTCGTGTCCGGGCGCGAGGCGTCCCAGGTATCGGTCGCACAGCTCCGCGCCTCGCTGAAAATGCGCGGCGATGGTTTCCTCGGTGACCTGCTGCCACGTGATGTAGATGAGGAATTCCTGCAACGCGACGGCGTCGGGGCGTCGCTCGCCGAGCGCCACGAGCGCGAAGTACGCCGCGCGGGCTTCGTCGCCGGCGCTGCTCGAGAAGATCGCTTCCGCCTCCTGGGCCTGCTCCAGATCGTCTCCCAGTTCCCCTGAGTTCTGGGCGCGCGCGAAAGAGGCCTGCGCGGCGATGGCGGGATCAAAGTGCATGAGACGCAGGATACCGGCCGCGCTCGGCTCCGGTCAATCGCGGAGAAGTTTTCAATAAGTGGTGGTGCATCGGCGCGCGCTGCTGGTTGTAGTCAACCAGGGAGCCTTTTTCCACTCGCCCAGCCTTTCCCTGAATACTGATCGACAAATATGTTTTCTCAATAGGTTATGCGGAGCGGTCTGTTTGGCATCCGATCTGCTTTAGTGCTGGTAAGGAGCATCGGGCTGTATGGGGCAGCCGACAATAACAACGAAAGATAAAAAGGGAGGATGCCATGTTGGGAGCGGCTGAATTCACATATATCGGAAACGTGTTGATGGGGGTGATGGCGATCGGCGGGCTGGGCGCCATGCTCTATGCAGTCGGCAGCGCCATGACCGAGACGCCTTCAAATGAATGGAAGCCCGTCGGGCGGACGGAGACCCGGCGCGATGAGTTCAAGAAGGCGGCATGACCGGAGCAGCGGTTTTAGTGGTCGAGGACGAGGCCCGGCTGGCCCGTACCATTGAGCTGTATCTGGGGCAGCGCGGCTTCACGGTGCGGACTGCGTCCAACGGAGCGGAGGCCCTGGAGCGGATTGCGGAAGCCAGGCCCGACGTGATCGTCACCGACATCATGATGCCTGTGATGGACGGGTATACGCTGTGCCGGCGCCTCCGCATGGACCCTGTGACCTGCGCAATCCCGTTTCTATTTCTGACGGCCAAAGATCACGAACGCGAACGGGGCAAAGGCCTTCATATGGAGGACGATGATTACCTGGCGAAGCCTTGCGATCTCGTAGAGCTGCATGCCTGCGTGCATGCACTCATGGCTCGCGTCGACGCGCTCAGGAAGATTCCTGAGCGCTCGATGGAGGAGCGCGCTTGACCGTCGAAATCGTTGACGCAGCCATGGTACAACCGCATGAAAATTAAGCGCATTCTTAGACAAGGAAAGAGCGGGTAAGGATCGCCAAAATTTTCTTGACAAGCCCCGTGCCCTTTAGTAGCATCCACCCTGTTGTACGGCTTTGTTTAATAGTTGATTGGTTGTGATGGGTGTTTTAGAGTCATAATGTCATCCGTCGGTTACGTCATAGTTTAAGGAGGGAGACAGGATGAGAACAGGCGTTATTCTTGCAGCAGTGTTTGCCTTATTTGTAGTCGGGTCGTTGCCTGCCGATAATGCGGCGGCGGAGACCTTGAAGGGCCGGATTTGGGCCCAGTGGGCCGAGAATCCGGATGGCGAGGTGTTGTTCGGGATTCAATACTGGAACGACGGACAGCCGGGGTCTGGTACGCCGGGCGGGCGTTCATCGAAGACGACGACCGAGGTGCCGGATGGCTGGGCTCAGGGCGGTTCATGGGGTTTCCAGAACGGGGTGGAGAAGAACATGCCCTATTCCGGTTGGTACCATGCGCAGACGACCGTTCGCGTTGCCGTCAAGGACAAGGGCCTGATGGACCAGATGATGAAGGCCAATCAGGAACTGGTGAACATGGAAGTGAACGTCGAGGACATCGGCGGCCGTCCGACGATCACGTCCTTCAAGGTACTCAAATAATCGACTTACTCAACATCTTCGCAGGCTACTTTTAAGGAGGGAGTCTCATGAAGGCTTATTCCAAGGTTCTGGCGGTCGGCGCCGCGCTCATGCTTGTGGGCGTCATGGCGGGGTCCGCCCTGGCCATCGAGGCCTTTTCAGAGCGTTTTGAAGAAGATTTCAGCCAGCCCAAGACCATTCTGGCCCGTGTGATCATCGTGGATCCCTATGAGGACGCGGTCTGGATCAACTGGACCTGGAAGGGAGTCATGAACAGCGGCGAGATCGATCAGTTCTGGGGCAAGATGCTTCCCGGTAAGAACATGCGCGTGTTTGCGTCAGGTGCTGATCTGGCCACCTTGAAGTCCAAGGCCCGTTCAGCCCCCGGTCCTGCAGCGGCGACGAGCGTTGCGCCTACCACGAATGCGGACGTCGTTGAGATGACCGTGCAAGAAGCCGAGCAGAACAGGCGCGTGGCGTCCGGCGTGAAGGATGTGGATGACAAGGTGTGGGCGGGCCTCAATCCAGGCGGGTTCAAACAGGGCCCTGCCGTCATGGCGGCGAATGCCGGCCGCCCGACTCAGGAGTCCAAGTGCGGTGTGGTGAAGGGCAAACCCGGCGTGCCGACTGATGTGTTGGGCGCCCCGCTACCCGGTGGCAGCACTGAATACGGTAAGCACATCCGGTTCAAGGACCATTCGGGCTGCGTCGCCGGTCCTCCGGCGGACCCGGCTCCTGCTGCTCCCGCGGCGGCTCCAGCAAAGAAGTAAGTCTACTTTTTGTAGCGACAAGGGGCGGCAGGCTCACGGGCCTGCCGCCCTTTTTGTTTCTACGTTTTCTTTTCCTTCTCCAACCGTTCCTTGATTTCCGCCAGCTTGTTCATGGCCTCCAGGGGCGTCATGCCGAACAGGTCCATCTGGCGGACTTCGTCCAGAATCGGGTGGGGTGCGGGGAGGGTGGGATCGGGCGTTGCCGTGAGAGGCAGGTCGAGTCCCACCTGCCCTGCGATTTCCTGCGCTGATCCGTTTTCCAGCCGTGCCAGCACTTCGGTGGCCCTGGCGAGGACATCCCGGGGAAGTCCCGCCAGGCGGGCCACGTGGATGCCGTAGCTTCGGTCCGCCCCGCCCTCCACGATCTTCCGCAGAAACAGAATTTCCTCCCCTCGCTCCCTGACCGCCACGTTGTAGTTGCGGACGCCTGCATGCGTGTCGGCCAGATCCGTCAGCTCGTGGTAGTGCGTTGCAAAGAGCGTCCGGGCACCGATCCGGTTGCGGTCGGCCAGGCACTCGGCGATAGCCCATGCGATGCTCAGCCCGTCGAACGTGCTGGTGCCCCGGCCGATCTCGTCCAAGATGATGAGGCTGCGCGCCGTCGCGTGATGCAGGATGTTGGCCGCCTCGGTCATTTCCACCATGAACGTGCTCTGGCCTTCCACCAGATTGTCGGAGGCCCCGATCCTGGTGAAGATCCGGTCCACCAGTCCGATGACGGCGGACTTGGCCGGGACGAAGCCGCCCATCTGAGCCATCAGTACGATGAGCGCGGTCTGGCGTAGATACGTGCTCTTGCCGGCCATGTTGGGGCCGGTGATCACCAGGAGGCGCCGGTCGGGTCCGCCGAGCTGCACGTCGTTGGAGATGAACCCGCCGGGCAGCGCCTGGCGTTCGAGCACCGGGTGGCGGCCGTCTGTGATGGTGAGCGCGTCGCTCTCGGTGAGTTCGGGGCGGCAGTATCCGCCTTCCGCCGCGGCTTCGGCCAGCGCGGCAACCGCGTCGGCGAGGGCCAGCGTGCGCGCCAGGGCCTGCACCCGCGGGGCTTCTGTGGCCGCCTCGCGCCGGAGGGCGTCGAACAGCTCAAACTCGAGGGCCCGGATGCGATCCTCCGCTCCCAGCACCTTGCCTTCGAGCGTCTTCAGCTCCTGCGTGATGAACCGCTCGGCGTTGGCGATGGTCTGCTTGCGGATGTACTCGGCGGGCACCTTCGCGAGGTTCGTCTTCGTGACTTCGATGTAGTAGCCAAACACCTGGTTGTACCGGATCTTCAGGGAGTCAATGCCGGTGCGCGCCCGTTCCTGCGTCTCGATGCGGGCGATCCAGGCTTTCGCATCGCGGCTGATCACGCGCAGCTCGTCAAGGTCGGCGTGGAACCCCTCGCGGATCAGGCCGCCGTCCTTGACCGAGGGCGGAGGGTCTGGGCGGAGCGTGCGGTCGATCGTCGCGGCCAGTGTTGCGAGATCGTCCCAGGGCTCGGCCCGCTCGCGCAGGAGGGGCGCGGTGCACGAGGCCAGTAGGCGGTTAATGTCGGGAACGGCCGCGAGTGAGTCCTTGAGTGCGCACAGATCGCGGGCGTTGGCCGCACCCAGCACGACGCGGCTCATCAGGCGCTCGAGGTCCGACACGCCGCGCAAGGCCGTCCGCAGACGGCTGCGCCGGTTCAGATCACCGTGAAGATCGGCGACGGCGTCCTGCCTGGCCGCGATCGCCGGCAACTCGGTCAGGGGATGCAGGATCCACTCCCGCAGCAGGCGAGCCCCCATCGGCGTGGCGGTCCGGTCGAGGACGTGGAGCAGGGAGCCGTCCGTCTGACCGTCCATCGAACGCCGGACCAGTTCGAGATTGCGCTGGGTGGCGCGATCCAGAATCATGGCGCTGCCCCGAGCGTACGCCTGTATTCTCGCCACGTGCGAGAGAGAGGCGCCGGGCTGTGTGTCTTTGACGTACTGCAGGAGGGCTCCGGCGGCCGACACGGCGAGCGGCTTGTCGTCGCATCCGAAGCCGGCGAGGGAGGCGACGCGGAAGTGCTCCAGCAGGAGCGCGCGCGAAGCGGCCGGGTGAAAGGCCGACTCCGGAACCGATGTGATGGTGGCAGGGGTGAAGCTGAGGGCGGCGCGAAGGCGCTCGGCCTCGTGATCCGGCACGAGCATCTCCTTCGGCTCGATCCGGAGCAGTTCGTCACGGAGGGTGTCCGTCCAGGGGGCGCCCAGTTCCAGCACGCGAAATTCGGCGGTCGAGAGGTCCAGCCAGGCGAGGCCCACGCCGGACGGGCCGGGCGCGAGTGCGGCCAGGTAGTTCGGTTCTCCGGGGGCCAGCAGGTCCGGCTCGATCAGTGTGCCGGGCGTGAACACGCGCACGACTTCCCGCCGGACGAGGCCCTTGGCCGTCTGGGGGTCCTCCACCTGGTCGCACAGGGCCACCGAGCGGCCCGCCCGAAGGAGCTTGGCGATATAGCCGGTGGCGGCGTGATAGGGAATCCCGCAGAGCGGAACCTGATCGGCCTTGTTCTTGTCCCGCGAGGTCAGTGCGATGTCCAGCAGGCGTGAGCCCGCGACGGCGTCCTCGTAGAACATCTCGTAGAAATCGCCGACACGGAAGAACAGGATCGCCTCCGGATACCGCTGTTTGACCTGGCGGTATTGCCGCATGAGCGGCGTGAGATCAGGGGGCATCCTCATCCTCGTCGCGGTCGCGCAGGAACACAGGCGGGCGCTGGAGCGGAGCGGTGCGTGCGGGGCGCAAACGGTCCAGCTCTTCCTCGGCGAGGTGCAGGGCGGTGCGCGCACGCCGCAGCTCGATGCGCAGCTTGATCCAGGCGGGGAACAGGAGGATGCCCATAATCAGCAGGCCCGTGCCGAAGGCCATCAAAATGGGCTTGTAAATGGGAGCTTTGGATGTCTGCCCGAAGTAATGGAGGACCGCCTCTTCTTCGCGGTTTTGCAGGAAGAAGGTGACGGACAGCGCGATGAGGATGCCGACGAGAATCAGGCGGATCATACCATCATCCCTGCCGGGCGCGTCGCGGCGCCGGTTTGCGCCGTGGGCGGGCGGCGGCCGTCTGCTTTGCACCGAACGCCGCTTTCAGGCGCTGGTAGGAGGATTTCAGGTGCTGTGGCAGGACGCGGGTCTCACCCAGAATCGGCATGAAATTGGTGTCGGCGCCCCACCGCGGGACGATGTGCAGGTGGATGTGATGTTCGATGCCGGCGCCCGCCACCTTCCCCTGGTTCACGCCGAGGTTGAACCCTTCCGGCGCGTAGGCCTTCCGGAGGGCCTTGAGTGAGGCCTGCGCCAACTGCAGCATGTCGAGCAACACCGGCTCGGGCAGTTTCTCGATCGCCGCGATGTGCTGATACGGCGCGATCAAGAGATGGCCATTGTTGTACGGATAGATGTTCATGATCACGTAGGCGTGGCGACCGCGCCGCAAAATAAATGATTTGCCGTCCTGCTTGAGAGCCGGCTTCTCACAAAAGATGCATCCGGAGAGCCGGGAGGCCTTTTCGACGAAGGCCAGACGCCAGGGCGCCCAGAGCTGTTTCATGCGCTGCCCGTTTCCGGC
>JAUSHW010000072.1 GCA_030648395.1 Nitrospirales bacterium | reverse complement strand
GCGCATCAAAGCGCTGCTGCGACGGGCCGAGCAACGGGACACGCCGTCCCAACCCTATGCCTACGGCGCGCTCACGCTGGACCCATCCCGCCATGAAGTGCGGCTCGGCGACAAGGAAGTCGCCCTCACGGCCAAGGAGTTCGGCCTGCTGGAACAACTCCTCCGGAACAAAGGACGGGTCCTCACCCGCGACGCCCTCCTCAATTCCGTCTGGGGCTACGACTACCATGGGACGACACGGACGGTGGACGTGCATGTCCGGCGTCTCAAACAAAAGCTGCCCCTGCTGAGCGACGCCGTCGTGTCGATCAAATCGCTCGGCTATAAACTTCGGGACTTCGACGAGTGACGCCCATACGCCTCCCGCTGCAATGGAAAGTGCTGCTCGGCTACCTGGTGGTCGCAAGCGTCGGACTGGGGATGGCCGGCTGGCTGGCCCTGGACGCCATGGAAGAAAGCGTCACGGCTCAGTTGCAAGCGGGGCTGACCGCCCAGGCCCGCATCGCGGCCCGGCTCTTCGCCGGCCCCCTGGCATCCGCGCAGCCGGACTCGTCCGCCATCGACTCCATGGCCGATCGGGTGGGTGACGATGTCCACGCGCGTGTCACCGTGATCAACCCGGACGGGCTGGTGCTCGGGGATTCCTACGAATCCGGCGACGCCCTGCGCCGCATGGACAATCACGCATCGCGCCCCGAGGTGCGTCAGGCCCTGGCGGAAGGAATCGGCGCCAGCGTGCGCCTCAGCGACACCGTCAACATCCGCATGTTGAATCTGGCCCTGCCCGTCCGCTCTCTGGAACCAGGGAACCGACTGCTGGGGTTCATCCGACTGTCCATCCCGCTGACGGAGATTGACGCCCGAAACCACGCCCTCCGGAGCCTGCTGCTGACCGCGCTCGGCGGCGCCTTTGTCTTCTCGCTGTGCTTGAGCTACCTGGTCGCGCGCACCATCACGCGTCCGCTGGGCGAGATGGTAACAGCCGCCCGCCGCATGGCCCGCGGGGAGTTCCGGGGAAAAATCAGGGCACAGTCGAACGACGAGGTCGCCGACCTTGCCGGGGTGCTCAATCAGATGGCCGCCGCGATTGACGAGATGATCCGGAGCTTGAGCGACGACCGCGCCAAAATGGCCGCGACGCTCACGGCCATGCAGGAAGGCGTCATCGTCCTGGCGCATACCGGCGCCATCACCCTGATGAATCCGTCCATGACGCGCATGATGGAGCGCCTGGTCGGACGGAAGGATGCGGACGTGGTCGGGCGCACCTATCTCGAGGTCACCCGCCACACGCGTTTGAATGATTTCATCACCCGGGTCCTGGCCGAAGGCGCTCCGGCCGCCACCGAAATCACGTTTGGAACCGGTCCGGAACGGACCTTCCAGGTCCAGGCTTCCCCCTTAGCCCAAAGCGCCGATCGCTCGCCCGGCCTGGTTGTGGTGTTCCATGACATCACCGACCTCCGTCGCCTGGAACAGGTCCGAAAGGACTTCGTCGCCAACGTCTCGCATGAGCTTCGCACCCCGCTGACCGCGATCAAGGGATACATCGAAGCGCTCCAGGAGGGCGCGTTCGACGATCAGGCGCAACGCGATCAGTTTCTGGGCACGATTCGGAAACAGACCGACCGGCTGAACCTGATCATCACCGACCTCCTACTGCTCGCGAAAATCGAATCTGGGCAGGTCCCGCTGAAGCAGGAACCGCTCTCTCTCGCCGGTGTGATTGACCGGACCGTCAGCCTCCTGCGGCGCCAGCTTGAGCAGAAGAGACACACGGTACAGGTTCATATCCCTGAGGATTTGCCCCTGATCTTTGGAGACGAAGAGCGACTGGCTCAGGTCTTTTCCAACCTCCTGGACAACGCCATCAAATACACCCCGGACCACGGCACGATTACGATCACCGCAGAAGCCGGCGATGACTTTATCGTGGCTCATGTGGAAGACACCGGCATCGGGATTCCCCTGAATGACCTGTCACGGATTTTCGAGCGCTTTTACCGGGTCGATAAAGCGCGCTCACGCGAACTGGGCGGCACCGGTCTAGGGCTCTCCATCGTGAAACATCTGGTGGAAGGACACGGCGGAACCGTCACCGTCGAAAGTTTGCCGGGGCGAGGCACGAAGTTTCGTGTCATGCTGCCGGTGGCTCCCGCATCAGCCTTGCCGGGCCTTGCTTAGGGTGCGCCTCAAGAAAAATCAACAACTTGGCTGCATCTTGGCTCCTCCCTTGAAATGTGGGACAATGCGTTCTGAACCATGCTGAAACTTGCCCTCCTCGACATCGGCAGCAACTCCATTCATATGATCCTGACAGAAATCCAGCCCGACTTTTCGTACAAGATCCTCGACCGGTTCAAAGACGTCACGCGGCTGGGGGAAGAAACATTTAAAGCCGGCCGGTTCTCGCCTGATGCCATCGAGAAGGGAGCCGATGTCGTCAAGAACTTTGTCGCGCTGGCGCGCAATCGCGGCTTTACCCGGATCGAGGCGGTGGCCACCAGTGCCGTCCGCGAAGCCGCCAACGGAGGCCACTTCATCGAGACGATCGGGCGCCAGACAGGAATCCGTATCCGTGTGGTGACGGGGCTGGAAGAAGCCCGGCTGATCTACCTGGGAGTCCGGCAGAGCATGGACTTTGGGGACCGGAATGTGTTGATCGTGGACGTCGGCGGCGGATCGGTGGAGCTGATCGTGGGAAGCCAGAAAAAACTCCTGCACGCCGCCAGCCTGAAGCTCGGCGCGATCCGGCTGAAAGACCTCTACCTCCGACAGGACACCACGCCATCCGCAGGCCGCCTCGAACGGCTCAAGGAGGCGGTGGAGGCCCAGCTGAAGGCGGCCCTTTCACGCTTCAAAAAGGTGGGCTTCGATGACTTCGTCGGCACCTCCGGCATGATCGGAAATCTGGCCGAGATCATGCACCTGCACAAGACAGGCCGGCCGATTCCCCAACTGAACCTGGCGCGTTTCTCATTCAAGGACGTGGCCGCGGCGGAAAAACTCCTCGTCAAGGCCCCGCTCAAGCAGCGGCATGAGATTCCCGGCGTGGACCCGAAACGCGCCGACCTGCTGGTGCCGGCTATCATCGTGCTCCGGACCCTGATGGAACGGCTCGACATCGAGGAAATGACCGTCAGCGACAAGGCCATCAGGGAGGGGCTGCTGCATGACTTCATCGAACGGCACCGCGAGGGCATCCAGGCGGAACGGGAGATTCCGAACGTCCGCCGGCGCGACGTGCTCCGGCTGGCCCGCAAGTGCCAGTACGATCCCGTCCATACCCATCATGTCGCGAAACTCTGCCTGCAGATTTTCGACCAGACCGCCTCGGCCCACAAGCTGGGGGAACGGGAGCGCGAATGGCTGGAGTACGCCGCCATCCTGCACGACGTCGGCTACCTGATCAATTCCCGGCAGCACCATAAACACTCCTACTATTTAATTAAGAACTGCGATCTGGTAGGATTCACGGCGGATGAGATCGAACTGATCGCCAACATCGCCCGGTACCACCGCAAGGCGATTCCTGAGGACGACCACCGGACCCTCAAGGATCTTCCCGAAGACCTCCGTGACACACTCACCGTGTTGGGGGGCATCCTGCGTGTCGGAGACGCGCTGGACAGGAGTCACTTCGGCGTCGTGCAGTCCGTGCGGTGCGCGATGTCCTCGGACGCGGTGGACATCGGCCTGGTCGCCACCGATGAGGCGGCGCTGGAGATTTGGGCGGCGCGAGAGCGGACCGATCTGTTAAGCCAGGGGTTGAAACGGATCATACGATTTACAAAGACAGACGCCCCGGAAGAACCTGAAGCATGACCACACCGATCATCAAGTCCCCCTATCTGTCCGCCCATCCCTATCCGGGTAAGCTCATTATCGTCGAGGGTATCGACGGCTCCGGCAAGAGCACGCAGCTCAGCCTGATGCGCAAGTGGCTGGACTCGCAGGGCTACAACGTCTTTTACACCGAGTGGAACTCGTCCGCGCTCGTGAAGGAGACGACCAGACGCGGGAAGAAGACGAAGCTGCTCACGCCCATGACGTTCAGCCTGCTCCATGCCACCGATTTCGCCAATCGCCTGTACCACCAGATCCTGCCCCCGCTCAAGGCCGGGATGATCGTGCTGGCCGACCGGTACATGTATACGGCGTTCGCCAGGGATGCCGTGCGCGGCGTCTCGCCAAGCTGGGTGCGCAGGCTGTACAGTTTCGCCATCAAGCCGGACCTCGCCTTCTACTTCAGGGTCCCGATCGAAGTCTCGCTGTCGCGCCTGCTGGAAGGCACACGCGCGGAGCTGAAGTATTATGAAGCCGGGATGGATCTCGGCCTCAGCCCGAACCTGGTGGAAAGCTTTAAAATCTTCCAATCCAGGACCATGGCCGAATACGACAAGATCGTGGATGAATTCGGGCTGACCGTCATGGACGCGACCCTCGAAATCGACGAACAGCAGGAACAGGTTCGCGACATCGTGTCGAAAGCGCTGGCCACGTACAAACCAAAACGGGGGACGCATGTCAAGCGAGAAGCGCTATTTTGGCGAAGGTTTACCCTACCAGAGTCTGAAAGGGCTCAAGGGGAAGCTGATCGCGCTTGAGGGCCCGGACGGCGTCGGGCGCTCGACTCATATCGAATTGCTCCAGGAATGGCTGGAGGTGCAGGGCTACGGGGTCCTCACCACCGGCTGGACCCGCTCGGAGCTCATGTCCAAGACCATCGCGAGCGCCAAGCAGGGCAATATCCTGGACCCCTGGAGCCACAGCCTCCTGTACGCCACGGACTTTGCCGACCGGCTGGAGCACCAGATCATCCCGGCCCTGCGCTCGGGCTTCGTGGTCCTGGCCGACCGGTACATCTACACGGCCTTCGTCCGCAATACCGTCCGCGGCTGCGACCGCCAGTGGATCCACGATGTGTTCGGTTTCGCGGTCGTGCCTGATCTCGTCTGCTACCTGCGGATCGACGTGGACACCCTGGCCCTGCGGGTCATCGAATCCAAGGGCATGACCTACTGGGAATCGGGCATGGACATGCGGCTGGGGGCGGACCTGTACGACAGTTTCAAGAAGTACCAGGGGCTCATCATCGAAGAGTTCGACAAGGTGGCGGAGGAGTTCGGGTTCCAGGTGGTGGACGCGCGGCGCCCGCCGGAGGAGATTCAGGAGGCGTTGCGCGCCCGCATTCTGCCAATCCTCAAAGAAGGCCGCACCAAGCGCATCAACAAAGCCGCCGCCGATAAAGTTGCCGCCGAAAAAGGCGTCACAGGAAAACCTGCGTTGGTGGCCGCGGAGAAATCCACCGAGAAAATCGTGGAAAAAGCGGCCATGCCCGCCCCCGCCAAGGAACCCGCTACCACCGGATAAGCGCCGTGGCCCAGGTGAGTCCGCCGCCGATCGTGCCCAGCAGGACGAGATCGCCGGGTTTGACCTTGCCTGCGCGCACCGCCGCATCCAGCGTCACGGGGAGCGACGACGAGGACGTGTTCCCATACCGCTCGATCATGCTGAAGGTCCGCTCCGCAGGAATACCGAGCCGTTCGACCACTTTGTCCAGCAACCGCCCATTCGCCTGATGAAAGATGAAGCAGTGGACGTCCCGGACCGCCAACCCGTGCTCCTTCAGCGTTTCGGTTACAGCCGTCTCGAGCCGGCGCACTGCGACCCGGAACAGGCTCGGCCCCTTCATGTGGATCGCGTGCAGTCCCTCGGCCACCGTCTTCTCGGATGCGGGGAGACGCGATCCGCCGGCCGGGATGGAGATCAGATCCGCACGCGAGCCATCCGCATGCAGCCCGACCGACAGGACCCCGTGACGCTCATCGCCCGCAGCCAGGATGGCGGCGCCCGCCCCGTCACCAAACAGGATCGCCGTGTTGCCGTCCTTAAAATTCAGATAGCGCGACTTCACCTCAGCCGCAACCACCAGCACCCGTCCGGCCTGCCCCAGCCGGATCATGAGATCCCCGACCGACAGCGCATACAGGAATCCCGAACAGGACGCGGCCAGGTCGAAGGCGAACGCCCGCTTGGCGCCCAGCATACGCTGCACATGGCAGGCCGCCGAGGGCATGGGGGTATCCGGCGACGTGGTGGAGAGAATGATCGCATCGAGCGACGCGGCCTGCGTGCCCGCCGCGTCGAGTGCGGCCTTTGCGGCGCAACAGGCAAGATCGGACGTCGCCTCGTCCGGCGCCGCCCATCGGCGCTCCCTGATGCCCGTCCGACGGTAAATCGCGGCGGGAGCCACGCCGGTCAGTCCGGCCAGTTCTTCATTGGTGACAATGCGGGCCGGGACGTATCCGCCCGTCCCAATCATGCGCGATCGTGGAATCATGGCATCGGCCGTGGCATCATGGCGTCATGATTATAGGAAGCATCCGCCCGGAGTGTCAATTTTGCTTGAATCTCGAGCGGTTATTTGGTAATAATTGACACTCATGCGGATAAGTCCCTACAAGTTTCTGGCGCTCCTCCTCGTGGGCCTTCTCGTCGGGTGCTCGAGCGCCCCCAAGGCCAAGGAAGCATCGACCGCGAAGCAGGCCGTGGCCGATGCCGACGAGCAGGTCCTCAAGAGCGACCCCGTGGAGCGCAACTACGACCCGCACGTCATCATGAAGCGCGCCGAAGCGTTCTTCGAGAAGGAAGACTACGCCGAGGCCGCCGTGGAGTACCAGCACTTCCTCGACCTCCACAGATCTCACATGCTCGCGGCCTATGCCCAATACCGGCTGGGCCTGAGCCACTTCAAACAAGTCACGACCCGCGACCGCGATCCGGAGCACGTCCGCCAGTACATCGAAGCGATGCAGAAACTGCTGAAGGACTACCCAGGCAATGCGTACGAACCGGACGCCAAGGCAAAGATCAAGGAAGGCCGCACGCACACCGCCGAGTACGAACTCTATGTGGGCCAGCATTACTATCGCCAGGCCTCCTACCTGGCGGCCCTCCACCGGTTCGAGCGGGTCCTCACCCTCTATCCCGACTCCGACATCACGGCCGAGGCGCTGTACTATCTGGCGAAGACGTACAAGGACATCGGCTCGCCCGATCGGGCGGTGGAGTCCCTCAACGTGTTGCTGGCCCAATACCCCAAATCCAAGATCCGTAAAGAGGGGCAGGCGCTCATGACCTCCATCAACGGGAAATCCTTCAAGGATGTGGCAACCGCCTCGTCCGCGCTGGGGAAACCCTCGATCCCGCCCTCCTTGCCGGCCGCGCCCCGAACGCGTTCGTTGACCGGGAAACCGGCCGCCCTTCCCCCGACCGGCGCGAACGGCAGCAGTCCCCAGGTCGTCACCTGCGGCCTGAACGTCAGCTGCTAGTACTCAGCTTTTAAACGCTGCCAGGCAGGCGTCTTTCAGGAGATGGGCGAACGAGTCTTTCGTGCCCATTTTAGCCTTGGCATAGAAACTCCGGTAGGTCTCCCTGCCTTTCAGCACCTCGGCATAGAGTTCGAGAATTTCCGGCCTGCGGCGGATCACGCGGTGCGAGATCTGCGGAAACCTGTACAAAGTCCACGCCATGCGGGCGGCCACGCGAAACTCGGGATAGAGTTCGCCGGCAACCTGTGCGTCGTAGGCCAGAAGGTCCGGCGTCACGCTGCGGAGATGGTCCACAATGCACGCCGCCGCCATCTTTCCGCTGAGCACCGCATAATAGATGCCCTCCCCCAACACCGGGTCCGCAAGATGCGCCGCGTCGCCGACCAAAAGAGACCGGTTTGTGGTCAGCGGCATGCGCTCACCCGCAGCGCCTCCGTAAAGAGGAATCGGGTGCCCCATCCCGCAGGGGACGTCGATCCCGGTAAGAACCGGCTCTCCCTGGACGAAACGCTCGTAGCTTCGCTTCGGGTTGCGCCCTGATCCGTGAAACTCAGCAATCCCCACGGAGAGCCTTGCCTCCTTGGGAAAGACCCAGGCATAGCCGCCCGGCACGACGCCGATATCCAACACAATAGTCCCCGCTCCCAGTCCGGACGGGATCTGCTGAACCCCCACCTCGCATTCGACGGCACCCCACAAACGCCCGCGGCGCCCCGGGAACAGCGAGCGGGCGACGAGGCTGTTGGCGCCGTCGGCGCCCACGAGGATGCGCGCCCCGTACCGGCCACGCTCGGTCTCCACCTCAACACCGCCGGCATCTTCACGCACCGCAAGGACACGCTCGTTCTCGCAGACCTGCGCCCCCGCATCCCTCGCCTTTTGGACAAGAAACGCGTCGAAGCGGGTGCGCATGACCATATAGGCGATCGGATCGGGCGAGGCGATTTCAAACGCCTCTGCCCCGGCGAACTGGAAGCGGACTCGATGGATGGTGTCTTCGATGACGGAACGGTAGTCGGGGTCCAGCAGGCGATCAATGCGGGCAGAAAGCCCTCCACCGCACACCTTGTAGCGGGGATGCGCCTTCCCTTCCAGCCCGAGAACGGAAAAGCCGGCGCGCGCCAATTCGGTCGCGGCGATGGCGCCAGCCGGCCCCATACCCACGACGATCACGTCATGAACGTTCACACCCGCCCACCCCGGGCGCGCCAAGACGCGCCCCTTCCCGTGTCTACTGTCCGATGTACCAGCCGATTCCGTGCTGTTCGAGCGTGCTGGTGAGAATGGTCAGGGAATTGGTGTAGATCATCACGCCGACCAGCACGAGAAAGATGCCGCTGGCGACGGAGATGCCGTACATGTACCCCCGGAGCTTCTTGAAGTAATTGAGGAAGGAATCGACGGCGAGTGCGGTGATAAACAGCGGGAGGCCGATGCCCAGCGAATAGCTGGCGAGAAGCTTCACCCCGGTCAGCATGGAATCACTGGTGCTGGCGTAGACGAGGATCGTCCCCAGGATCGGCCCGACGCAGGGCGTCCATCCCGCGGCGAAGGCCACGCCGACGAGGACCGAGCCGACGTAGCCGGCCGGACGGCTCTTGAGGTGCACCCGCATCTCGTTCATCAGGAACTTGATCTTCAGCACGCCCATCACGTAGAGGCCGAACAGCACGATCAGCGCCCCGCCCAGCTTGCGGATGAAATCCTGATAGGTGGTCAGCAGTTGCCCCACCAGACTGGCCGACGCCCCGAAGGCCACAAAGACGGAGGAGAAGCCCGCGATGAAGAGCAGCGAGTTGATGATGATGACGCCGCGCACCCGCGTCCGCTCCGTCTCGCTGGTCAGCTCCTCCAGCGTCAGCCCCGTGATGTAGGTGATGTAGGACGGCACGAGCGGCAGGACGCAGGGCGACACAAAGGACAGCAGTCCGGCGACGAAGGCGATAAAGAGGGACATATCGGGAGGCTGCCCGAACATCTTCAGCGTATCCTCAAAAGTTTCTGAATGCCGTCCCGCGCCTCGGCATCCCCCCAGTCGCGCGCCCCGAAGATCCGATGCGTGATCACGCCATCACGGTTGATCAGAAAGGTCACCGGCAAGGTCCGCACACCGTACAGGCGGCCTGCGATCATCTCCGGATCGTGCGCGATCGTGAAGCTCAAACCCAGGGAGTCCCGGAACGGCCTGGTCACCGCGGCCCCTTCCTCGTCCGTGGAAACCGCAAGGATCGCAAACCCCTGCCGGCGATACTCACGGTAGAGCCGCTCCATCGCCGGCATCTCCACCTTGCACGGGCCGCACCACGTCGCCCAAAAGTTGAGGAAGACGACATGGCCGCGATAGTCGGACAGCCGCACTTCCCGGCCGTCGAGCGTGGTCAGGACAAAATCGGGCGCCAGGTGGCCGACGCGGGGCGCCTCCGTCAGGACAGGGATGGGCTGCATGTCACCGTATGTAGTGGCCTCGCTCGCAGGCACTCTGTCACAGGAAACGAAGGCAGCAAGAACGAGTGGCCAGACGAAAAGCTGCTGCACGAATCGACGCACCGGCCACAATTTAGTCGGCCCGGACGGACTTCGGCAGCTTCTGCAGCAACTGGACGATGGTCTCCATGCTTTCCGGCCGGGTCCAGTCGCGGGGCCCGATGACCTTTTCGCGCAGCACGCCGTCCTGATCGATGATATAGGTCTCCGGCACACCCATCAGCTTGTACCGGCTGTCGGTCTGCCCCCAGGAGTCCGCAAGGATCGGGAAGGTGAGCTTCATGTTCTCGACGAACGGCAGGATATCTTTCTTGGTCGTGACCCGATCCATGCTGATCGCCAGCATGACGAACTCTTCCTTCTTGAGATTGTCCCAGAGCGCCTGCATCGAAGGCATCTCTTCCTTGCAGGGCTTGCACCAGGTCGCCCAGAAATTCAGGAAGACGACCTTGCCGCGATAGTCGGAGAGCTTCTGATTTTTTCCGGCCATATCCGGAAGTGTAAAATCCGGCGCCGCCATGCCGACCGTCAGCGGCTCGTACTTGGCGCTCTGCAACCAGACCACGCCGAACGCCAGTGCAAGAATACCCACAGCGGCCAGAGTAATCACCAGCCGGCGAGCCCCGGACGGCTTCACCTGGGGAGCGGAGTTCGTGATGGACTCTTCCGTCATAGGCTGACTGCCGACTCCTGCATGATGCTAGGCATAGGCGTGCAACCCCGACAGCAGAAAGTTCACGCCCCAAAAACAGAACACCACCATCAGCAAGCCGAAAATCTGGTAGATCGCCGCGCGATGGCCCTCCCATCCGCGATTCATTCTGGCATGAATATAGGCCCCGTAGATGAGCCACACAATCAGCGCCCAGGTCTCCTTCGGGTCCCAGGACCAGTACCCGCCCCATGCATAGTTCGCCCACATCGCGCCCAGG
>JAUSHW010000071.1 GCA_030648395.1 Nitrospirales bacterium | reverse complement strand
GCGGGGTGCCTCTCGATCGCGGCCGTGGAGGAGCGGTTTCTGAACCGCGCCGATCGGGAGCGGGAGAGGCCCCCGCGACAGGCCGATCGGCTGTGAAGAAGTCAGCTCGGCGACGATATTGGTATTAAGAGGCTGAGAGTGCGGGGGTCGTTGGTGAAGGGGAGCGTAAAGGATGTTTCGCGGAGCAGCCGGTATCCAGACGGGACCTCGCTCATCGGACTGGCCCGGAAGAGCAGGACTTGGCCGCCGGGGGCCAGGAGCCTTGGGGCCTCCGCGAGGATGAGCTCGGGCCGGACAGCCCGGCTTGTGATAAGGTCGAAAGGCCCCACCTGACCAGGCGTGAGGTCCTCGACCCGCGCAATCAGGACCGTGGCCCCGGAGACTCCCAGGAGGCCAATTATATGATGGAGAAAGGCCGCTTTCTTCTGTGACGGTTCGAGCAGGGTCACGGCCAGGTCCGGGTCCTGGAGCTTCAGCACCAGACCGGGAAACCCGGCGCCGGTGCCGACATCGAGCACCTGGAGGCCTGGTCCAGGCCGGATAAGCCCAGGGACCGGCTTGATGAGCGTGAAGGCGGCCAGGGAGTCCAGAAAGTCTTTGTTGATGATATCGGCCTGGGTCGCGTGCCCCGTGAGATTGACCTTGGCATTCCAGCGGGTCAGCTCTTGCATGTACAGGACCAGCCTGGCGACGGTATGGGGGGAGAGCGGAATGCCCAGGCGCAGGCCGCCTTCCATGAGGGCCGCAGCCGGTAAGGCCGGATCGGGGGGGGCGGGGGCGCTAGGCGACATGTTCCACGTGGAACAATATCAGTTTCGGCGGGACCGCTCCAGAGCTACCTGAAGAAGTGACACGGCGGCGGGGGTGACCCCCTCTATCCGTGAAGCCTGTCCCAGTGAATGGGGGCGTACCTTCTGGAGCTTCTCCAAAACCTCTCGCGAGAAGCCTTTAACATGGGCGTAATCAAAATCGCATGGGATTCTGCGGGATTCGAGGCGCTTAAAGTTATCCACCTCGTGGGATTGACGGTGGATATATCCCTCGTACTTGATCTGGATTTCGACCTGTTCCTGCACGGCTGGGTCTGGATGGCCCTCCAGGCCGGCGAGTTCCATCACCCCCCCGTACGCCAGCTCGGGCCGCCGGAGCAGGCCTGCAAGCGTGGTATCCGGGCTCAGGTTGCCCATGCCCAATGCGACCGCCCTGGCGGCCACCTCAGGGGTAAGCCTGGGCCGGGTCTTGATGAACCGCTCCCGCTCCAGACTGATGGCATCCCTCTTTTCGCAAAACCTGTCGTAGCCGTCTTGGGGAACAAGCCCCAGCCGGTGGCCGATGTCCGTGAGCCGGAGATCGGCGTTGTCCTGGCGGAGGAGCAGCCGGTATTCAGCCCGCGAGGTGAACATCCGGTAGGGCTCCTTCGCGTCCTTGGTGATAAGGTCGTCGATCAGCACCCCGATATAGGCTTCCGACCGGTCCAGAATGCAGGGAGCCTCGCCCCGGACCTTCAGGACAGCGTTGATGCCGGCCATGAGCCCCTGCGCAGCCGCCTCTTCATACCCGGACGTGCCGTTGATCTGGCCGGCATGGTACAGCCCCTCCACCAGTTTCGTTTCCATCGTGGGGTGGAGTTGGCGGGGCGGAAAGTAGTCGTATTCGACGGCATACCCCGGCTTGAGCATCTTCGCGCGCTCGAGACCGGGGATGGTTTTGAGGAACGCGGCCTGCACGTCCACCGGCAGACTGGTTGAGATGCCGTTCGGGTAATATTCGTTCGTCTCCAGCCCCTCCGGCTCGATGAAGATCTGGTGCCGGGGCTTGTCGGCGAACCGCACGACCTTGTCCTCGATCGAGGGGCAGTAACGCGGGCCCGTGCCTTCGATCACGCCGGTGAATATCGGCGAGCGGTCCAGGTTGTCCTGGATGATGCGATGGGTTTTTTCATTGGTGTACGTGAGGTGACAGCAGACCTGGGGCATCGGAAGCTTCTCGGTCCGGAACGAGAACGGCACCGGCGGCTCGTCGCCCCACTGCGGCGCGAGCATCGAGAAATCGATGGTGTCCCGGTCGAGGCGGGGAGGGGTGCCCGTCTTGAGCCGCCCCAGTGCGAAGCCGAATTCTTTCATGCAGTCGGAGAGGTGCTCGGCCGGAGCCTCGCCGCCGCGGCCGGCCGGGAAGTGGTTTAACCCTACGTGAATTAATCCCTTAAGGAAAGTACCTGTTGTCAGGATAACGGCCTTTGCCCCCAACCGTTCTCCCGCGCCGGTGACGACGCCGCTGACACGGCCGCCCGTCGTTTCGATCCGATCCACGGTCCCGCAAATGACCGCAAGGCCCGGCTGGGCGCGCAGCGTCTGCTGCATGACCAGCCGGTACTGCTTCTTGTCGCACTGGGCCCGCAGCGAGCGCACGGCCGGCCCGTTCCGTGTGTTGAGCATCCGGAACTGGATGCCGGTCTGGTCGGTGTTGCGTCCCATCTCGCCGCCGAGCGCGTCGATCTCCTTCACCAGGTGGCCCTTTGCGATCCCGCCGATCGCCGGATTGCAGGACATCTGCGCAATCTTGTCCTCTTCCATGGTGAGCAACGCCGTGCGCGCCCCCATGCGCGCCGCCGCGAGCGCGGCCTCGCAGCCGGCATGGCCGCCGCCCACCACGATCACATCAAAGCGGTCTTCGTGCGTCTTGACGATCATTTGCCGATGCAGAACTCCTTGAAGATGCGGTCGAGGATGTCGTCCGTCGTCGTCTCGCCAATGATCTCGCCAAGCGCGTTGACAGCCGCGCGCAGGTCCACCGCAACAAACTCGGCTGCCATGCCGCGCTCGATCGAGAGCAGCACCTGCTCAAGCGAGGCCTGTGCCCGCTCGAGCGCGCCGCGATGTCGCAAGTGGGTGATCAGCACGCCTTCGCTCGGCTCGAGTCCCTGCTTGAGCACAGCATCGCGGATCGCATCACGTAATTCTTCCAGGCCGGCGCCGGCGGTCGCCGAGACCCAGACAATGCGGTTCTTTTCGGTAAGACCCTTGAGATGCCGTGGTTCAAGGCGGGGAGGCAGGTCCGATTTATTGACGACGAGAATCGCCACCTTGCCCCGCGCCAGATCCAGAAGCCGCCGGTCCTCATCGCCAAGCGGCTCACTCCCGTCGAGCACCGCCAGAACCAGCTCGGCGCGCGCCAGCGCGTCATGCGAGCGGCGCACGCCCTCGCATTCCACCACGTCCACCGTCTCCCGCAGGCCCGCCGTATCCAGCAGGCGCACGGGAATG
>JAUSHW010000070.1 GCA_030648395.1 Nitrospirales bacterium | reverse complement strand
CAGGGTGCGCCGCGCCCACATTCGTGCCCGGCGCCATCGCCGCGATGTGCGCGGCGAAGAGGATAAACACCCCCGCCGAGGCCGCCCGCCCGCCGCTTGGTGACACATAAACAATCACCGGGATCGGAGAAGCCGTGATGTACTTGATGATGAGCCGCATGGACGTGTCGAGCCCGCCGGGAGTATCGAGCCGCAGCACGACGGCCGCGGCGCCCGCTTCCTGAGCCACCGCCAGCACGTGATTGATGTATTCGGCCGCCACCGGATTGATGACGCCCTCGTAGGTTCCCACGTGCACCGCCTCCCGAACGCTCTCACCGGTTTTCCCGAAGCCCGCCGAAGCGGTCAGCGCCAGGGAACAGCCGACGAGGATGGAGACGGTAACGCGAACCCAAGGAAGGAGATGTTGGCCCTGTAATCTGAAGGACATGTATCAGTTCAGCCTGCAACCATCGTAGTCTGCCCCTCCCATCCTGTCAAGGAGAGACCGGTGTAGATAGCACGTTACCTTGGCCCAGCGGCCTGGAGCCCGGCGAGCAGTTCCTGGGCCTGTCTGGCGTCATCGGGCGAGAGCGGAGCCTGTCCGAAGCGCACCCGGCAATAGAGTCCGGTCAATGACTCGACAGACCGCGCCGCCTCGCCCCGCTCGCGCGCCACCTGTCTGGCGAATTCCAGAGGAGTCGCCCCTGGAGGCTTCAGCAGCCCTTGGGCCTCCAGAATCCGCAGCATCCGCTCATACAAGTGGATCGCGGCAATCTGACGGGCCGTGCGCGGATCCGCATGCCGGGCCCCGCCGCTCCGCCCCAGCCTGCTCCAGGCCAGGACCAACCCCACGACAAGAACGACGGCCGCCAGGACTCCCAGAAGGAACCCACTGTGAGCGCTCGCCGACTCGGTCAGCCATGCCTTGACGGACGCCAGGCCGCGGGTCAGCGCGGACAGGAAATCGGACAGCTCCGACCGCACCTTCTCGCCGCCTTCACGAAAACTCTTGGCGGCGGTCATCTGGTCGCGGAAGCTGTACTGGACGACATAGCGGTCCCACTTCAGACGGACCGAGTCCACAACCTTGCCGAGCTTCCCAAAAAAAGGCGGCGCCGCGGCGGGCACGTTGGGCGTCGGATCAAACGTCACCCACCCCGATCCGGGAAAATACACCTCCACCCAGGCATGCGCGTCCTGCTGGCGGACCGAGTAGTAGTTGCCGAAGTCGTTCCACGGGCCCGGCAGGAAGCCGGTCACCAGGCGCGAGGGAACGCCCAGCGTCCTGAGCATCACCACCATCGCCGTCGCGTAGTGCTCGCAGTAGCCGGTCTTGCGGGTGAACAGAAAATCCTCCACGGGACTCGCCGAGACGGTCGTGCCGACGTCGAGGCTGTACTGGTACTGTTGCTGGAGATGCCGCTCGACGGCCTTGGCCCTGTCGTGGGGGGTTCGCCCCTCCCCGGCCACTTCGCGGGCCAGCGCCGCGACGCGAGGGCTCATGTCCGGCAATTGCAGGAAACGCTTTCTGATGAGGTCCGGATAGCTGACGGATTCCGCCGCCCGATCCGACTCCCGCAGGCGACCCGGGACGGAGCGTACGCTGTACTGAAAACGAGCCGACGTCGGATAGGGCAAAGACAGGCCGCCGACACCATCCACCTGCACAACCGAAAACCCGCCCTTGATCGTTTCGATGAACGACGCCCCGAACAGCACGGTCGTATCGAGCGCCTCGATGAGGATCTCCTGGCGCAGGCCGCCGCCAGACTCGGCGGCGGCCGCCGCTTCGGGCGTGGACACCAGAAAGACGCCGTCCGGCGTGCGTTCCAGCATCCGCCGGACCGATGACCAGTTGCCCCAGGCCCGGCCATCGTAGGTATCGTAGGACGCGCCCCGGAAGTACAGGGCGTCCTTGACGGGACCGCGCTGATCCGGAAACTCAACCCGCATGACCACCGTGGGATCGAGCTTGATCGCGCCGATGACCCCCAGATCCACCTTCTCGGAAAAACCGGACGTGCGGATCAGCTCCGTCCGGTTCTTTTGAAAGAAGCCGGTCCCGATGCGCGGGATGAGAAAGAAGATGACCAGCGTCAGGCAGAAGGAGCCGACCGCGATGCCGTTCGTCGTCCAGAAGAACTGCGCCGTGACCGGCCTGGTGGTCGGAGAGGACTCCTGGTGCGCCTCTTCCGCCTCGTTGCGCAGGTGATAGAGAATGAGCGTCCAGATCGCCGCGAATACGTAGGCGATGAAGACCGCCGCGTACCAGAGCTCCACCGTGAGCGCGGCCGCGGCCAGGAGCTCCAGCAGGCTGATCGCGTACAACTGCAGAAAATCCTTGCGGTGTTGGAGGTGAAACAGCTTGACGATCATCAGGAGGATAAGAAAATGCACGGCCGCCGGCAGAATGTCCCGCGAGATCAGCAGCAGATCGACGCCGAAGGACACGAACACCGTGATCAGCAGGGCGGTCCAGGCGGATTCCGGAAGGCCCGCGATCCGGCCGACGAGGCGATCTCCGCCCCAGCCGATCGCCCGGGCGATCGTCACCGCAAGCGCTGCCAGCCCCAGCGCGACCAGTCCGGCCGGAATCTCCTCGGTCAGCACCAGCCCGATGAACGCCACGGCGGCCAGCAGGAGGGAGCAAAAATGAAAGGCGCGCTCCAGAGTCATCGCGTCTCCCATGCCGGAACGAGCCGGCTCGCGCCCCGGCAGGCGGCCTCGACGGCGGGATCCTGCCAGGACATCACCACGATGGTCAGTTCGCCGCGCGCCGTCCGGTCTCCCAGCGCCCGCAATCCGTCCAGGGCCGCCGCGTCCGACTGCCAGGCCGGAACCGGCTCGCAGAGCGCCAGGACATGCAGCATGCGGTAGAGATGCGGCTCGCCCACCCCGTGGGGCACCCCCTGCGCTCCGACCAGCAATCGAACCGCGAAACCCTGCTGGTGAAAATGCGCCGCCAGCGAGGCGGTCAGGCTGACCGCCCGTTCGAAGCCTTCGGGGGCGTGGCCGCCCGGAACGGCCGTGGGCAGCGCCAGGGTGACCTGCCGCAGGTCCTCCGTCTCGGTTTCCCTGACGATCAGGCGGGACTGGCGCGCCGTGGTCTTCCAATGGATGGTCCGCGAATCATCCCCATGCTGGTACTCGCGAAGGTTGTACAGACCGATGCCGGGACCCCGCTTGGACAGGGCCTGGTCATACCCCAGGACAGCGAGATCGTGGACGAGGCTCTCCGGCAGGGGGCGGAGCTCGGGGTACACCACCAGATCGGAGATGAGAAAGAGGTTCGCGCTCTTGATGAACAGGCCGAAGGGAAACCGCGTTTGGATTTTGACGCCGTCGATCCGGTGGCGCCCGCGGCGCGTGAACAGCACGGGGTAGGACTGCGAGACCGACGCCCCGGCCGGCAGATGCAGGATATGAATGCCGCGATCCACCGCCTTGCCTTCGACGATGTCCAGCACGCGAAGCGAGAAGCTCGGCAACCTCGGCTGGCGGTTCGCGACGGCCAGTGTAACCGTCGCCGGGCGGTTCGCGAACATATTGTCGGGGATCACCCTGCGAATGACGAGATGCCGGAGGCATTGCTCCGACAGGATGCCGGACATGACGATGAGGCTGAGCATCATCGCCAGCAGGAGATAGAGCAGATTGTTGCCGGTGTTCAGGGCCGCCATGCCGACGGCCAGGGTCAGGAGCAGAAACCGCGTGCCCTCCGGGGTCAGGCGCAGCGACCGGTAGCGGTAGAACCGGCGAAAGAACTCGCGAATGCGTTCGAAACGCATGGGGCTAGAGGGGGACGGGTACGGACTCCACGATGTCACGGATGACCTGCTCGGCCTCTTCGGAGCGGTGCCGCCGGGTGCCCTGGCCCGCGTGCAGCGTGACGCGATGGGCCAGCACCATCGGGGCCAGATCCTTGATGTCGTCGGGCAGGCAGTACTCGCGGTCCCGGACGAGGGCCAGCGACTTGGCCGCCTTATGCAGCGCCATCGCCCCGCGCGTGCTGACTCCCAGCGCGATCAATTCGCTCCGGCGGGTCTCGGACACGATCGCCAGCAGATATTCCATGAGGCTGTCGTCGAGGCGGACCTTCTCCGCCCGGTCCTGCAGATCGAGCACCTCCTGGAGCGTGAGCACGGGATCCAGTTCGTCGGCCGGGTGCAGCGACTGGGGACGGTCCAGCACCTTCTTCTCATCCGCCAGGTCCGGATACCCGATCCGGATCCGCATCAGGAATCGGTCGAGCTGCGACTCCGGCAACGGAAACGTGCCGTGATGCTCCCAGGGATTCTGGGTGGCGATGACCATGAACGGATGGGGCAGCGGATAGGTCCGGCTGTCCACCGACACCTGGGCGTCGTTCATGGCCTCCAGCAGGCTGCTCTGCGTCTTGGGCGTCGTGCGATTGATCTCGTCGGCAAGCACGATGTGGGCGAAGATGGGGCCCGGCTTGAATTCGAAGGCCTGGTTCTGCTGATGGAAGATCGACACCCCGAGGATGTCGGACGGCAGGAGATCGCTGGTGAACTGGATCCGCCGGAAGGAGCAGCCCAGTGACCGGGCGAGACTGTGGGCGAGCGTGGTTTTTCCCACACCCGGCACGTCTTCGATCAGGAGATGCCCGCGGGCGAACAGCGCAACCACGACCATTTCGATCACCGAGGGCTTGCCCTTGATGACCCGCTCGATGTTGCCCCGGAGGGCCTGGATTTTGGGCGCAACGCTCATTGAAAGTTGAGTTTAGCAGAGCCCTTCTTAGGGGTCAATTTCACGGCCAACATCGGGTAAAAATCGCATTGACTTGGGGTACAGCCGAAACTATTATGACTACGTCCCGCCGGGAGAAACGGATTCAGTGACGCTCCAGGAACTTGACCATTCCCTGAAAGACTGCCAGCGGTGCCGCCTGTCTTCCGGGCGCACGCAGGTCGTGTTCGGCACGGGCAACCCCAACGCCAGCATCATGTTCGTGGGCGAAGCGCCGGGGTTTTACGAAGACAAACAGGGCATCCCCTTCGTGGGCGCGGCCGGGAAGCTGCTGAACGAACTTCTGGAAAGCGCCGGCCTGTCCCGCACCGACATCTACATTGCCAACGTCATCAAATGCCGCCCGCCGGACAACCGAGACCCCCTGCCCGACGAGGTGGAAACGTGCAAGCCGTTCCTGTTCCAGCAAATCGAGGCGATCAAGCCGAAGGTCGTCTGCACCCTCGGCAATTTCGCCATGCAGACCCTGCTCGGCAAGAAAGTCGGCATCATGAAGATGCGGGGGCAGGTTTTCCAGGTGCAGGATTTCTTCGTCTTTCCACTGCTTCATCCGGCGGCCGCGCTGCACCAGGGCAACTTGAACGAGCCGTTGCGGGAAGACTTCCGCAAGCTGAAAGCGTTCCTCGACCGCCCGGCTGAGCCGGCCACGCCCATCGAGCAGATGAACCTGTTCGGGTAAAGCCTCCCCCTCCCGCTTGACAGGGCCCTTTTCTGGACTTACCTGTTAAATATGCAACCGACGAAGCCACCACGCGAACTGGCCCACGACGAAAAGAGGGCGGCGGACCAGGCCTTCAAAGGGCTTCCGTTCGACTCACGGTGGTCCCCATCCGCCCGCGCGATCTATGACGGCATCCGCGGCGCGCTGGGCGTGCCTGCCCTTCCAGAGCAGGAACCCGCGGCGGACCCCAGCGAACCTCACGCGGTGCTTGATCCGCAACTGGAGGAGACCGAATCGGACGAGGCGGCTTCGATCCTCACGCGGGAGCAGGCCATCCAGGCCGGTTTCCTGATTGACGTGACGCCCATCGCCCACAGCGTGGGCCTGCCTGTGCCCATCTCCATCAGTAAGCCACTTTGGATGCTGGGCATTACGGCTTCCGACACGATTCCGGAGGATCAGCGCGAGGCCCGCGTGCGCGACGTGCTGATGGCGCTCCGGCTCCGCCTGGCGAACGCGCGCGTCGCCCCGCCAGGAATCGAATTCGCCGCCCTGTTGTCATTTCCGCCGGAGCCGACGCCCCAGCTCCTCTCCCTGTACGTGATCGCGCACGGCGACCAGACCACGCCCTACACGCTGACCATCCTCCTGGCCAACGAAGTCACCGCCATCATCCGGCCGACGAACAACTAAGGTTCTCTCATTTCCCTCGCCCACGTTTCGGGGGAGAGGATGAAGGTGAGGGGGCATTCCTCTGCATGTAGGGGCGGGCCCCCGTGCCTGCCCGCATTTCCACGTCCCCCGCGTAGGGGCAGACCTATGTGTCTGCCCGACCCACCACGACAACCCGCAAAACGCAGGGCGCACACACAGGTGCGCCCCTACATGGCGACAACTGCACGTCCTCGTAGGGGCGGTTCGCAAACCGCCCTATCCGAATCCATTCGAAAATAAATCTTGTCCAGGTTTTTCTTTCCTGCCATCCTCCGAAATGTTTCGACCGGTGCTATACTGACAGCGTTCCCAACCTATGCTGACCAGCATGCTCAATAGTTAGAGGTCTGGATGCCCGACGTAAAGGAAGTACTCCTCAAGGACTGGGAAACCTTCGAAGGCGAGATGGCGCGTATCTTCGAGAGCCTTGAAAAGAGAAGGGCGAGTGCCAAGACGTACGTATCGGGTTATCTCTTCCGCGGACACGCCGACAAGCGTTGGCGCCTGCTCACTACGCTGGAACGCTTTTCGAAAAAACCACGCTCCATCAATGAGTACTATCGCATCCTCGTGTCTGTCATGCCTGCTGTGGCATCGCTAATAGAAAACGCCTGGTCCATAGACCCTGATCTTGACGTCGACGAAAGCTACCATGGTCCTCCGCCAGGGTACGATTTCATGATCTATTTGCGGCACCACGGGTTCCCTTCGCCGCTGTTAGACTGGTCCCGTTCACCATACTTAGCGGCTTTCTTCGCATTCGCACCTAGGCCCCCAGAGGGCTGCGATGGTGTAGCCATATACGCTTATGTGGAATATCTTGGCGAGGGTAAAGCGTTCGACGGGAACGGCGCTCGTATAATCGGGCTAGGTCCGTACGTCGTCACGCACGAGAGACATTACGCTCAACAGAGTGAGTATACCATCTGCAAGAAACCCGATGGCGAGAAGTACCTCTACTGCAATCATGAGGAAGCATTGGGCGGTGCCGTAGTGGAACAAGATCTTTTGACGAAGTACGTCATACCTGCAAGCGAACGAGATAGATTTCTAGCCAAGCTTGACTCAATGAACATCAATGCCTACTCCCTGTTTCGGGACGAGAGTAGTCTCATGCAGACTTTGGCGTATCGTGAGATTGAGAGGCGAGACCTCTAACCTTGCGCTCCAGCGGATCGGGTGCTCGCGATGCTGCACCCCGCCCGTTGAGCGCACGCGTTAGGCAGAAATCCGCGATGTACCACGCGCGAGGCCGATACGATCAAGCAGTAGCACCGTCATTTTTGTGATAGTTCCCGCAAGGCAAGGCATTCCCCGTGAGCTATCCATTGAGGTCGGTGATCAATCGCTATGCTGCCTTCATCAACAGAAATCACCGGCATGTCGGAACGCCTGACATGCTGAACCCTGGCGACAAAGGCGTACCACGTGGTATTTCCATAGCGTATTTTTAATGGATTCGTGTCTTCGCTTTTCGCCTTTGGCTGGCAACCTTCGAGAACGAACTCGACGCTCGGCTCTGCCATAAATCCAAGCGATACATAGATGCGAAAACGATCGCCCTCTCTCTGAACATCTCGTAGGTAGCCGGTCCCTATAATCGGCTTTCCGTCTTGGCGAATAAGCCGGTCTTGTAACTGTACGGTCCAACCAACGGTTCCATTTTTCCAAACATCGTCGGCGTGAAAGGTGGTGCGCAGCTCCGCAATGACCTGTGCACGCTGAACCTCTACGCGCTTCTGCTGCTCCTCGCGGGCTGTGTTTTCTCGCTTTTGTTTTTCCTCAAAGGACTCGCCACAGGCAGCTAAATTGAGAGCGAGGCAGGCAATAACCGTCAACGCTGAGAAGTGGGATGGTGACACGAAACTATCTTATACGCCGGGTCCAGGCATCACAAGGGATTTCCTATGCCTTTGGGAAATCCACGGGCAGCCCTAGATCAAGGTTGACCTCAGAACGGGTTGAGGGTCAGGTCTGGCAATCACGCACTTGCCAGCGGCTTCCTATTTATCCCGCTTGGGAAATAGCACCGCAAGGAGCTGCGCAGTCGTATAGAGAGAGACGCCGGTCTGCTCGAAGTCCCGGTCGTTCGTCCAGATCGGAAGATCGAGGTGCAGGGCAAGGGCGAGCGGAGCAACGTCATCAGGGTCACGGCGCCCGATCAAGCGTACCGCTTCAGGGATCGTGCGACGATACGTCGAGGCTGCGTACGGGGTCAGCGGCAGCAACTCCAGAAGGAAATCCAACACGTCCTGGGGAAGGCCGGTCTTCGTAGAGAAAGCGGGAATATAGGCTCGAACTTCGCCTAGGACTGATTCCGGGACGGCAAACTCCTCCACCCCGGATTCAAAGAACACGCGTCTTGCGTTTCCTCCCAGAAGCGCGGACAGAATGGGGTTGGCGTCCACGACGAGCCGCACGGGTCTTCTCGAAGTCGGCAAGCACTCCCTCCTCGGTCAAGCCACGGTCCTTGATAGCCAGGCGGACGCTGTCGGTCAGCGCGTAAAAGAGGTCGCGTTTAATTTCAAGCGGCAGGGCCTCGCCGGTGGCCGGCATGAAGAACCCCACGACCTTGCCATGCCGCGTGATCATGACCGGCTCGCGCTGCTTGAGCATCTGCGTGGCCCGGTCCCGGAAGTCTCTGACGGATGCCGTAATCATGTGCCCACCATTGTGGTCACAATTCTAGCTGCTCCACATTGCTCTGTCAACCCGTTTACCGCGACAGGATGTCCAGAATCTCGTCGAGCGGGCGGATGGTGCCGAGGAGTGTCGGGTTGCCGAACTGCTTGTTGTGGCGGTTCTCTTTGACCCGCTCCAGACCAATGATCAGGTTGTTGAAGTCGTCCAGCTTGGCGGTCTCGAAGTACGTGATGAAGTCGAGGTCGTCCAGGCCGCTTGCATGGTACAGCTTGCGCGTGACCGTCTTGAGGTAGGCCGTCGTCGCCTCCGTGTGTTCCTTCATCATCGCGTTCCTGCTGTCCTGTCCCGTGATCCACCACTCCGCGTCCTTCCGCACCGGCACAACGATCGCGTAGGGCTTGGCCCCCGGATCGAGGGGCGTCTTCAGCGCGGCCTTGAGATCATCGGGCAAGCTCGGCACGTAATTGGGCCCCTTGGTGATGCCGTTGAACGTGTGCGTGTTGACCAGGTGCTTGCCGAGAGCCGTGCCCATCAGGTCCACCAGGAAGTTCTGGTTATGCAGCATCTCGGTGGCATGCACGCGGACGAAGAAGTCGGCCTTCTCCACAAGCCCCCGCAACAAGTAGGTATCCGTGGTGACGCTATTGCCGTGCTTCTGGAACGCGGCCTTCACCTCGGCCGCCGCCGAGGCTCGCGCCACCTTGTCCAGCTTCCACCAATCCTCGTCCACCTTGAACACCGCAAACGTCGCATAGACGCCGGTATCTTTCAGGAGCTTCTCCCGGTCCACCGCCGCCTGAGCAGCGAAGGGCCAGCACCACGCAAACAGACCGATCGCGATGATCGCAAGGGCAGCTTTGCTGCGCATGGCTTGCCTCCTTGTTGTCCCGTTATCTCTATCCACCCGCCACCGTCATCTCGGCGACCTTCACCGTGGGGCTGGCAATGCGCCCGCGAAAAACAAGGTCGTTGCCGATCGCCTCGACGTTCATCCACATGTCCTTGAGGTTGCCCGCAATCGTGATCTCTTCGACCGGATACGCGAGCTCGCCGTTCTCGATCCAGAAACCGACCGCACCGCGGGAATAGTCGCCGGTCACCATGTTGATCCCGAACCCGATCAGCCCCGTGACGTAGAGCCCGCGCTTCACCGACCGGACGATGTCTTCCGGGCTCACGGTGCCGGCCGCGAGAAAAAAATTGGTCGTACCGGCCGAAGGCGCCTCGCCGACGCTGCGCGACGCGTTGCCGGTCGAGGCGAGCTTGAGCTTGCGCGCTGCGTAGGTGTCCAGCAGGTAGGTCTTCAGCACGCCCTGCTCGACGATGACGTTCTTCCGCGTCGCCAGGCCTTCCCCGTCGAACGGCTTTGAGCCCAGCCCGCCCGGCATGCGGCCGTCGTCATAGACCGTGACCGTGTCGGGAGCGATGCGCTCGCCGAGCCGGCCGATCAGGTACGAGGTGCCCTTGTAGATCGCGTAGCCGTTCACGGCGCTGCAGAGATTGCCCAGGAAGCTGCCGGCCATTTCCTGATCGAAGACCACGGGAACACGGCACGTGGAGACTTTGCGGGCGCCAAGACGGCGGACGGTTCGCAGCCCGGCTTCCTTCCCGACGGCTTCGGGCGACTCGAGCTGCGCGAACTTGCGCCCGACCGCGTACCAGTAGTCGCGCTGCATCAACCCGTCCTGGACGGCAATCGGCGACACGCCGGTGGAAAAGCTGGAGCTGTTGAACTCGCTGTAGAAGCCGTGGCTGTTGGCGAACAGCGTGCGGCCGCCGAACGTGCTGAAGTCCGCGCCTTCGGAATTCGACAGCCGGGGGTCCACCGCCAGCGCCGCCTGCTCGGTGCGCGTGGCCAGCTCGATCATACGATCCATGGGAAGCGTTTGGCCGTCGTAGAGGTCGAGGTCGGGGATGTCCGTCGCCATCGCCGCCACATCAGGAATTCCGGAGTAGGGATCCTCCACGACGGCCTGGGCCAGCGCGCAAGTGGTCGCGACGAGATCGTCCAGAGCCGCCGGCGCAAAGTCGGAGGTGGAGGCTCCTGCCGAACGAGTGCCAAAATACACCCGCAGGCCGAGCCGCTTCTCCTGCGCCTTGGAGAGCTTGTCCACGGCCCCCAGCCGCACCTGCACCGAGGCCGAATCGCCCTCGACGGCCACGACATCCGCCGCCGTCGCGCCCTTGCGCTTCGCCTTGGCCAGCAGCTCGGACGTCAGGTTCTGATCAAGCACCGTCATACCGCCGTCCCCCCGACCGTGATCTCATCCACCTTGATCGTCGGCAGGCCCACGCCGACCGGCACGGACTGGCCGTCCTTGCCGCAGGTGCCGATCCCCTCGTCCAGCTTCATGTCATTCCCCACCATCGACACTTTCTTGAGAACTTCCGGGCCGCTCCCGATCAGCGTCGCGCCCTTCACCGGCGTCGTGACCCTGCCGTCCTCGATCAGGTAGGCCTCGCTCGCCGAGAACACGAACTTGCCGCTGGTGATGTCCACCTGCCCGCCGCCGAACGACACCGCGTACAGTCCGCGCTTGACCGACCGGATGATGTCCTCCGGCGCCGACTCGCCCGGCAGCATGAAGGTGTTGGTCATGCGCGGCATCGGCATGCACTGGAAGCTCTCGCGCCGGCCGTTGCCGGTCAGCGGAATACCCATGAGCCGCGCGTTGAGCTTGTCCGTGATATAGCCGCGCAGCACGCCCTTTTCGATCAGCGTCGTGCGGCTCGTCGGCGTGCCCTCGTCGTCCACGTTCAGCGAGCCCCGCCGGAAGGCCAGCGTGCCGTCGTCCACGATCGTGCACAGATCCGAGGCCACCGCCTGGCCGATGCGATCAGAAAAAGCAGAGGTCTTCTTGCGGTTGAAGTCGGCTTCCAACCCGTGCCCGATGGCCTCGTGCAGCAGAATGCCGGGCCAGCCGGCCCCCAGC
>JAUSHW010000061.1 GCA_030648395.1 Nitrospirales bacterium | reverse complement strand
CCTGGTCCGCCGCCAGTGCGATAATTTTCTTCTCTCCCACCCTCATGCCCACCAGCGCGATTTCCAGGATGGGCCAGATGGCGTGCTTGCCCTGGGTGAACGTGACCGGCTTTTTCCCCACGGTGCTCTCGACCGTTTTGTCCGGCAGAGTGACCGTCATGTCCATGGTGATCTTCATACCGTCCGCGATCACAAGAGGGGCCGGGGGGCCCTGGGGGGCTGACTTGCAGGAGGTCGTTGCGCCGACCATGCCCGCCAGCATGACGCATAGCAGAATCCTGACCGCGTTGCGGCCGCTCATTTTTTAGGCTTCCACCCGCGGGCGAGTTTTTGAGCCTGGGTAAGCTGGACGGGGGTCATTTTTTTTACGAGGAGATCGCGCTCTTTGGCGGCGCTCTTGTCGCCCTGCGCCGCCGCGAGGCTCAGCCACAAGTGCGACTGGACGAGATCCTGCGGGACGCCCTGTTGTCCCTTGGCGTACAGGAGCCCGAGGCCGCTCTGGGCGTCGGCGTCCCCCTGTTCGGCGGCCATGCGATACCAGCGAATGGCCTTGGCGTAACTCTGCGGGACGCCCTGTCCTTTGGCATAGAGCAGCCCCAGATTGAGCTGAGCGTCGGCATCCCCCTGCTCGGCGGCGCGGCGATACCAGCGCACGGCTTCGGTGTGGTTCTGCTTAAGGCCCTGGCCTTTCTCATACAGCACCCCCAGGTTGAACTGGGCCATCGCGTATTCCTGTTCGGCGGCGCGGCGATACCAGCGGGCGGCTTGGGCGTAGTCCTGCTTGACGCCTTCCCCCCTGGCATACAGCACCCCCAGGTTGCTTTGAGCGCTGGCCAGGCCCTGCTCGGCCGCCATGCGATACCAGCGGACGGCCTCGGCGTTGTTTTGGGGGACGCCCTTGCCGCTGTCATAGATCAGGCCCAGGCCGTATTGAGCGTCGGTGTTTCCCTTCTCAGCCAGCGGACGCCACTCCTTCAAGGCGGTGGCGTAATCGCCGGCTTCGTAGGCCGACATACCTTTTTTGAAGTCGGCCATGGCGGGGGAGGCCGGGCAGATGGCGAGCAGCGCAAGAACGGTCAGGAATCGGGCAATGGGTCTCATGTCACCTGGATGATAATGTTTGCTGATCAGGAGGGCGATTCTAACATCTTCGCCCGGCCAACTCCAGCGTGTTAGTGGTCGAGCTGGCTCAGTTTGGTGGCCCCGGCGAGAATTGAACTCACGACAAACGGTTTAGGAAACCGCTGCTCTATCCAACTGAGCTACGGGGCCACGGAGCGAGTGCTCGGGCAAACGGTATCACGCGAAGTCGCCGTAATCAATGCGCGGAGGCGACCCCGCGGTACATCTCACCCACCAGACGGGGCATCCCCGGCATCTGAAACCGTTCGAGTTGTCCCAGCGTGAGTCCCGCCTCCGTAATCAGCCGGTCAATCGGGCGGTTCATGTTGCACCCAGCGCCGATGCGCTGTTGCAGGGGATTGAGCCGGTCCTGCCAGCGCGCGACTGCAGGCGCGTTGCTGCGGCCATGCTCCAGGAAGACGAACCGCCCGCCGGGCTTGAGCACGCGTCCGATCTCGCGCAAGGCGGCCAGGACGTCCGGGATCGTGCAGAGCGTCCAAGTGCTCACGACGCAGTCGAAGCGGCGATCGTGGAAGGGGAGGTGCTCGGCGGAGCCCTGGACGATCGTCACGGGCATGGGCGCGCCGGCAATGCGGAGGGAGACTTTTCGGGGAAGGAGATGCGCGGGCTCCAGGGCGGTGATGCGGGTCGCGGCGGAAGGGTAGTGGGGCAGGTTCAGGCCGGTGCCGAACCCGATCTCCAGGACTTCGCCGTACAGCGGCATGAGGGCTTCCCGGCGCTGCTCCTGGAGCCGCCGGCTTCCCATGGCCCAGTCCATGAGGTGCGGGAACACATACTTCGCATAGACACCCATGATCGACAGTATAGCAATTGTTCCGGCGGTCTATGGTACAAGCATGGCTCAATGACACGCATCTGGTGCGCCATCTCCAGCCACGGGTTCGGCCATGCCGCGCAGATGGTGCCGGTCCTGAACGAACTGGGCCGTCGGGTTCCCGGCCTGACAGCGATCCTGCGCACACAGGTGCCCGCGCGGTTTTTCGAGGGCCGCCTGCGCATTCCCTGGGATCTGAGTCCCGCCGAGCAGGACGTCGGTTGTGTCCAGCGCGGTCCGCTCGCCATTGACGTGGAGGCGACATGGGCGGCGCATCTGCGCTTTCATGCAGACTGGGAACGCAGGGTGGAGGCGGAAGCGCAGGCGATCCGAGCCTGCAAGCCGGCTCTCGTGCTGGCGGACATTTCCTATCTCGCGATCGAGGCGGGCGCTGCCGCGAACGTGCCGGCGGTCGGGCTGTGCAACCTCACCTGGGATGGCATTCTGGCGATGCTCCTCGAATCGGACAGCCGCGAGCGTCTGCAGCTTATTGAGCAGGTACGGCAGTCCTACCGGTCGGCCGAGCTGATGCTCCGTATCGCGCCCGGCATGCCGATGGGCGCATTCCGGAAGATCGCCGACGTGGGGCCTGTGGCCGAACTCGTCGCATCCGAAGCGGGCGCGCTTCGGGACGCGGTCGGCGCCGGCGCGGATGAGCGGGTGGCGCTGGTGGCCTTCGGCGGGATCGCGCTGGAGGGGCTTCCCTGCGAGCGCCTTGACCGGATGCACGGCTGGCGCTTTGTCGTGAACGGGCCTGTGCCGACAGGGGCCGGGCGAATCCGCTCAGCCGAGTCCATCCCGCTGTCCTTCAGCGCGCTGCTCGCTTCCGCCGACGTCATTGTGACCAAGCCGGGTTATGCCACGACGGTCGAGGCGGTCGCCTATCGAAAGCCGGTCGTCTACGTCCGGCGATACAATTTTGCGGACGAGGCGGGCCTCGTCGAGTATTTGCACCGGTACGGATGCGGCGTGGAGCTGTCCGCGGAGGATTTCGCCGCGGGGCGCTGGGAATCCGCTCTGGCGGAGGCGTCGGCGGGCACCCCGAAGACCGCGGCGCCGGCCCCAACCGGCGCCGCGGAGGCGGCGGACTTATTAGCGAGATATCTGTGAAGTGAAAGCTCGTGCATGTCATTGCGAGGAGCG
>JAUSHW010000051.1 GCA_030648395.1 Nitrospirales bacterium | reverse complement strand
GCCCCATCCCGAAACCGTCATTGCGGATGCGCGCGCGCCGGAGGAGTACCAGGGGGCGGTGCAGCAGGGCATCGCCCGGAGCGGCCACATTCCGACCGCCGTCAACGTGCCCTGGAGTCAGTTCTGCAATCCGGACGGGACCGTCAAGCCCTTGGAGGCGGTCCGCGCGTTGCTGGAGAAGGAAGGCATCGGCGCCGGGAAGGAAGTCGTCTGCTACTGCACGGGCGGGGTCCGTTCGGCCTGGCTGTACTTCATCCTGAAGCTGGCCGGGTACGAGAAGGTGAAGAACTACCCGGGCTCCTGGTGGGAGTGGGGGAATGACTTCACCCTGCCGATCGTGAACCTGAAGGAACTGGCGCGTCCTCCGGTTCAGCGGACCACTCCCAACAAGCCGCCGACGGCGCATTGAGCGCGTCTTCCCACCCGCGGCCGATGAGGTTCCAGGACCTCGCGGCTTTTTTCGAGCGCCTCGATGCCACGTCCAAGCGGCTGGAGATGTTCGACATCCTGGCCGATCTCTTCCGCCAGGCCGCGCCCGACGACATCGCGCCTATCATCTACATGAGCCAGGGCCGTCTCCAGCCCCCGTTCCAGGAAGGGCTCGAGATCGGCATGTCCGACAAGCTTCTGACGAGGGCGCTCGCCGAGGCCTCGGAGACACCTCCGGAGGACGTGCTTGCCCATTTCAAGAAGAGCGGCGATCTGGGCACGACGGCCGAGGCGCTGCTGGCGGGACGAACGGGCGAGGGGCTGACGGTGGCGGAGGTGTACCGGGAGTTCAAGAGCATTGCGAACACGGCGGGGGAAGGATCGGTTGAGAAAAAGCTCTGCAACCTGACCGACCTCCTGTCGGCGTCTTCACCCATTGAGGCCAAGTACATCGCCCGCTTTGTGATGGGGCGGCTGCGGCTGGGCGTCGGGGACGCGACGGTGCTGGAGGCGCTGGCGCTCGCCAAGCTGGGCGGGCGCGAGTTCAAGCCCGAGCTCGAGCGCGCGTACAATCTGTGCTCCGATCTGGGCCTCATCGGCGAGACGGCGGGCAAGGGCGGGCTGAAAGCGATCGGCAGGCTCGCGGTCCGGGTCGGGTACCCGATCCGGATGTCCCTGTGCGAACGTGTGGCGGAGCCCGAGCAGATCATCGACAAGATGAAGCTGGTGGAGAGGGTGAAAGTGAAGGGCTCGAAACAGCAGCGAATCGAGACGATCAGGCCCTGCGCGATCGAGCCGAAGCTGGACGGGATTCGGTGTCAGATTCACAAGGCCGGCAACCGGGTCGACATTTTCTCCCGGAACCTGGAGCGTACGACGTCGATGTTTCCCGACATCGTCGAAGCGGTCAAGCGGCAGGTGCGGGCCCGCGACATCATCTTCGAAGGCGAGGCGCTGGCGTTTGACGAAGGCACCGGCGAGCTGCTGCCGTTCCAGACCACCATCCAGCGCAAGCGCAAGCACGAGGTCGCCGACTACGCCCGGGAGTTTCCGCTCAAGCTGTTCGTGTTCGATCTGCTGTATGTCGACGGAGAGAATTACATGCCGAGGCCGTACCGCGAACGGCGCGCGGAGTTGGTCGCGCGGATCGCCAGGGATACGGTGATTGAGCCAAACGAGGCCGAAGAAACGCAGGACCCGGCGCGCGTCCGCCAGATCTTTGAATCGGCCGTCGCACGCGGGCTCGAGGGGATCGTGGCCAAGCGGATGGACTCCACCTACACGGCGGGCGCCAGGAACTTCGACTGGATCAAGCTCAAGCGCAACTATAAGGGGGAGCTGTCGGACACGGTGGACCTGTGCCTCGTCGGGTACTTCCGAGGCGGCGGCAAGCGGGCGCGCTTCGGCATCGGCACCGTGCTGGCTGCCGTCTACGATACCGCCACCGACACCTTCACGACGGTCTCCAAAGTCGGAACGGGATTTTCCGACGAGGAGTGGGTGCAGCTGCGTGAGCGGCTTGACCGCGTCGCGGTCACGCATAAGCCGGCGCGCGTGGACTCCAGGATGGAGCCGGACGTGTGGGTCCAGCCGACGTATGTCATCACCGTGGCGGCGGACGAGATCACCCGCAGTCCCATGCACACCTGCGGCGCCGGCGCCGACGGCGTCGGCTACGCCCTGCGGTTCCCGCGCGTCCAGGGCTTTCTCCGCGAGGACAAGGGCCCCGAAGACGCGAACACCGTCAAGGACATCATCAGACTCTACGACCTCCAGAAGCGCGTCAAGATGGAATGAATCCGTCCGGTCGGCCATTCCGTAGAGCATGGTAGGGCCGTTCCAGGCCGTTCTTGTTGACACGTGAAAAACCTCGTGTTAGGGTGTTGTTGCCTTTCAAAACAAGCACTTGGAGCGATGGAGTAGTAAAGAGCAGTCGATGGCGAAGGTTGCTAACGTTCAAGCTAAGGAGGTGTCTGCATGATGCGTAAACTTTCAGTTGCGGCGCTGATTCTGGGCGCCCTGACGTTCGTCGTAAGTGGAAATTCGTGGGCGGCCAAGTCGCACGCGGCCGAGGCGGCCGAGCATGCCGAGGAGGCGATCTCCCATGGAAAG
>JAUSHW010000046.1 GCA_030648395.1 Nitrospirales bacterium | reverse complement strand
CCCTCGCCCTGCGCCTCGGCCGCAACGGCCCGGGCGTCCTCGAGAATTTCCCGCGTCAGCTTGCAGGCCGCGTATTCCTCAGTGCGAATGCGAAACCGCAGCTTGGGGCCTTTGGGGCCCAGCTGGATGATGTCCTTGTCGGCAAGAATCGCCTCCTCGGCCTGCACGCCGTTCAGCAATACGCCCATGGTCTGATCGCGGTTGCGCAGGCGCATGTCGCAGTCGGTCTGGAAGAGCTCGGCGTGCGCGGGGGACACGGGATGGCTGCCGTCCGGAGAAAAAACGACGTCGTTGACGGGATCGCTGCCCAGGGACAGCCAGGGACGGTCGAAATATTGCGTCTCGCCCCGCATGTGTCCCGAGAGATGGACCAGCGCAAATTTCACGGCTACGCTCCGCTGTGAGTCGGCTACCGACGAAAGACGAGTACGGCGCAGGGAGCGTATTTAATGATGCCGTCCGAGACGCTGCCCAGCAGGAATCGGGACGTCCCGGTCAGCCCGCGGGATCCGACGACGACCAGATCGGCGCGCTCGGCTTCGGCGACTTTCACGATCTCGTGGCTGGGATGGCCGTGCACGACGGCGATCCTGGCCTCGAAGCCGGCCTTCTGTATGCGCTCGGCCGCCTGCGTGGCCACCGCTCGCGCCTTCTTGAGCAGGGGCGTCCGCAGCTGCTCCAGAAACGACGCCAGGGACTGCGGCGCCTCGATGGCGTCGATCGGGAGCGGCGGCACCACCGACACGACCGTGATGTCCGCCGGCTCGGGCAACGGCAGCTTGAGCAGATATTCGACGCTGGCCCAGGCATCCTTCGAGCCGTCCATCGCCACAACGATCCGCCTGAACACCGGCACATGCTTCTTGATCAGCAGGACAGGACAGCCGGCATGCATCACGACCTTTCTCGACACGCTGCCCAGCAGAAAGGCGCGAACGTCCGTCAGGCCCCGCGAGCCCATCACGATCAGATCGGCCTTGTGCTTGTCCGCCGTCCGCACGATCGCCTCGGCCGGGTGCCCACGGATAATCCGGCAATCCACCGCGCTCCAGACGGATCGCAGCACGCCCCGCGTGCGCTCCAGCAGCCCCCGGCCGATCTCCTCCGCCATGATCTGCGCCCGCTTCATCGCGCCCTGCGCCAGCCCGCCGGCGTCCTTCGGCAGGCGCAGCCTGGCGCGATCCAGCACGTGCACCAGAAGCAGGGACGATCCCTCGGGAAAAGGCACACGCTTGAGCACGTCCACCACCCACCGCGAATGCTTCGACCCATCCAGCGCACAGAGAACCTTCATGCTGCTCCTTTTACTCGGACGGAGGCCGTTTCGCCGGCTTCCGCCGCACGGATTCGGTCCGGGCCTTCTGCGTTCGCTTCTCCCTGAACGACCGGAGTTCCTCCTCCATCGCGTGAAATGTCGACCGAATGGCCTCCTCGAACGTCTTCTCCGTCTTGCTCGCGGTAAAAGTTCCACCACTCACGTTGCACACCAGCCGCGCGCTGGCGATCTTGGGGCCCTTTTTGTGATGGCGGTTTTTCTCCAGCGTCACGCGTGCGTGGATGATGTCGCCGTGGCCCTCCTGGAGATCGTGCAGGCGAACTTCAATTTCATCCTGCCAGCGCGGGGTCATCTTGAGATTGCGGCTCTCGGTGCGAATGTCCATGTTCCTCCCCTTTGATCAATTTATTGTTACGGCTTGTTCCAGCAATGGACATTATCGGTTCCACGCCATTGAAAAACAATACAAGGGACATGCCAATTTTTCTAACCAGCGGAGGGCGCGTATATTAGGGAATTCGTGATGGCTGCTCGTGTATTGCGGTCGCCGCTGGCGCATTCTGCGACAACCCGATCGGGCAGCGCTGAAGCCAAATGCCCCAGGGCCTTCAGCGTGGATTTCGCAAGCCCTTGCTAGCGCACCGGAGTGTAAAGGTATACCCTTTGCGTATCAGTACGACAGACCTAATCAGGAAATGACACATTGGATAGCCAGAACTGGCAAAGACAGCTTCGAGGCTACGCCGATCCCCTGTTGAAGATCACGCTGGCCGTGCTCTTTAGCCTGTTTGTCTTCGAGGTGACCAAGGACCTCTTGGCGCCGGATCTGACCCTCTGGCAATCCCATGCGATCACGATCATATTCGGCACCGTTCTGGCCGTCGCCGCCAGCTACTTCTTCTTGTGCAAGCAATCTGTCCTGTATCAACAGATCCTGGAGGAAAACGAGAACTACAAGAAAAGCGAAGAGGAACTCCGTCGCAACAAGGAATGGTTCCGCTCGCTCACCGAGCACGGTTCCGACCTGATCACCGTCCTCGATCCCAAAGGCACCATCCTCTACGATAGTCCCTCAATCGAGCGGATTCTCGGATACCGGCCGATCGACCGACAGGGAAAAAGCGGGTTCGACCTTGTCCATCCGGAGGACATACCCGGCGCAAAAAGCATCATCGCGCGCGCCTTCCAGAAGCTGGGCAGCACGCACACCATCGAGATGCGCGTGCGCGGGCAGGACGGGCGCTGGCATGTACTGGAAGCCACCGGCAAGACCATGCTGGATCAACATGGCAAGCCCTGCGGGGTGATCAATTCCCGCGACATCACCGAGCGGAAACAGTTAGAGCAAGAACGGGAAAGACTGACGCGTGACCGACTCTTGCTCCTGGAGTCCACAGGGGAGGGAATCTACGGGGTTGACCTAGAAGGATACTGCACCTTCATCAACCGATCCGGGGCCATGATGTTTGGCTATGCTCCCCAAGAGCTGGCGGGCAAGCACATTCACGAGTTGGTGCATCATACCCAGCCCGACGGTTCGCAGTGCCCTGGCACCGAGTGCAACGTATATGCGGCATACCGGTCCGGTCGGAGCTGCCGTATTGACCATGAAGTATTCTGTCGGAAGGACGGAACGACGTTTCCATCCGAATATTCATCCCATCCGATAATAGAAAACGGGGTCATCAAGGGCGCCGTCGCGGCATTTCGTGACATCACTGAGCGCAAGCAATTGGAGCGGCAGGCGAGACAGATGTCGCGGCTGGCGGCGCTGGGGCAATTGATCGGTGGCATCGCGCACGAGATGAAGAACCCCCTGTTCATCCTCACGGGCCGCAT
>JAUSHW010000040.1 GCA_030648395.1 Nitrospirales bacterium | reverse complement strand
TCCTCGCGTTCTATTCCCTGCAGACCCTGCCCATCAACTATGCGGGCGTGCTGCTCATCATTCTGGGCATCGTGTTGTTCATCCTCGAGATCAAGGTTGTGAGCTACGGCCTGTTGAGCCTGGGGGGGATTGCGTCGATGGTCCTGGGGGCTCTCATGCTCGTGAAGACCGATGCGCCATTTCTGAAAGTGTCCCTGTCGGTGATTATTCCCACGGTGGTGACCTTCGGGGGGCTTCTCCTGGCGGTGACCTGGCTCGCCGTGCAGTCCCATCGGCACCGGCCCGTCACGGGAGTCGAAAGCATGGTCGGGACGATCGCCGTGGCCAAGACCGAGCTGGCTCCGCACGGGAAAGTGCTTTTGCAGGGGGAACTCTGGGATGCCGTCAGCGAGGAGCCGATCCATGAAGGGGAAGAGGCGGAAGTCAAGGCCGTGTCGGGCCTGACGCTGACCGTGCGGCCGCACCGCAAGTAAAACGAGAGAGGAGTCGCCGATGATGCCGTACCTTATTCCGCTGATTCTCGTGGCCGCCGTGATCTACAACAGTGTCAAGATCCTGATGGAATACGAGCGCGGCGTGATCTTTTTTCTGGGGAAATTTCAGGAGGTCAAGGGCCCCGGCCTCGTCATCGTGCTTCCGGTCGTTCAGAAGATGATGCGGGTGAATCTCCAGACGGTCACGATGGACGTGCCGTCCCAGGACGTGATTACCCGGGACAACGTGTCGGTCAAGGTCAACGCCGTCATTTTCTTCCGCGTGGTCGATCCCCAGCGGGCCGTCCTGGCCGTACAGGATTACCTCTATTCGACCTCCCAGATCGCCCAAACGACCCTGCGGAGCGTCCTAGGTCAGAGCCAGCTGGACGAGCTGCTGGCCAAGCGGGAAGAGATCAATGTGGAACTTCAGCGGATCATCGACCAGCAGACCGAGCCCTGGGGAATCAAGGTCACGGTCGTCGAGGTCAAGAACGTGGACCTGCCCCAGGAGATGCAACGCGCCATCGCCAAGCAGGCGGAGGCCGAACGCGAGCGGCGCGCCAAGGTCATTCACGCCGAAGGGGAATTCCAGGCTTCCCAGAAGCTCCTGGAGGCTGCCGACATCATGGCGCGCAACCCCATCGCGCTGCAGCTCAGGTACCTCCAGACGCTGGTGGAAGTGGCGGCCGAAAAAAACTCGACGACGATCTTTCCCATTCCGATCGACCTCATTACGCCCTTCCTGCAAGCGATGAAGAAGCCCTGATCCGTCATCGTTGATGGAGCACACGATCATTCAGCAGGGGATGGCCGCGAGGGTTCTGGACTGGGCCCGCGGGGGCCAGTACACGGCCAAGCAGATCGTGCCCATGGCATTTCTGGGCATGATCCTGATCGGCGCACTGCTCCTGATGCTCCCCTTCGCGACCGAGGGGCCGGGCATTCGGTTCATCGACGCGCTCTTCACCATGACGTCGGCGGTCTGTGTGACGGGGCTGATCGTCCTGGATACCCCGCGGGAGTTCACGCTGTTCGGCGAGTTGGTCATCCTGCTGGGCATGCAGTTGGGCGGGCTCGGCTACTCGGCGACCGCCACCCTGCTGCTGCTGGCGCTGGGCCGCCGCATCGGGCTGCGGGAACGCATGATGATGATGGAAGTGCTGAACACCTTGAGCATGGAAGGCCTCGTGCGGTTTGTGAAGGTCATTGTGGCAATCACCTTCATCGCGGAATCGGTCGGGGCGCTGATCCTCGCGGCCCGGTTCTCCTTCGACATGGACCCCGCGCGCGCTCTGTACTTCGGCATCTTCCATGCTGTGTCGGCCTTCAACAACGCGGGATTCTCCTTGTTTGCGGACAACCTGATCGGGTATCGGACGGATCTGACCGTGAATCTGACGATCTCGACATTGATCATGCTGGGCGGGATCGGGTTCCTGGTATACCGGGATGTTCTGGATAACATTCACGGGCATCGGTTCCGCCTGTCGACCCACACCAAGCTGGCCCTGCTGGTCTCGGTGTTGCTGATCCTCGGGGGGACGCTCGGTATCTGGGTATTCGAAGTGCAGAATGAAAAAACGCTGGCGGCGATGCCCGTCGGCGACCAGGTCCTGGCGGCCTATTTCCACTCCGTTTCGGCGCGGACGGCGGGGTTCAACACCATCGATCTGGGCCTTGTGGCGACGCCCACCCTCTACTTGATCATCCTGCTGATGATCGTCGGGGCGTCCCCCGGCAGCACCGGAGGAGGAATCAAGACAACGACCTTCGGGATCATCTGCGCGTCGATCTGGGGAACGTTGAAAGGGCGCGCCGACGTCATGATGTTCCACCGGCGGATCCCTCAGGAGCTGGTGATCAAGTCGTACGTCCTGGCGCTCCTGGCGCTTGGCCTCGTCACGGGCTTTACCATGCTCCTGTCGTACTCGGAGAACCAGCCCTTCCTGAGGATCATGTTCGAGGTGGCGTCCGCGGCGGGCACCGTGGGGCTGTCCACCGGGAACGGCGGCGTGCTGAGCCTCTCCGCCCTGTTCAGCGATTTCGGCAAATGCGTCATCATCGCGACCATGTTCCTGGGGCGCTTGGGGCCTCTCGCCATCGGCTTGTTTGCGGTCAAGACTCATGAGGATCTGCGGTATCGCTACGCGCAGGCGCGCGTGGTGCTGGGCTAGGCACGAAGTGCTGTGAGATAGGCACGAAAGGGGAGGCTATGAAACGTCAAGTGGCGGTGATCGGGCTTGGGCGCTTCGGGTACGGCGTGGCGGAAACGCTCGTGAAAGAGGGGTGTGAAGTCCTGGCGATCGATACGGACCCGGAGAAAGTCCAGTCCATCAGTGATCTGGCGACGTTCGCGGTCCAGTGCGACGCGACCGACGAGAAGGCGCTCAAGGCCATCAGCGCGCAGAACGTGGATGTGGCGGTCGTGAGCATCGGCGAGAACATCGAAGCCAGCATTCTGATCGTGCAAACCTTGAAGGAGATGGGCGTCAAGCAGATCATCGCCAAGGGGGTCACCGCCCAGCACGGCAAAATCCTGAAAAATCTGGGCGTGACCGAGGTCATCTTCCCGGAGCGCGATGCCGCGATCCGGCTCGCCCAGCGGCTGATCTCTCCGAACGTGCTGGAATACCTCGAGCTGTCGCCCGGGTTCAGCGTGGAAGAGTTGACCGTTCCCGAACGCATGTCGGGTCTTCGCTTGCGTGAGGCCAAGATCCGGGAGACGTACAATGTCAACATCATCGGTATCCGGAAGAAAGTCTGCCGGATGGTCAAGGGTCGGATGACCACCGAAGAGGTGTTCAATGTGACCCCCGCGCTCGATGATGTCATCGAAAAGGAGGATATTCTGGTCCTCGTCGGCAGGCAGGAGGATCTCAATCGGCTGACCAAGTCCGAATAGCCCCCCCCTTCGAACCGCACGTATTTCTTCACGCTTCGCCCTTGATATGACCCTCGTCACTGGTTATCTAGAGATAACGAAATAAAGACGAGCTTGGCGAGCTTTCCGAGGCCGTGAATGTTTGCCATGTATTCAACAGGTTGCGCGTGACGGAATGCGAAAAGTAACGAATTGCAGGCCAGCCGATTAGACATCTGAGGGTGTTCGCGTGTCCGTAAGAATGAAAGAGGATTGCGTAGCCGAATCGAACGAGATGGTGGATGAGATGAAGGACGAAGACACCCTGCTGAATGAGAGCATCGACGACGAGTCCGTTGATGTGGAGGACACGGCGAAGCTGGAAGGCGCTGAGGCAGGCGCGGGTGCGGACGAGCCCGGGAAGCCCGAGCCGGCCGGCGAGCATCTGGCTGAACTGGAATGGCTGTACTTCCAATCGTTCGGCAAGAAAGCCCTGCTGACCCGTGAGGGCGAGGTTGTTCTGGGCAAGCGGATTGAGGCGGGCGACCGCCAGGCTCGGCGTGCCCTCCGGACGGTCCTGACTATTGCCCGGGGGCTTCGCTCGACGGACACCCTCAAAGCCTGCCAGGTCGATCTTAAGGAGGTGCTGGGCGTCAGCGGACTGTCGGCGACGGATCTTGGGACGGGCAGCCTTGCCATCAAGAATGTGATCAGGGAGATCTGCGGACCGAGCCGCCGGGCGACGCCGAAAGCCAAGCAGGTGAAAGCCGCCCTGAAGCAATATCATGAAGGGTGGGCCGGGCTGGAAAAGGCCAAAGACGAGATGGTCCTCTCCAATCTGCGCCTGGTCGTCGACATCGCCAAGCATTACAACGGGCGTGGGTTGAGCCTCCTGGACCTTGTCCAGGAGGGCAATATCGGCTTGATGAAGGCGGCGGAGCGGTTTGACCACCGGCGCGGGTTCAAGTTCAGCACGTACGCCACCTGGTGGATCCGGCAGGGCATTACACGCGCTCTTGCGGACCAGTCGCGGACGATCCGCATCCCTGTGCACATGACCGAAGCCTATCAGCGGGTGACCAAGGCGACGAGACGGTTGTCGCAACGTCTCGGTCGGACCCCTTCGCTGGAGGAAGTGGCCGGTGTGGTCGACTCGACGAGCGACCGCATCGCGCAGACGATCCAGGTCTTTCAGGACGTGGTGTCGCTGGAACATCCGATCGGGGACGGGGAAACCCTGCTGGGGGATTTCATTCCCGACAAGGAGACGCTGCAACCCGACAGCCAGGTCGGGCTGAAGGAAATGACCCGTGAGGTCGCCAGGGCGCTGGGCGCGCTCAGCCCGCGGGAAGCGGCCGTGATCCGCCTTCGTTTCGGCATTGGCCAGGGGGAAGCGATGACCCTGGAGGAGGTTGGTCAAATCCTGGGCGTCACGCGCGAACGCATCCGCCAGATCGAGGAGAAGGCCCTGGTGAAGTTACGGGCCCCGGAATTTCAGCAGATCCTTCGACCGCTTCTGTAACCGTGCGCCCCGCCGCCGGCGGGGCGCGTCCCCTTCCGCCTTCCGCCTGAATGTGCGACAATACAAAATCATAGGGAGACATATGGATGGTGCGGGTTGATCCGTTTGAGGCCCGGGTATTGTGCGGCGCCCTTCTTCTCGGCCTTGTCTGCCTCCCGGCTTCGGCATGGGCGGCGTCCGACGCTCCTCCGAAAACGCTGTCCGTTCCTGACGCGGTGGCGGAGGTCCTTCCCTCCGTTGTCAGTGTCATGGCGCACGGGCCGGCCAGGGGGACTCCCACTCCAGCGGTGCCATCCGGTTCAGGGTCCGGTGTTGTCATTTCGCCCGGCTATATCCTGACCTCCAATCATCTGGTGGCGGGCGCTACGCGGCTGGTGATCGGTCTCTACGACGGACGGCTTGTCCCGGGGCGCGTGGTCGGGCGTGACTTTCTGACCGATCTGGCCATCATCAAGGTCGAGATTGAGGGTCTGGTTCCGGCCAAACTGGGCTCGTCTTCCCGGCTGCGGATCGGGGAAACGGTCGTGGCCATCGGCAATCCGCTGGCCATCAAGGGCGGGGCGACGGTGTCGGTGGGGGTCGTCAGCGCGCTTGATCGCGCCATTGTTCCCCCGACCGGTGAAACGCTCTACAGCCTGATTCAGTCTGATGCGGCCATCAATCCCGGAAACAGTGGGGGCCCTCTGGTGGATCTCTCGGGCCGCGTGGTGGGCATCAACACGGCGGTGGCGCCGGCCGCGCAGAATATCGGGTATGCCATCGCTGTCGATGAGGCTGTTCCCGTCGCGCAGTCCTTGATCGTGCGGGGCGGCATGCTCAGGCCGCCGCTGGGTTTTGTGCCGGTCACGGTGACGCCCAGCATTGTGGCGTCGTTCGGCCTGGATGCGGATCGGGGAGTCCTGGTCCTCCGGGTCGAGTCCGGAGGGCCGGCGTCCGAGGCCGGACTGCGTGATGGCGACGTGATCACGGCCGTGGATGTCACGCAGGTTTATAATATGTCCGACCTCTGGCACGCCTTGCTCAAGGACGGGTCGGAGCCTGTGGCCCGCCTCTCGGTGGTCCGCAAGGCGACCCAGGAGAAAATTCTTCTCAGGCGGCCGGTGGCCAAGTGATCGGCCATCTCCTTGATCTCGGGCTCACCGACTACCAGGATGCCTGCCGCCTCCAGATGCATGCCCACCAGGCGCGGGTGGAGGACCGCATCGGCGACGCCCTGTTGCTGACCGAGCATCTTCCGGTGTATACGCTGGGACGGACGGCCCGCGCGGCGCATGTCGGCGAACAAGGGGCCGGTGGGGCGATCAATGGGATTCCGGTCCGTGCCGCCGACCGGGGCGGATCCGTCACGTATCATGGGCCTGGACAAGTGGTGGGGTATCCCATCCTGAAACTGCGGGATTACTGCGCGGGCCCCAAGGCCTATGTCGCATGGCTGGAAGAAACCGTCATCCGGGCGCTGTCCGGGCTTGGGGTGTCCGCGGGGCGCCGCAACGGGATGCCCGGGGTGTGGGTGGCGGACCGCAAGATCGCCGCGGTGGGGGTCCGCATCTCGCGGGGTGTGACGCGGCATGGTTTCGCGCTGAACGTGGCGAACGATCTGAGCCCGTTCTCAGCCATCATCCCATGCGGGCTTGCCGGATTCGGCGTGACCTCAGTGGCGCAGGAGACGGGGGGCCTCGTGGATTTCGATCAGACACTGAGAGCCGTGCTCGGGGCATTCCAGGAGGTGTTCGGCCTGGCCCTGGCGGACGCGCGCGCCACGGAGATCTTCGCACATTTGGAAGTGGGATCGGCGGACGCGCCGTGCGCTGGAAACGGAGGAACATACAATGGAGCCGCGTGACGTCATCAGGTACCATCTGCTGAATTATCTGGTTGAAGCCCATGAGTCCCAACTCATTTCTGCGAACGTCGCCATCCTCAACGAAATCGCCGAGGCCGATTGGGCGCAGGTCCGCGAGGCCTTGAACGACATGTTCCTGGGCGGCGACATTGTGTTGTCGAAGGATGGCCAGCCCTATCGTGTCGAAGTCAACGCGGGGTGGTTCTTCCACACGGACAATTTCCAGATCAAGGCGACGGTCCGGGGGCGGCGGGAATACGCCAAGCTCCAGCTGGCGATGGAAAAGGAGCGAATTGCTCAGGACCTCGAAGCGGCCAGTCTTCCACCGGACGAGCCGGCTCCCCAGCAAGTCTGAGCCCGATCGCCATGACAAGCCTCTACCAGGAACTGGAGACCCCGACGTTTCGTCTGGCCGTCGCCCAATTCGAGGAGGCGGCCGAGCGGCTCGGCCTGGATGGGAATCTCCGCGAGCGGCTCACGCTGCCTCAGCGTGCCCTGATCGTGTCTGTTCCCGTCCGGATGGACGACAAGAGCGTCAAGGTGTTCATGGGCTATCGTGTGCAGCACGATACGGCGCTGGGGCCTTCCAAGGGAGGCGTGCGCTTCCATCCTGATGTGAACCTGGGCGAAGTGGCCGCGCTGGCCATGTGGATGACGTGGAAGTGCGCCCTGGCGGGGCTTCCCTACGGAGGCGCCAAGGGAGGAGTCCGAGTGGCGCCGGGAAAATTGTCCCGCGCGGAGCTGCAACGACTCACCCGCCGCTATACCGCTGAAATCCTTCCCCTGATCGGCCCTGAGAAAGACATCCCCGCTCCCGATGTGGGGACTAACGCGCAGGTGATGGCCTGGATGATGGACACCTACAGCCAGGAAGTGGGCTATGCCGTTCCGGGTGTCGTCACAGGGAAGCCGCTGGCCATCGGTGGAAGCCTGGGGCGGGAAGATGCGACGGGCCGGGGGGTCACCGACGTCACGTTGGAGGCGTTGCGGCACCTAGGCTTGAATATTGCGGGGGCCACGGTCGCCGTCCAGGGTTTCGGGAATGTGGGCATGCATACGGCCCGGATCATGCACGAAGCGGGCGCGAAGATCATCGCTGTCAGCGACGCCAAAGGCGGGGTCTACAGCCCGCACGGATTGGACATTCCCGCCCTTCGTTCCCGCTACCAGAGCAACGTGCGCCCGCTCCATGAGTGCGGCATGGGCGAGTTCATTTCCAACGAAGATCTCCTGCAGTTGGAGTGCACCATCCTGGTTCCGGCCGCGCTCTCGGAGCAGATCACGGAGAAAAATGCGGCCATGGTCCGCTGCCGGATCCTGGCAGAGGGGGCGAACGGGCCCACGACGATGGCCGCCGACCGCATTCTCGAAGAGAAAGGCATCTTTGTGATCCCCGACATTCTGGCCAATTCCGGCGGGGTGATCGTGTCCTATTTCGAGTGGGTTCAGGACGTCCAGAAGTATTTCTGGAAAGAGCAGGACGTCAGGGATCGGCTGCACGAGATCATCACGACCGCGTTCCACAGAACCCTTGAATTCTCACAGGCGAAGAAAGTCAGCATGCGAATGGCTGCGCTCATGAGCGGGATCGACAAGATCGGGCAGGCGCACCTGGCTCGCGGACTCTATCCGTGAAGGGGTTCCTCTTCAGTTTCATCGGGGTGGTCTGGTTTTCCATCGGGCTCGGGCTGGTCATTGCGCCGGCCTGGACCATCGAAATATTCGACCGGCTCGCGTCCGACGAGTTCCGGCAATTCGTGCTCGTTCAGGTCGGGATGGTGGTCAGCCTCATTTTGGTGATCGGGACGGGGGGGCTGGCTTTCCGGGCCGTCTGGATCGTGGCCGGATGCCTGGGGCTCGCCAAGGGATTGTTTCTGATCGGCGCCCCGATCGGCCGGCGGGAAGCCTTCCTGGAGTGGTGGTTCAAGCGGCCGTTCTGGGAGTATCGCGCGTGGGGTCTCGTGCTGATGAGTCTGGCAACGACGCTCGCCTACAGCGCGAGCGTCACGTGAGCGCCGGTGCATGTCAGACGACATCCTGACACTCTGGCGGGCGCATCGGCAGGCGGAGCTCCCCGACGTGCCACGGGAAACCAGGGGCGAGCTCTGGGTGCTGGACGAAGTCATTGGGGGGTGCGTAGCGTTCTACCTGAGCGCAGGAGACGCGCTGGACCCGCTGCGAGTCGCCATTCTGGAGGACTGCAGGGCGGATCTGGACCGCCTGATGCCGGCTCTCGAAGACGCTGCCGCCGCCTATTTCAGCCGGTTGGGCATGCTTGCGGGACTGCTCCTGGCAACGTCGAAGAAATCGGGAGAACAGGGAACGTGAGGCCGTCGGGAACGGCGTTCCGGACGCTTGCATCTCAGGGGCCGGTTGGATACCATGGCGCGATTTTGAAGTTCGACAACTTAGAATGGGGGTACGGCATGGGGAAGTGGTTGAGCGGCCTGCGCGCGGTCGCCTGGGCTGGTGCGTTGGTCGTCCTGGCGGCGTCGGCGGTGAGCGCCGCGCCCTACGAATTGACCGAGTCCGAGGTGATGGATCTTGCGCAGTTCACGGCCCCCGACGTCTCCCTGTTCGGCGTCAAGCTTGGGGACTCGGAGGCAAAGGTCAAGGACAACCTCATCAAGACCAAGATCCCCGGCCTACGGGTGGATGTGCAGGACGTCTTCGTCATGGTGTTCGACAAGCGCAACCCTGGCAATGTGATGGCGGGAGTCAGGCTGATGGACGGCAAGGTGGACTATATTTTCATCACCCAGCGGTTCGCCCATCTGGCCACGGGGGTTTTTCGCCTTGTGCTGCGGGGCGAGGGCATTGACGAGGCCAGGAAGCTGCTCGGCAAGGAGGAATTCGCCGAGGACCAGACCACGTTCACCAAGTTGAATTACAAGGGGGGGACGATGGTGATTCTCTTCAACGGCCGCGACATCACGGTGGAGTTCAATACAGGGACCTGAGCGGGCGGGCTAGCGTGACGTCGCGACCGTCTCCGGGGCGGGCGCGCGGAGACCGTATTCGAGCAGTTCATGTGCGCGCCACCAGCGCTGGCGCGCATTGAGAAGGACGAGCAGGAGTTCCCTGCCGTCACGTGTTACGACGGTGATCAGGCAGCGTCCAGCCCCGCTCGTATAGCCGGTTTTCACACCGATCACTCCATCCATGGTCCCCAGCAGGCGGTTGGTCGTCCGCGCAATGTATTTCTTGCGCTGATCGGTGGTGCGGATGACCGCGGCCGATTCTTTCACGATGGCGGCGAATGTTTCGTGCCCCATCGCATATTCCGTCAACACCGCCAGGTCCTCGGCCGTTGAAAAATGGTCCGGCATGTCGAACCCGCAGGCATTTTGGAAGTGGGTGCGGGGCAGCCCGATGGCCGCAGCCTTGGTGTTCATTTTCTCGACGAACGACTCCTCATCCCCGCCCACGTGTTCCGCCGCGGCCAGGCAGGCGTCGTTGGCGGAGCGAATCAGCATGGCCTCCAGAAGGCCCCGCAGCGGAAGGACCTGGCCGGGCTTCAGATAGAGCTTGATCCGGTGGGCGGCCGCCGCCTGCCGGCTTACCGTCACCTGGTCGTCCAGATTGCCTTCCTCGATAATCACGATGGCCGACATGATCTTCGTCAGGCTGGCGGGCGCCATGGACAGATCGGCATTTTGCTCAAACAGAACCTGCCCCGTCCGCAGGTCTTTCAGCAGAATCCCTTCAGGCGGCAGGGGCCGTCGCTGGGCCTTGCGTTTGTATGTTTTGACTTGCGCGGGTTTCGCCTTGGACATGTGGTGGGCGCGCGTGGCGTGGTCCGCCGGGGAGCCCGCGGCACTGCCGGAAGAGGGAAACAGGAGAAACGCCGTACCGACGATCAGGCAAATAACCTGGCGGCAACGGGCGGCGTTCATGAGGGAATCGTGACTTTGCGGCTCAGGTCCTTTACCCCGGCCGCCAGTACTTGATGGAAGAACCGCAGCAGATCCGCCAGGTCCAGCCAGAACCCGCAGTTCAGGCAGCGGGCATACAGGCGGCGGCTGTCGAGCGTGTAATGCCGCTCAAACAGCACACAGCCCTTGCATTTCAAGCATTTCATGCCCGTCACTCTGGCATGGCATTGCGTGTGAGTCAAGCGAAAAGCAGACGCGAGGAGGGCTTAGCGGGCTTATTTAATCCGGTTCATGATGATGGCGATGCACCCGGCCAGCAGTCCGCCGCCGGCAATGGTGAGCACAAAGTTGAAGGCGCTCTTGTCGCCGCTGATCAGATCCTGCACGCCGCCCTGCACCATCAGCACGGCCAGCGTCGTCACGGATCCAGTGATGAACCACCAGAGGAATGTTTTCACGCGTCCAGCATCTCCACGGTCCAATCTAGCGGCGAGGCTCTGGATTGTCAAGCCTACGGAATTCGACTCACTTAGAAGGCACCAGATGCGAGCGGGGATCCTTGGCCAGGAAGATCGAGACGGTGTTGGCCAGATTATTTGCGGTGACCAGTCCGGGGCGCGGATCCTGCGGCCCGAACGACACCGCCGTGACGGCGAACGGGGCCGCGCCGGTCCGGTAGCTGCGCGGCGGCTGCCAGAACGTGCCGTCGCCCTTGCCCAGCAGCACGGACAGGTCGCTCGACATGTTGTTGGCGACGGCGATGTCCGTCTTGCCGTCCCCGTCGAAGTCCTGGGCCACGGCCGAGATTGGGCCGGCGTTCGCGCCGAAGGACGTGCCTTGTGCAAACGTGCCGTCTCCCTTGCCGAAAAAGACGCTGATGTCGTCCCGCTCCCCGTTGATGACGAGCAGGTCCACGTGGCGGTCGCCGTTGAGGTCCAGGACCGACACACTGAGAGGGCTGTGGCCGGTCGGGTAGGGGACGGGCGCCTGGAACGTGCCGTTTCCTTTGCCCAGGAAGACCACGACGCTGTTGCTCATTTTGCCGCCATGGGTGACCACGAGATCCGTCATGCCGTCCTCGTCAACGTCGGCGGCGGTGACCGAGGTCGGGGTGTCGCCGTATTCATAGGCGCCCTTTTGCAGGAAGCTGCCGTCTCCGCGCCCCACCAGGATGAGCAGTTTGTCGTTCCGGAGGGCCACGGCGAGGTCCGCTTTGCCGTCCCGGTTGAAGTCCCCCACGGCCAGACTGACCGGCGATTTGACCGCCGGGTAGCTGTCTCCATTTGCGAAATGGCCGGTCCCGTCTCCCAGCAGAATGGTCACGCGGTTGTTGCCGGCGGTCGCCACGGCCAGGTCGGGTTTGCCGTCCCCGTTGAAGTCGTGGAGGACGACGGCGCGGGGCTGTTCCTGCAGGCGCAAGATGATCGGGTCCTTGAAGTTGCCGTCCCCGTTGCCGAGCAAAATCGTCAGCGAGTCGCCGCTGATGTTCGTTGTGACCAGATCGGCGAAGCGATCGCCGTTCAGATCGCCGGCGACGACGCTCGTGGGATTTTTGCCGACTGCGATCGTTTTGTAGAGATAGAAGAGATCGGGAGCCTGGTGGGATTCGCCCGGCGTGCAGGCGGTCCCCATCGCGACGAGGAGCGCCGCCGAACACCATTGGAGCGCGTGGAGCACGGAAGTCGGAGCGTGCATGCTGGACGCATTGTACGGCGTCGGCGCAGAGGCTGCAACCCGATCTCCGCGCCTTGCGCCCTCTGGGCCCCTGGTATAGACTCGGCGCATGCCGGTTTCCTACATCAATGAGATCGCAAAACACGCGGGGCGGGAGGCGACGGTGCGCGGCTGGCTCCGCCACAAGCGGGTCGGCGGGAAGATCGCGTTTCTGGTGGTGCGGGACGGGACGGGCGACATCCAGGCGGTCGTCAGCAAGGCGGCGGTCGGCGACGAGGCGTTTGCCCTGGCAGGCCGACTGACGCAGGAATCCTCCCTCCTGCTGACGGGGACCGTGCAAGCCGACGCGCGGGCGCTGGGAGGATACGAATTGCACGTCTCCCGACTGGAAGTGGTGCAGCTGGTCGAGGAAGAATTCCCGATCCAGCCCAAAGAGCACGGGACCGGTTTTTTGATGGAGCACCGGCATCTCTGGCTCCGGTCCCACCGGCAGGAGGCCATTCTTCGAATCCGCCACGAGATCATCCGGGCCTGCCGAAACTTTTTCGACGACCGGGGGTTCATCCTGGCCGACACGCCGATTTTCACCCCCAATGCCTGCGAGGGGACGACGACGCTGTTCGAGACCGATTACTTCGGCGAGCAGGCCTACCTGACGCAGAGCGGCCAGCTCTATAACGAAGCGACGGCGGCGGCGTTCGGAAAAGTCTACTGCTTCGGGCCGACCTTCCGGGCCGAGAAATCCAAGACCCGCCGTCACCTCATGGAGTTCTGGATGGTGGAGCCGGAGGTCGCCTTCGCGGAGCTCGCGGATATGATGGTGCTGGCTGAGGAGTTTCTCACCCATATCGTGGCGAGAGTGCTGGAGCATCGCCGCGAGGAGTTGAAGGTGCTGGAGCGGGACGTCAAAAAGCTGGAAGCCGTTGTGCCGCCGTTTCCCCGGCTCACGTATGCCGAAGCGGTGGCGATCTTGCAAAAGAAGGGGAATCCGATTCAACCCGGCGACGATTTCGGCGGCGATGAGGAAACGATCCTCTCCAACGAATTCGACCGGCCGGTGATCGTCCACCGCTACCCGGCCGCGCTGAAGGCCTTCTACATGCAGAACGACCCTGAGACCCCGGACCTCGCGCTGTGCATGGATGTGCTGGCCCCGGAAGGCTACGGCGAAATCATCGGGGGCGGCCAGCGCGTCCACGAACGCGACAAGCTCCTGGCGCGCCTGCATGCGCACCACCTCCCTGAAGATGCCTTCAAGTGGTACCTGGACCTGCGCACGTTCGGATCGGTCCCGCACGCCGGCTTCGGCATGGGCATCGAGCGGGCCGTCGCCTGGATCTGCGGCATCGAGCACGTCCGCGAGACCATCCCCTTTCCCCGCATGCTGTACAAGATTTATCCGTAGGGGGTAGAAATGGAGCCTGATTTTGCAATTGATCTGTAAGAGGTATACGGAC